>NZ_AGBF01000043.1 GCF_000225525.1 Streptomyces zinciresistens K42 | reverse complement strand
CACCTCGCCCGGCCGGCTCCGGCTCCGGCTCCGGCTCCGGCTCCGGCTCCGGCTCCGGCTCCGGCTCCGGCTCCGGCTCCGGGGATGCTCCTCCGTGAGGGGGCGTCATCGCGACGGCGGGCGTCTCCTGGTGAGCGGGCGTCACGACGGCGGGAGGCGTGCCTCCGGCAGCAGCGGGGGCCACCGCCGTCCCTCCGGCAGCGGGCGCCACCGCCGGGCGAGCCAGTGCGAAGTCGCCGTCGTGGGTGGCTGGGGCGGCTGTCACGGGGGCGGGGGCTCGGCGGGCGGCGGTTTCGCGGGCGACGGTCTTGTGGCCGGCGAGGGCGCCGGAAGACTGTGCGGCCGGGGAGGCCGTCGCCGTGCCGGGGGCGGGCTCGGCCGGGCGGGCCGCCGATGTCCCGGGAACCGGTTCGGCGGGCGCCGGAATGCCCGGCCCCGACTCGTCGCGGGCCGTGTTCTCGCCGGACGGCGTCACCGTCGGCGCCGCCGTGTCCGCGGCGGGGGCCCGGTCGGCGGGACGCGGGGTCCGGTCGCCGTCGTGCGCGGGCTGCGGTGTCGCGGGTGCGGTCGGTTCGACGTCGCCGTCCGCGTCCCCGTCCCCGTAGGCGGCGCGGACGCGCTCACCCGCGCCGGACACCGCGGCCTCCTCAAGGCCGCCCCGCGGCCGGTTCCACCACTTCGCCTTCGGGGGCTTGCCGTCGTCGCCGTCGTCCATGCTGTGCTTCCCGCTCCCTGCTGACCGCGGCAGACGGGCGGGCCGCCTCCCGGCACGCCCCGGCGCCCGCATGCCTGCTCGACTCCGCGCTGTCGCCGCGGGATCCCTGCGGATACCGGCGGCTCCGTGCCGCTCCCCGTCCGGCGCTCGGCGTCCGAGGTCACCGCGGCTCGTGGACCACGCGCACCCGGCGGACGAGCACGGCGAGCGGCCCACCCCGGATTCAACCAGGTTCGTGGGCCGCTGCGCAGAGAGGCCGGGTCAGCGCCCGGCGGGAGGGAAGGACGGGAAGGGCGTCGCCTCGGGGGCGGGTGCGGCGGACAGCGAGGGGAGGGCCGTGATCCCGGTGTCCGGGGACCACGAGGTCAGCGTGAGCGGAGGCGCGGCGCTGAGCGGACGTATCAGCGGGGACATGGCGGCGGCGCCCGCCACCACGGGTGCCGTCAGGGTGTCCATCGTCATGTCGGCGGGCCGGACCGGCATGCCGGGCAGCAGCGGGGCCGACACCTGGGTCGGGGCGACCCGGGTCTCCTGCGACCGCTGGCCCTGGCCCTGGGCGAGCAGGGGTCCCCCGCCACGGCGGCGCTGGCTGTCGGGGGTGGTCGCGGTACCGCCGCCCTGGGTGCGCGCCGGGGTGACGTTGCTGCCGCCCGAGCCGCCGCGTGCCTCCACGTCGGCGGGCGCGCTGGTGGTGACACCGCCGAGGGCCAGGGCGGCCAGCGACACCGCGCCGGCCGCGACGAACGCGAACCGCATCCGCGAGGAGGCGAAGCGGTCGGCGTCCTGACGGCCGCCCACGGGATGGGTGCGGAAGCCGCGCTCGGCGGCCGGGAGCGCCGGGGCGCGGGTGTGCGCGGGCACGTAGCCGAACGGGAAGCCCTCGTCGCGCTTGGTGCCGAAGACACCCCCGGCACCGGGCCGGCCGGTCAGCTGTCCGAACCCTCCCCCGCCCAGCGGCGGTCCGCCGCCGTCCAGGTCGCCTCCGCCGGGAAGGCCCTGGAGGCGGGCGAGGAAGCTCTCGGAGGGCGGCGGCGGGGCCGCCTCCGCGAAGACGTTCTTCAGCCGGCGCTGGGCGTCGACCTCCGACTTGCACCTGGCGCAGGTCGCCAGGTGCGCGAGGACACGTTCGCGCGCCTCGTGACCGAGTTCTCCGTCGACGAGCGCGGAGAGCCGGTCGCCGAGGTGCTGCTCGGCCAGGAGCCGTTCGGCGGGGTCGGGTCGGGAGCCACTCACGCGGTCGCGCCCCCTCCTCCCAGAGCGGCCACACGCGGCACGAAGGAGCGGCGCTCGGCGCGCGCCTCCGGCGAGCGGTGGGCGAGGGCCTTGCGCAGCTGCGAGCGCCCGCGGTGGATCCGGGAGCGCACGGTGCCGAGCTTGACGCCCAGCGTCGCGGCGATCTCCTCGTAGGACAGGCCCTCGATGTCGCACAGGACGACCGCGGCGCGGAACTCGGGCGCGAGGGTGTCGAGCGCCTGCTGGACGTCCGCGTCGAAGTGGGCGTCGTTGAAGATCTGCTGGGGCGTGGGCTCCTTGCTGGGGAGCCGCTCGGCCGCGTCGTCGCCGAGCGCGTCGAAACGGATGCGCTGCTTGCGGCGGACCATGTCCAGGAAGAGGTTCGTGGTGATGCGGTGCAGCCAGCCCTCGAAGGTGCCGGGTGTGTAGGTCGACAGGGAGCGGAAGACGCGGACGAAGACCTCCTGCGTGAGGTCCTCGGCGTCGTGCTGGTTACCCGTGAGGCGGTACGCCAGGCGGTAGACCCGGCCGCTGTGCGTGCTGACGATCTCCTCCCAGGTGGGCGGAGTCCACGCCTGCCCGTCCGCGTCGGTGGAGAAGCTCGCGGTCTGGGCGAAGTCGCCGGCGTGACTGTGGTCAGCGGTGTCGTTCACGGATTTCGGCCTGCCCGCCGATCCGAGGAAGCGCCGGAGCGTTCCCCTGCGATCCACAGGCGCAGCCGCACCTCCCCTGTCGGCTCTGGTGGTGTCCAGTGGAGCCCCTACCATAGCCACCTCGCCCGTTAGCTCCGGATAAGCGGTTTTACGAGAATTTGATGGGGGCTGAGACCCCTGGTCCGCCCGCTCCGCGGCCCGCTCAGGGCCCCGCTCGCCGTCGTGATCCAACCGTGTCCCCCCACTCCTCTTCCCACCCCTCTCAACGCGCGGTCCCATCTGCGGGTTCCCGGCCGCAGCGGATACAGTCACGCCCAGGCAACCACGGGGACAGGAGAGGGTCATTACCGGCAACCGGCAGACGAGCTGGGCGTTCGCCGACGCCTACGTCGCCGAGGACGACGTCCTGCTCTGGGCCCGTGACCGGGCCCGCGAGGCGGGACTGCGCTCGGTGTCGCCCGGCACGGGCGCCGCGCTGAGTCTGCTGGCCGCCGCCGCGGACGCCAAGGCGGTCGCGGAGATCGGCACCGGTACCGGTGTCTCCGGGATCCACCTCCTGCACGGCATGCGCCCGGACGGCGTGCTGACCACCGTGGACCCCGAGCCGGAGCACCAGCAGTTCGCCCGCCAGGCGTTCCGGGCCGCCGGCTTCGCCAGCAACCGCGCCCGCTTCATCCCCGGCCGCGCCCTGGACGTCCTGCCCCGCCTCGCCGACGCCGGTTACGACCTGGTCTTCTGCGACGGCGACCGGCTGGAGTTCCTCGACTATCTCGCTGAATCGTTGCGTCTGCTGAGGCCCGGCGGGCTCGTCGTGTTCGAGGGCGCCTTCACCAACGGGCGCACCGTCGACTCGGGGCCGCAGCCCACCGAGGTGATACGGGTCCGGGAGCTGCTGCGCGCGGTGCGCGAGAGCCAGGAGCTGGTGCCGTCGCTGCTGCCCGTCGGGGACGGACTGCTCTGCGCCGTGAAGCGCTGAGAGCCGCGGGCACGATCCGCCGGACAAAGCAGCGACCCCGGCGGATGAGGAATGCCGGGGCCACCGAAAGGGTAGGGTCGCGCCCGCGTCAGCCGACGACCTTCTTGAGGGCGTCGCCGAGCGCGTCGGCCTCGTCAGGGGTCAGCTCGACGACGAGCCGACCGCCGCCTTCGAGCGGAACGCGCATGACGATGCCCCGCCCCTCCTTGGTCACCTCGAGCGGGCCATCGCCCGTCCGCGGCTTCATGGCCGCCATGCTCGTACCCCTTCCTGAAACCAGCTCATCGCCAAAGCCGGCGGCCCCATGGAGGGCACGCGTGTCACGCGTGGGACACGCGTGACCGGCATCGAACACATTGCTTCCCGGCCATTATCCCGCATCTCAGGACCCGATGACCAACATCAGTCGGCATCGCTTGGACAACGCGCGCGAGCAAAACCACCCAATTCGGCGATGGGACTGCGATACTGCGCCACCGCACGCACTTCGGCCGTACGGAACCGGCCAGGATTCGTTTGACGCAGGTCACACGTCCGGCCGGAGCCGTCGCCTGTGATCTCCGCCATGCTGTCCTCAGACGAGGCGTACCGACGAGTACGCCGCCGAGCCGCGACACCCGGAGGGGATACGCCATGGCCGACACCGTGCTCTACGAGGTGAGCGACGGACTGGCGACGATCACGCTGAACCGCCCGGAGGCGATGAACGCGCTGAACGTCGCCGCCAAGGTCGCCCTGCGGGACGCGGTCCGGGCCGCCGCGGACGACGGCGCCGTACGGGCCGTGCTGCTGACGGCGGCCGGGGAGCGCGCGTTCTGCGTGGGGCAGGACCTCAAGGAGCACATCGGCCTGCTGACGGCGGACCGGGAGACCGGCTCGGGCGAGACCATGAGCACCGTGCGGGAGCACTACAACCCGATCGTGCGCGCGCTGGCCGGGATGGCGAAGCCCGTCGTCGCCGGGGTCAACGGCGTCGCGGCCGGCGCCGGCTTCGGCTTCGCGCTGGCGGCGGACTACCGGGTGGTGGCGGACACGGCCGCGTTCAACACCTCGTTCGCCGGGGTCGCCCTCACCGCGGACTCCGGGATCTCCTGGACGCTGCCGCGGGTCGTCGGACCGGGCCGCGCCGCCGACCTGCTGCTCTTCCCGCGCAACATCACGGCGCGGGAGGCGTACGAGCTGGGTGTCGCCCACCGCGTGGTGCCTGCCGGGGAGCTGCGCGCGGAGGCCGAGAAGGTGGCGCGCGCCCTGGCCGAGGGGCCGACGGTGGCGTACGCGGCGATCAAGGAGGCGACGGCCTTCGGGCTGTCGCACTCCCTGGAGGAGACCCTGGAGAAGGAGGACGAGCTGCAGACGCGCGCGGGGTCCTCCGAGGACCACGCGATCGCGGTGCGGGCCTTCGTGGACAAGGAGAGGCCGAGGTACCTGGGCCGGTGAGCCCGCCGCGGCGGACCCGGCCCCTCACCCGGCGCCGCGTGCGGCGCACTCCCGCAGGTGGTCGTCCACCAGGCCGCACGCCTGCATCAGGGCGTACGCGGTGGTGGGCCCCACGAACCGCAGTCCCCGCTTCTTCAGGGCCTTGGACAGGGCCGTCGACTCCGGGGTGACGGCGGGCACGTCGGCCAGGGTCCTGGGCGCGGGGCGGCCGGCCGGGTCCGGGGCGTGGGACCAGATCAGCTCGTCCAGCTCGCCGGGCGCCCACTCGGCGAGCACGCGCGCGTTGGCCAGGGTCGCGTCGATCTTCGCCCGGTTGCGGATGATGCCCGCGTCCCGGAGCAGGCGCTCCCGGTCGGCGTCCGCGAAGGCCGCGACCTCGGCGATGCGGAAGCCCGCGAAGGCGGCGCGGAAGCCCTCGCGGCGGCGCAGGATCGTGATCCAGGACAGGCCCGACTGGAATGCCTCCAGGCTGAGGCGTTCGAAGAGGGCCTGGTCGCCGTGGACCGGGCGGCCCCACTCCTCGTCGTGGTACGCCACGTAGTCCGCGGTGGACAGGGCCCAGGGGCAGCGCAGGGCGCCGTCCGCGCCCGCGACCGCCGCGCCCTCGCTCACTGCTCGTCCTCCGGGGCGGGCTTGTCCATCGGCACACGGTGGCCCGGGGCACGGGCGCCGGACAGCGCGGACTCCAGGTCGGCGATGCGGGAGTCGCGCTCGGCGAGTTCGGCGCCCAGGCGGGTCAGGGCGTCGTCGACGTCGGCCATGCGGTAGCCGCGGGCGGCCAGCGGGAAGCGCAGGCTCTCCACGTCGGTCCGGACGACCGGGCGGTCCGGGGGCAGCGCGTCCTGGAGGTGCTCGGGCGCCACGTCGGGCAGCGGTCCCTCGCCGTCGCCGCCGCCCACCACGGCGAGGGTCACCGCGGCGACGACGACGGCCAGCGCGACGACCAGGAACAAGAACATAACCATCGCGGTGGCCCCCACGGTCGGTGATGCGAGCGGTCGAGTGTGTCAGGGGACGATCGTGCCATGCGAGGCTGGCGGTTAGGGTCGCAGGCGGCCCGAAGGCCGGGACGGACCGGCACGATCGAGGAGAGGTCACAGGGGATGCTCAGGCTGGGCAGGCGTGAGTTCGGCACGCACGAGCCGGTGATCATGGCGATCGTGAACCGGACCCCGGACTCCTTCTACGACCAGGGGGCGACGTTCCGCGACGAGCCCGCCCTCGCGCGCGTGGAGCAGGCCGTGGCCGAGGGGGCCGCGATCGTCGACATCGGCGGGGTCAAGGCGGGACCGGGGGACGAGGTGAGCGCCGAGGAGGAGGCGCGGCGCACGGTCGGGTTCGTGGCCGAGGTCCGGCGGCGCTTCCCGGAGGTCGTGATCAGCGTGGACACCTGGCGTGCCGAGGTCGGGGCCGCGGTGTGCGAGGCGGGCGCCGACGTGCTGAACGACGCGTGGGGCGGGGTGGACCCGGGCCTCGCGGAGGTCGCCGCCCGCTACGGCGCGGGGCTGGTGTGCACGCACGCGGGCGGCGCCGAGCCGCGGACCCGGCCGCACCGGGTGACGTACGACGACGTCATGGCGGACATCCTGCGGGTGACGGTGGGACTCGCGGAGCGGGCGCTGGCCCTGGGGGTGCCCAGGGAGTCGATCATGATCGACCCGGGGCACGACTTCGGGAAGAACACCCGGCACAGCCTGGAGGCGACGCGGCGGCTCGGCGAGATGGTGGAGACGGGGTGGCCTGTGCTGGTCTCCCTGTCGAACAAGGACTTCGTCGGGGAGACGCTGGACCGGCCGGTCAAGGAGCGCGTCCTCGGGACGCTCGCGACGACCGCGGTGTCGGCCTGGCTGGGTGCGCGGGTCTACCGCGTCCACGAGGTGGGCGAGACCCGGCAGGTGCTGGACATGGTGGCCTCGATCGCGGGCCACCGCGCTCCCGCGGTGGCCCGGCGGGGGCTGGCGTAGGACACGCGCCCCCGCGGTGCCGCTCCCCCGCGACCCTCCTGAGCCGGTGGCCGCCCTGGTGCGTGCGATCGCAAGACGGAGGGTCGCCCCGATACCGGATGTATCGGGGTGATCCCGACAACGCGGCGAGCGTGCGTGCCAGACGCCGCCGGGCAGGCGGGGCTTTCGAAGCACGCCCTAGCGGCCGGCCTCCTTGGACACGAGGGCGACGGCCTCGTCCACGTCGTCGGTGACGTGGAAGAGCAGGAGGTCCTTCTCGGACGCCTTGCCCTCGGCCACCAGGGTGTCCTTCAGCCAGTCGACCAGGCCGCCCCAGTACGCGGCGCCGAACAGCACGATCGGGAAGCGCGTGACCTTCTGCGTCTGGACGAGGGTGAGCGCCTCGAAGAGCTCGTCGAGGGTGCCGAGCCCGCCCGGCAGGACCACGAAGCCCTGGGCGTACTTGACGAACATCATCTTGCGGACGAAGAAGTACCGGAAGTTCAGGCCGATGTCGACGTAGGAGTTGAGCCCCTGCTCGAAGGGGAGCTCGATGCCGAGGCCGACCGAGATGCCGCCCGCCTCGCAGGCGCCCTTGTTGGCGGCCTCCATGGCTCCGGGGCCGCCGCCGGTGATCACCGCGAAGCCCGCGTCGACCAGGCCCCGGCCGAGGCGGACCCCGGCGTCGTACTCGGCGCTGCCGGCCGGTGTCCGGGCGGAGCCGAACACACTGATCGCGGGCGGCAGTTCGGCGAGGGTGCCGAAGCCCTCGATGAACTCCGACTGGATGCGCAGCACGCGCCAGGGGTCGGTGTGGACCCAGTCCGTGGGGGCGCGCTCGTCCAGCAGCCGCTGGTCGGTGGTGCCGGTCTGCACCTGGTCGCGCCTGCGCAGCACGGGGCCCAGCCTCTGCTCGTCGGGCGGCTGCTGCTTCCCCTCGGGGTTACCGGTAGCCATGTGCGCTCCCTCCGTGTGCCGGGTCGTTCGACCTCATCGTAGATCCGCGCGGGTTACATACGAGGGACGTCAGCATGTCCGGGACACCGCGCCCGAAACCCGCCGGGCACCCCGTCCGCCTCACGAGGTGAGCCAGGCGCGCAGCCGCTCCTCGCCCGCGAGGATCTTCGCCGTGTCGACCCGTTCGTCGCGCTTGTGGGCCAGATGCGGGTTGCCGGGGCCGTAGTTGACGGCCGGGATGCCCAGGGACGCGAAGCGCGAGACGTCCGTCCAGCCGAACTTGGGCCGGGGCGTGCCGCCGACGGCCGCCGTGAAGGCCGCCGCGGCCGGGTGGGACAGTCCCGGCAGGGCGCCGCCGCTGTGGTCGTCGATCACGAACTCCTCGACTCCGCAGTCCGCGAAGACCTCGCGCACGTGCGCGACGGCCTCCTCCCCGGTGCGGTCGGGCGCGTACCGGAAGTTCACGGTGACGACGCACTCGTCCGGGATGACGTTGCCCGCGACGCCGCCCGAGACACCGACGGCGTTCAGGCCCTCGCGGTACTCCAGGCCGTCGATCACCGGGCGGCGCGGCTCGTACGAGGCCAGCCGGGCGAGGATCGGCGCCGCCGCGTGGATCGCGTTGGAGCCCATCCAGCCGCGCGCGGAGTGGGCGCGCTCGCCCGTGGTCCGCAGCAGCACCCTCAGAGTGCCCTGGCAGCCGCCCTCCACCTCGCCGTCGGACGGCTCCAGCAGGACCGCGAAGTCGCCCTCCAGCCAGTGCGGGCGGTGCTCGGCGAGGTGCTTGAGGCCGTTGAGGTCGGCGGCGACCTCCTCGTTGTCGTAGAAGACGAAGGTGAGGTCGCGGTTGGGGGCCGGGACGGTCGCGGCGACGCGCAGCTGGACCGCGACGCCCGACTTCATGTCGCAGGTGCCGCAGCCCCACAGGACGCCGTCCTCGTCGAGGCGCGAGGGCACGTTGTCCGCGAGGGGGACGGTGTCGATGTGCCCGGCGAGGATCACCCGCTGCGCCCGCCCCAGGTCCGTGCGCGCCACGACGTTGTTGCCGTACCGCTCGACCGTCAGGTGCGGCAGGGTCCGCAGCGCCTGCTCGACGGCGTCGGCCAGGGGCTGCTCGGTGCCGCTGACGGACGGGAAGTCGACGAGCCGCGCGGTGAGCCGGGCGGCGTCCAGCGTGAGGTCAAGGGAGGTGTCGGCCATGGTGCCGACCCTAACGCCCCGGTGCGCGGCCCCACTTTGCGCACCCGCCTCATACCACTCAGTAACCTCGGCTACCTTGTACGCGTGCCAGAGACGTCACCCTCTCAACGCCGTGGCCGCCTCCTTCGCCGGGGGGCGTCCTTCCTGGTCCTGCTCGCCGTCACGGGCTATCTCGTGGTGCAGTACGTCACCGGCAGCCGGAGCACCCCGGGCTGCGTGGTCGTCTCGGGCCGGGCCGACGGGGCGCGCTACGAGTTCAGCCAGGAGCAGGCCGTCAACGCCGCGACGATCGCCGCCGTCGGCACCGGCCGCGGGCTGCCCGAGCGGGCCGTGACGATCGCGCTGGCGACCGCGCTGCAGGAGTCGGCGCTGCGCAACATCGAGTACGGCGACCGGGACTCGCTCGGCCTCTTCCAGCAGCGTCCCTCGCAGGGCTGGGGCACCCAGCGGGAGATCCTCGACCCGGCCTTCTCGGCGGGCGCCTTCTACGAGCACCTGGTGAAGGTCCCCCGCTACACCGAACTGCCGCTCACCGTGGCCGCGCAGCGCGTCCAGCGCAGCGGATTCCCCGACGCCTACGCCAAGCACGAGCCGAACGCCGCCCTGCTGGCCGCCGCGCTGACCGGGCGCTCGGCGGCCACGCTGACCTGCCAGGGGCTCGCCGGGACCGCGCGGGCCACGGGCGCCGACGCCGTACGGGCGGCGCTGCTGCGGGACTTCGGGCGCGACGCGCTCCAGCCGGCCGCCGCGGAGGTGGGCCGCCGCGGGACCGCGCCCACGCCCACCGCGGTCGACGACGGCGACGGCGACGGGCAGACCGTGGTGCTGCCGGTGCCCCGCGACGGGGGCGGGGGCGCCGGGCGCGGGGCCCGTGAGCGGGGCTGGCAACTGGCCCACTGGGCCGTGGCCAACGCCTCCGATCTGCGGGTGACCCGGGTGGTGTACGCGGGGCGGCAGTGGACCGCCGGCAGCACCGACAGCCGGTGGCGGACGGCCGGGCCGGCCGAACCGGGCGGCCCGGGGGCGGACGGGGCGGCGGACTCGGTCCGGATCACGACGAGCCGGTAGTACGGTCAGGCGTTCACCCGATCCCTCGTCCGGGTTACGGGCGGTGTCGTCCGGCGCCGGGCCGGGCAGGTGTGCACGCGGGTACCCCCGTATCCGCCAACACCCTTGGGAACAAAGGGCTGTAAGGATTCGGCGCACCTCACACGGGGGTGCGCTTTGCCCATTTTTATCCGCAGGCGATTATGCGACGCATTGCCAACTCTTTACATTGCCGCGCCGCAACCTTCACGGCCTTCGAGCGGTAGTCACTGCGTCCGAGCCCGGAGATCAACAGCCAGTCGGTCAACTGCCCGGCGCGGTCGGACACTTCATCGTTCTCATCCGACTTACCCGTCGAAGGAGCATCATGTCCCTCCCCCTGACCCGCCGGATCGCCCGTGCCGCGCTCATCGTCGCCGCGGGAGCGGCTGCCGGGGTCGGTGCGGCCGGCTCCGCCAGCGCGGCCCCCGAGCTGCCCGCGGCCCCCAAGGTCGGCGGACTGACCGCCCTGGACGGCTCCAGCGTCGTCGACGGTGCGGCCCAGAACGCCACGGGCCTCGCGGGCGGTGCCGTCGACACGGCGGTGGACCAGGCGCTGCCCGCGGCGACGAAGGCCGGCGGCAAGGTCACCAAGACCGGCGGCAAGGCGGCCAAGAAGGCCGGCGGCAACGTGGCCAAGACCGGCGGCAAGGTCGCGAAGAAGGCGGCGCCCGCCGCGCAGGCGACCGCGGGCGGCGTGGCCGGGTCGGTCGGCTCCGTCCTCGGCGAGACCGCCGGTGCCGCGACCCAGGGCGGCCTGCCCACCGGTTCGCTGCCGGTGCAGGGCCTTCCGGTCGGCTGACGCCCGCCGCCAGGCAGGCAGGGGCCGGCGGGCCCGGGATCGTCCCGGGCCCGCCGGCTTTCGCATGGACGGGCGAAGGCGCCCGCGGCGCGGCCGGCACCGCAGCGGGCGGCGTTCGCCCCCGTCGCGACGCCCGGCACGCCCTCTCACCGCACCGGACGCCGCTCCTTGACGGGCAGACCCAGCCTGCCGCGGCCCTGGCCCAGCCGCTCGACCGCGGCGCGCACCCGCTCGTCCGTGGCGGTGAACGCCACGCGCACGTGCCGGGCGCCCGCCTCGCCGTAGAAGTCGCCGGGGGCAACGAGGACGCCCCGGTCGGCCAGGGCGGCCACCGTGGTCCAGCAGGACTCGTCCCGGGTCGCCCACAGGTAGAGGCTGGCCTCGCTGTGCTCGATACGGAAGCCGTGGCCCTCCAGGGCCGCGCGCAGGGCCGTACGGCGGGCCGCGTAGCGCTCGCGCTGGACACGGACGTGCTCGTCGTCGCCGAGGGCGGCGACCGCCGCCGCCTGGGTGGGCGCCGGTGTCATCATCCCGCCGTGCTTGCGGATCTCCAGGAGCGGGGCGAGGACCGCCGGGTCACCGGCGAGGAACGCGGCGCGGTAGCCGGCCAGGTTGGAGCGCTTGGACAGCGAGTGCACGGCCACGATGCCCTCGTACGAGCCGCCGTTCACGTCCGGGTGCAGGACCGAGACGGGCTCGGCGTCCCAGCCGAGCTCCAGGTAGCACTCGTCGGAGAAGACCAGCACGCCGTGCGCGCGGGCCCAGGCCACGATCCGGGTCAGCTCCTCGCGGGAGAGGACCTTGCCTGTGGGGTTGGACGGGGAGTTCAGCCAGAGCAGCTTCAGGCCGCGCGGGTCCAGCCCGGCAGGGTCGTCGTAGACCTCGTACGCGGCGCGGGCCAGGCGGGCGCCCACCTCGTAGGTCGGGTAGGCGAGGCGCGGGTGGGCCACCCGGTCGCCGGGGCCGAGCCCGAGCTGGGTGGGGAGCCAGGCGACGAGTTCCTTGGAGCCCACGACGGGCAGGACGTGCCGGTGGGTGATGCCGCGGGCGCCCAGGCGGCGCTCCACCCAGCCCGTGATCGCGTCCCGCAGGGCCGGGGTGCCCCAGACCGTCGGATAGCCCGGGGAGTCCGCCGCGTCGGTCAGGGCCCTCTGGATCAGGTCGGGGACCGGGTCGACCGGGGTGCCGACGGAGAGGTCGACGATGCCGCCCGGGTGCGCGGCGGCCGTCTTCTTGTACGGCTCCAGCCTGTCCCAGGGAAAGGTCGGAAGGCGGTCGGAGACTGCGGACACGGATCTGGCTCTCTTTCTGCTGCTGCCGGACACGACGACGCCCCGGTCCCGTACGGCGATCTCGGGGATCGGGGCGTACGGGACCGAGGCGGCGCGCGGTGCGGGTCGCCGACGGGGATTACTCGGCCTGCGGCGGCAGCGCGGCGACGAAGGGGTGGTCCCGCTCGATCAGGCCCAGCTTGCTGGCGCCGCCCGGGGAGCCGAGCTCGTCGAAGAACTCGACGTTCGCCTTGTAGTAGTCCTTCCACTCCTCCGGAGTGTCGTCCTCGTAGAAGATCGCCTCGACCGGGCAGACCGGCTCACAGGCACCGCAGTCGACGCATTCGTCCGGGTGGATGTACAAGGACCGCTGGCCCTCGTAGATGCAGTCGACCGGGCACTCCTCGATGCACGCCTTGTCCTTGACGTCGACACAAGGCTGCGCGATGACGTAGGTCACGCTGTCGTTCCTCCTCGATAGGGCGCTGGCGGGCCTCTTCAGGCTCCGCCGCCTGGCGCGCGGGAGCGCGGCGTCGTCGATGCCCGCCCCTAGTATCTCCGTTCCGGGGCATGATCCGAACAGGAGGGGTGAACTGACCCGTGGAAATCTCTGCGACGGGGCGGCTTGAGGTCCGTGTCACCGCCTCTGACGTGGGCAAACGCGTCTCAGTACGCCGCCTGAACGATCCTGCGTCCAAGGGTGAGAAGTTCACCGACACGGTGGGTGTTCTCGCATCATGGGACGACGGTGTGCTGCTGATCACACGGAGGAACGGCGAATCCGTCCGCATCCCGGAAGCGTCGCTGGTCGCGGGGAAGGTCGTGCCCGCCGCCCCGGCGCGGCGCCGGGGCCCGGCCGCCTCCTTCGAGGAGCTCGCACACGTGTCCTCGCGCGCGTGGCGGCCCCTGGAGAGCGAGCGGCTCGGCGAGTGGGAGCTGCGGGCCGCCTCCGGCTTCACCCGCCGCGCCAACTCGGCGCTGCCGCTCGGCGACCCCGGGCTGCCGCTGCCGGACGCGCTGGAGGCCGTACGGCGCTGGTACGGCGAGCGCGGGCTCCCCGCGTACGTGCAGGCCGCGACCGGCGCCGAGGGCACCCAGGAGCTGCTGTGCGCGCAGCTGGAGCGGCTGGGGTGGACGCGGGAGGTCAGCGCCGCGGTGTGGACCGGGGCCCTCGCGCCCGTCGCCGACCGGGACGGGGGTGGCGGGGTGGCGCTGTCCCGGCGGGCCGACGAGGCGTGGCTCGCGCGGTATCAGCGCAAGGGCCTGAGCGAGGTGGCCCTGGAGGTCCTGGGCGGGGGGCCGTCGGTGTGGTTCGCGACGGTTCCCGCCGCGGACGGCGGCCCGCCCGCCGCGATCGGCCGGTGCGTGGTGGACGGCCGGTGGGCGGGCTTCGCCGCCGTCGAGGTCGATCCGGCGCTGCGCCGCCGGGGGCTCGCCACCCGGGTGATGGCCGCGCTCGCCCGGCGGGCGCTGGACGAGGGCGCCTCGGCCGCCTGGCTCCAGGTCGAGTCGGAGAACGCGGGCGCCCGGACCCTGTACACCGGGCTGGGGTTCACCGCGCACCACGCCTACCACCACTACCGCGCGCCGCGGACGGCGGGCGCGGACGACGACGGGCGGCGGTGACGATTTCCGTGGAAGGACACGAGCCGGCCCCGTGTCCCCCGCCGCCCGGACGGTCCGCCGGGCTGCGGCGGCGGTTCGCCGAGGAGGCGCGGTCCGAGCGGCCCGATCTGGCGGAGCTGTGCCTGCTGGTGGCGGCGCAGGCCGACGGCACCCTCACGGACGACGGCGTGGACGCCGCGCAGATGGAGCTGGACGACCTCGCGGGCCGGCTGCCGTTCCGCCCCGGGGGGCCGCGCGCGTGGGCGGAGGCCCTGCGGGAGCTGCTCGGTGAGCGCCTCGGCTTCCACGGGGTGGCCGCGGACTACGGGCGGCTGGAGTCGTCGCTGCTGCATCAGGTGCTGAAGCGGCGCAGGGGGCTGCCGATCCTGCTGTCGGTGGTGTGGCTGGAGGTGGCGAGACGGGCCGGGGCGCCGGTCTACGGGGTCGCGCTGCCCGGCCACTTCGTGATCGGCTTCGGCCCCGCTGGCGAGCAGGTGCTCGCCGACCCGTTCGACGGCGGGCGGGTGCTGGCGGGCGGCGACGCGCGGCTCCTGGCGTCCGGGGCCACCGGCACACCGCTGGAGCCGTCGATGCTGACGCCCGCCGATCCGCTGGAGGTCGTGCTGCGCATCCTGAACAACGTCCGCGCCTGGGCGGCGACCCGGCCCGAGCGCACCGATGTGGCGCTGTGGGCGGTGGAGTTGTCGCTGCTGCTGCCCTCGCATCCGGCGAAGCTGCGCTTCGAGCGGGCCCGGCTGCTCGTGCGGCGGGGCGAGTTCGCCGACGGGGCCGTGGAGCTGGAGGAGTACGCGGAGCTGATCGGCGCGGTGGACGAGGGGGCCGCGGAACGGGTGCGCGGCGAGGCCAGGGCGGCCAGGGCGATGCTCAACTGACGCCTGCGCGCGGCGGTTCCCAGCGCCGCCCGCGCGGGCCGCGTACCGCCCGCCTCCGCCGGATGCGGGCCGCGTACCGCCCGCCTCCGCCGGATGCGGGCCGTGTACCGCCCGCATCCGGCGGAGGCGGCCAGCGCGGCAGCGCGAAGGCCCGTCCGCGCGGGACGGGCCTTCGGGGCGGTGGCGCGGCGCGCGTCAGGTGGGGTTGGTCTCGATGGCCTGGGTGCGCTCGGCGGGCGTCTTGCCCCGCAGCGCCGTGCGCAGCGCGGCGACGACGTCGTTCGGGAGCACCCCGCGCTTGCCGGTCGCCGTCTGGACCTGCACGCCGTCGAAGGTCGTGCCGTACGCCTCCTTGAGCGCGGCCAGGTCGTAGCTGTCCACCAGCTTGCCGCCGATCGCCTTGAAGCTGAGGATCTTCGGCAGCGAGACAGGGCCGAAGCGGATGCTGGGCCCGGAGTCGGCCTTGATCGTGACGATGGCGGACATCGCGGGCTGCGCGAACTCCTTCATCATCCGGTCGACCTCGGCGTTGGAGACCGTCGGCGCCTGGGCCGTGGTCGGGACGCCGACCGGGCCGGCCGCGCCGGTCTCCACCTGGGTGCGGTAGGCCCGGGTGATCGCCGCGGCGGACCCGGCGGCGTCGATGCCCTTGCCCGGCTTGCCGTAGACGGCGACGGCCTTGCCGTTGCGGAACTCGATCCCGCCCTCGGTGACCGAGCCGGAGCCGCCCGAGGCGGCCCTGAGGGCAGCCTGGAGCTTCTCCTCGTCGACCGGCATCACCGGGTCGACGACGCGCTGGTTGCCGAAGAGCGAGCCGATCACGGAGACGGGGTTGTAGTCGCTGCGCGCCGCCGCGCTGACCGTCCGCTGCATGTCGAACTGGAGTCCGGCGTTGTCGGGCTCCAGCGCCACGGTCTTCCCGCCCACGGAGAGCTTCACCGGCTGGCCCACCCGCTTGTCGAAGGCGTCGCCGAGCTTCTTGACCGCGTCGTCGCGGGTGCCGCCGCCGATGTCGACGCCGAGCACGGTGGTGCCCTTGGGCACGTCGGAGGAGTTCATCAGCAGCCCGGCGCCGTACAGGCCGCCCGCGAGGACGATCAGGCCGCCGCTGAGCAGGGCCAGCTTGCTGCGGCCCTTCTTCTTCGGCGCGCGCGGGGCGGAGGCGCCCGACGGGGCCGGGTCGGGCAGCCTGGGCGGGGTGTGCGGGCCGGGCGCGTCACCGGCACCGGATCCGAAGGGGCCGCTCCGGGCGCCGGTGACGACGGGGATGCCGCTGGTGACGGTGTCGCCGGAGACGTTGTCCTGGACGCCGTGGCGCCCGGTGGCCGGCTTCTGCGGGGTGAGGATCGCGGTGTCGTCGCTGAGCCCGCCGCCGGGGTGGTGCGGCACGGGGCCCGACGGGATGCCGGGGGCGCCGGGCCCGCCCTGGCCCGCGGGGAGGGCGGGTACGACGGGGCCGGTGCCGGTGACGGGACCGGTGGTCGGGCCCGAGGGGCCCTGCGGGCCGCCCCGGCCGGGGGAGCCGCCGAAGCCGGTCGGGCCGTCGAAGTCGCCCAGACCGCCGGAGTCAGCCGGGGGGTTCGGGGCGTTGAAGTCCGCGGCCGGGTCGAAGCCGCCGTGCCCGGCCGGGCGGGGCAGACCGCCCTGGGGGCCGTAGCCGCCCTGGCCGTCCTGGCCGCCCTGGCCGTTGTCGGCGAAGTACGGCAGGTCGTCGCGGCGTGCCTCGCCGCCGGGGCGGGCGCCGTTGCCGCCCGCCGCCAGGGCCTCGGTGACGTCGAAGGAGCCGGTGCCTCCGCCGTGTCCCGGGGCGACGGGTCCGCCGGTGGCGCCGGGAAGTCCCGCGCCGCCCGGCCGGGGTCCGCCGGGACGCGCGCCGGGCACGCCCATCGAGCGGACCACACCGCCGGGACGGGCGCCGCCGCCCGGACCCTGGGGCCCCGCGGCCGTGCCGGAACCGCCGCTCTGCGCGGCGCCGTTGGACTGCGGGCCGCCCTGACCGCCCTTGCCCGGGGCGGACTTGCGCGGGACGAACCAGTCGCTCGCCTTCTCCTCCCCGGGCGCTGCGGGTTCGGCCGGCGGCTCGGCGGCGCCGGGTCCGGCGGCCGGGGCGGCGGACTGCGCCGGCACCTCGGTCTCCGCGGTGTCCCGGGAGGAGTTGCCGACGACGGGCTTGCGCATGACGACCGGCGGAATGGGGCGGGATCCGGGGATGTTGATCCGGATCCTGGTCGTCAGCGTGGTCTCGGTCTTGCGTTCCTCCGGCTGCGTGCCCGAACGGCCCGCGTCCGCGCCGGTGTCGGAAACCATGGGGGTCCCGTACGGCGGCGTGCCCGAGGGGTATGCGGCTCCGCCGCGCCCGTCGGGCCCGGAGGACGGAGTGTCAGTTTCACGACTCAAGGCTGGTTCTCCCGGTTGGCTCCACCGCCCGTTGCGACCTTCATTGCGAGTGGGGGTCCCCCCTGCTCGAACGGATTCGAGCGCTGGGGGAGGCTCGGCGGCGCGCACCACCATACTGGCCACTTCTGGCGCGTATCCCACGACCGCCGGGGAAATACGCACGGGACTCGCACGTGTGCGGCAGGCGGAAGTGGTACGTCACTTGCCAAGTCGGGCGCCGTCCCCGTCCGGTTGCCGCAGCGGCCCGAGGGTGGCGCAGATCACAGCAACTGCCATACCGCCGAGCAGGAAGAGGTAGGAGGCGGCTCCCGTGCCGAAGAGGAAGTCGCCCTCGGGACGGCTGGCGGTGAGCAGGATGACGGTGATGATCCAGCCACCCGCGGGCGCGGCGGCGGCGCCCCGGCTGCCCAGGGCCAGGCCCGCGCCCAGCACGAGCCCGGCCTCTCCGGCGAGCGCGAGCAGCAGTCCGCCCGGGAACAGGGCGGGCTGGACGAGGGCCCCGGCGACCGCGGTGAGGGCGCCGAGCACGAAGAGCCCGAGGAGGGCGAGCAGGCGCGTGGCGGACGGCTTCCTCAGCGGCTGGGCGAGCATCGAGCTCATGCGGTCTCCCCGGTGTCGAGGCCGGCGAACAGGTCGGACTCCGGCCGGGCGGCGGGCGTCGCGTCGACCAGTTCGTAGTACTCGGTGGTGAAGAGGGGCTGTGCGAGGTCGTTGGAGAGCGCGAAGTACCGGTCGGCCACCTCGATCTGGGTGGCGTGCGCGCGCATCGCGGCGGCCTTGGCGGCGGCGTGGGCGGTGCCGTCGATCACGGTCGTGATCCGCTCGTCGTCCACCACGCCCGGTACGTCCTCGACGGCGGCGCTCTCGGTGAACGGCAGGGCGGGCAGGTCCACCCGGAGCCGGGCGAACGCCTCTTCGGCGACCGTACGCGGGACGCGGTTCCAGTAGACCTTGCGGATCCGCCAGCCGGCCCGCGCCGCCAGGTCGACCGCGCGCATGGCGATGCGGTGGGCCTGGATGTGGTCGGGATGGCCGTAGCCGCCGTGCGGGTCGTAGGTGACCAGGACCTGGGGGCGGACCTCCAGGATCACGTCGGTCAGGGCGCGGGCGGCGTCGTCGACGTCCGCCTGCCACAGGCTCGCGGGGTCGTCGTTGTCGGCGAGGCCCATCATGCCCGAGTCCGCGTAGCGGCCCGTGCCGCCGAGGAGGCGGACGTCGGCCACGCCGAGTTCGCGCATGGCGGCGGCCAGTTCGCCCAGACGGTGTTCGCCGAGCCCGGCGCCGCTCAGGTGCCGCAGCTCCGGCGGAATGACCTCGCCGCGCTCACCGAGGGTGCAGGTGACCAGGGTCACCTGGGCTCCCTCGGCCGCGTACTTGGCCATGGTCGCGCCGTTGTTGATCGACTCGTCGTCCGGGTGCGCGTGCACCAGGAGGAGCCGACGGGCGGCGCGGGGTGGGGTCCCCCCGTGCCCGGCGGGCGCGGGGGAGGGCAGATCCGTCATGGCCCCACCCTACGGAACGTGCGCTTCGCTCAGAACTTGAAGCTGCCGATCATGCCCGCGATGTTGGTCGTCAGCGAACTGATGGTGGGAGCGACGGTCGACGACGCCAGGTAGAACCCCAGCAGCATGCAGACGATCGCATGGCCGGCCTTCAGACCCGATTTTCTGATCAGCAGGAAGACGACGATCGCCAGCAGCACTACCGCCGAAATCGAGAGTGCCACGGCGGCTCACCTCCAAGAATCCCGGACGCGGGGGGTTCGACTGTGGGTGCAGATAAATCCATGCAGCAAGCCAGCAGGTTCATACCCACTATGCGACAGTGATCATAACTATCGGTACGTGCGCATCGATCGGCGCACAGCCGCACAAGGGGGCGCACTGGCCAATATGGTCGGGGCATGACGACCGAGCCAGTGTCCTTCCCCCGCCGCCACGCCCGCACCCAGCGGTTCACGCTCGGCGCGCCCCGCGCGTTCACCGTGGCGCCCGACGGTTCCCGTGTCGCCTTCCTGCGCTCCACCTCCGGTTCCGATCCGGCGAGTTCGCTGTGGGTGCTCGACACGGCGGACGGAAAGGAGCGCGTGGCGGCGGACCCGCGCGCCCTCCTGGGAGGCGGCGCGGAGGACCTTCCGCCCGAGGAGCGGGCACGGCGCGAGCGCAGCCGTGAGGCGGGCGCGGGGATCGTGGCCCATGCCACCGACAGCGCCGTCGAGTTGGCCGCCTTCGCCCTGTCGGGGCGGCTGTTCACGGCGGAGCTGCGGGCCGGCACGGCACGTGAACTGCCGGTTCGCGGGCCGGTGATCGACCCGCGCCCCTCCCCCGACGGCCGGCACGTCGCGTATGTCGCGCGGGGCGCGCTGCGGGTGGTGGGAGCGCGGGGCGAGGGCGACCGGGCGCTGGCCGAGCCGGAGTCGGAGGGGGTCACCTACGGGCTCGCGGAGTTCATCGCCGCCGAGGAGATGGGGCGCCACCGGGGGTTCTGGTGGAGCCCGGAGTCGGACCGGCTGCTGGTGGCGCGGGCCGACGACACGCCGGTCGACCGGTGGTGGATCTCCGATCCGGCCCATCCCGGGCGTGAGCCGCAGCGGGTGGCGTACCCGGCGGCGGGCACGCCGAACGCGGACGTCCGGCTGTTCGCGCTCGGGCTGGACGGGGCCCGTACGGAGGTCTCCTGGGACCGGGCGCGCTATCCGTATCTGGCGCGGGTGCACTGGTCGGCGGCGGGGGCGCCGCTGCTGCTGGTCCAGGCGCGCGACCAGCGCAGCCAGCTGTTCCTGGCCGTGGACACGGCGACGGGGGCGACCCGGATGGTGCACGCGGACGAAGATCCACAATGGCTTGATCTTTTCCCTGGTGTGCCGTGCTGGAGCCCTGCCGGGCAGCTGGTGCGGATCGCCGACGAGGGCGGGGCGCGGGTCCTCACGGTGGGCGAACGCCCGCTGACCGGACCCCAGTTGCACGTCCGCGCGGTGCTGGACGTCACCTCCGACGACGTACTGGTCTCGGCGTCGGCGGGTGAGGCGGCGGCCGAGCCCGAGATCGGCGAAGTGCATGTGTACCGGGTGAACGAACTCGGCGTGGAGCGCGTCTCGCGGGAGCCCGGGGTGCACGCGGCGGTGCGCGCGGGCGGTGTGACGGTGCTGGTGTCCCACACGCCGGACCGGCCCGGGGCCGCGGTCCGGGTGGTGCGGGAGGGAAAGCGGATCGGCCTGGTCCGCTCGCACGCCGAGAATCCCGGGCTGACCCCGCGCGTGACCCTCACCGAAGGGGGCGCACGGCGTATTCCGTGCGCCGTGCTTATGCCTCGTGACTACGCCGGTGACACCCCTCTCCCGGTTTTGCTGGACCCCTACGGGGGACCGCACGGCCAGCGGGTGGTGGCCGCCCACAACCCGCATCTGACCTCGCAGTGGTTCGCCGACCAGGGCTTCGCGGTGATCGTCGCGGACGGCCGCGGCACACCGGGACGCTCTCCCGCCTGGGAGAAGGCCGTCAAGGACGACATCGCGGCGATCGTGGTGCAGGACCAGGTCGACGCGCTGCACGGGCTCGCCGAGCGCTTCCCGCTCGACCTGACCCGGGTGGCGATCCGGGGCTGGTCCTTCGGCGGCTATCTGGCGGGGCTCGCGGTGCTGCGCCGCCCGGACGTCTTCCACGCGGCCGTCGTCGGCGCCCCGGTCACCGATCTGCGCCTGTACGACACCCACTACCAGGAGCGCTACGTCGGGCACCCCGGGGAACAGCCGGAGGTCTACCGGCGCAACTCGCTGGTCGACGACTCGGGCCTGGTGGAGCCGGCCGGGCCGCACCGCCCGATGATGATCGTGCACGGGCTGGCGGACGACAACGTGGTCGTCGCCCACTCCCTGCGGCTGTCCTCGGCCCTCCTCGCCGCCGGCCGCCCGCACGAGGTGCTGCCGCTGTCCGGGGTGACCCACATGACCCCGCAGGAGGAGGTCGCGGAGAACCTGCTGCTGCTCCAGCTCGACTTCCTGAGGCGCTCGCTCGGCCTCGGGTGACGGGCAGCGGGCCGGGGCGGCATCCCGCCCCGGCCCGCTCACGGCACCCGCACGGCCGTACGCGGTACAGCCTGACGCGTCCGTATATCGGAGCCGGGTCGGCCGGGTTGCCCGGGTGTTAACGCGGTCGACGCGCCGTCGTGCGGCCGCGGCCGCACCGGTCACGGCGTCGGCGCCACCACCCGCTTCTCCTCCGCGAAGTGGCACGCCGACTCGTGCCCCGCGAGACCGCCCCGCAGCCGCTGCGGCACCGCGAGCAGCGGCACCTCCTCGGCGCACACGTCCCGGGCCTTCCAGCAGCGGGTGCGGAAGCGGCAGCCCGAGGGGACGGCCGCCGGGGACGGGACGTCCCCGGTGAGGATGATCCGCTCGCGGCGGGCGCGGGCCCGCGGGTCGGGCACGGGGACCGCGGAGAGCAGCGCCTGGGTGTACGGGTGCGTGGGGTGGTCGTAGATCTCGCTGTCGCGGCCGCTCTCCACGATCCGCCCGAGGTACATCACCGCGACCCGGTCCGAGATGTGCCGCACGATCGACAGGTCGTGCGCGATGAAGACGTAGGAGAGGCCGAACTCCCGCTGGAGGCGGGCCATCAGGTTGATCACCTGGGCCTGCACGGAGACGTCGAGCGCGGAGACGGGTTCGTCGGCCACGATGATCTCCGGGCGCAGGGCGAGCCCGCGCGCGATGCCGATGCGCTGGCGCTGCCCGCCGGAGAACTGGTGCGGATAGCGGTTGATGTGCTCGGGGTTGAGCCCGACCACGTCCAGCAGTTCGCGCACCCGGCGCCGCCGCTCGCCCTTCGGGGCGGCCTCGGGGTGGATGTCGAAGGGCTCCCCCACGATGTCGCCCACCGTCATCCGGGGGTTGAGGGAGGTGTACGGGTCCTGGAAGACCATCTGGATGTTGCGCCGTACGGCCTTCAGCGCGCGGCCGGACAGCCGGGTGACGTCCTCGCCCCGGTACGTGATCGAACCGGCCGTCGGGCGCTCCAGGCTGACCAGCAGCCGGGCCGCGGTCGACTTGCCGCAGCCGGACTCCCCGACGACGCCCAGGGTCTCGCCGCGGCGCAGGGTGAGGTCGACGCCGTCGACGGCCCGCACCGAGCCGACCTCCTTGCGGAACAGCACGCCACGGGTGAGGGGGTAGTGCTTGTGCAGCCCGCGCACCTCCAGGATCGCCTCAGCCATTCAGGCACTCCTTCCAGAAGTGGCAGGCGGCGGCCCGCGTCGCGGAGACCTCGTGCGGCGCGGGCACGTCGGTGCGGCAGACGTCCCGGGCCATCGGGCAGCGCGGGTGGAAGGCGCAGCCGCGCGGGACGTCCGTGAGGCTCGGCGGCAGGCCCCTGATGGCGTGCAGCTCGCGGCCCTTGAGGTCCAGGCGCGGCACGGAGTCCAGCAGACCGCGGGTGTACGGGTGGGCCGGCGCCTTGTAGATGTCGTCGACCGGCGCCGACTCGACGACGCGGCCCGCGTACATCACCGCGATCCGGTCGGCGACGTCCGCGACCACGCCGAGGTCGTGGGTGATCAGGACCAGGCCCATCCGGTACTCGCGCCGGAGCTCGGCGAGCAGGTCCATCACCTGGGCCTGGACGGTGACGTCGAGGGCGGTGGTGGGCTCGTCGGCGATGATCAGCGCCGGTTCCAGCGCGATCGCCATGGCGATCATGACGCGCTGGCGCATCCCCCCGGAGAACTGGTGCGGGTACTGCCTGACGCGCTCGCGGGCCGCGGGGATGCGCACCTGGTCCATCAGTTCGACGGCCTTCGCACGGGCGTCCTTCCTGGACATCCCGCGGTGCACGGTGAACATCTCGCCGAGCTGGTCGCCCACGGTGAGCACGGGGTTGAGGGACGACAGCGCGTCCTGGAAGACCATCGCCATCCCGGCGCCGCGGACCCGGCGCCGCTCCTCCTCCTTGAGCTTCAGCAGGTCCCGCCCCTGGAAGAGCACCTCGCCCCCGGTGACGCGGCCCGGCGGGGTGTCGAGGATTCCCATGACCGCCTGCGCGGTCACCGACTTGCCCGACCCGGACTCGCCCAGCACGGCGAGGGTCTCCCCCGCGTCCACGCCGAAGCTGACCCCGTTGACGGCTCGGGCGACCCCGTCCCGGGTCCGGAACTCCACGTGGAGGTCACGCACGTCGAGCAGCATGGCGCCGCCTCACCTCAGCTTCGGGTCGAGGGCGTCGCGCACCGCGTCGCCCAGCATGATGAAGGCCAGGACCGTGACCGCCAGCGCGCCGGAGGGCCACAGCAGGGCGTGCGGGGCGTTGCGGACGTAGGGCGAGGCGGCGGAGATGTCGATGCCCCAGGACACGCTCGGGGGCTTCAGGCCGACGCCCAGATAGGACAGGGTCGCCTCCAGGGCGATGTAGGTGCCGAGCGCGATCGTCGAGACCACGATCACCGGGGCCACCGCGTTGGGCGCGATGTGCCGCAGCAGCACCCGGGGGGAGGAGGCGCCCAGGGCCCGCGCGGCCTGCACGTAGTCGTGCTGCTGTGCGGTGATCACCGCGCCCCGGGCGATACGGGAGATCTGCGGCCAGCCGAGCAGCACGATGAAGCCGATGACGGGCCATACGGAGGTGCTGGTCACGACCGACAGCAGGACCAGCCCGCCGAGGACGACGGGGATGGCGAAGAAGATGTCGGTGACCCGGGAGAGCACCGCGTCCCAGGGGCCGCCGAAGAACCCCGCGAGGGCGCCGAGCACCGAGCCGAGGACGGCGACCCCGAGGGTGGCGAGGACGCCGACGGCGACCGAGGTGCGGGCGCCGTAGACGGTGCGCGTGTAGACGTCGCAGCCCTGGCCGTCGTAGCCGAAGGGGTGGCCGGGGCCGGAGCCCTGCTGGGCCTTGGCCAGGTCGCAGGCGAGGGGGTTGCCCGGCGCGATGGCGGAGGGCCACAGGGAGATCAGGACGAGGAAGAGGATGATCAGCGACGACACCACGAAGACGGGGTTGCGGCGCAGGTCGCGCCAGGCGTCCGACCACAGGCTGCGCGGCCGGCCGCCGGCGGGGTCCGGCGCGTCGGGGCCGGGCGGCGGCGCGGGTGAGCCGTCCGCGCCGGGGTCGCGGGGGTGCCGCTCCAGCGTGCCCGCCTCGCTCGCGGTCAGGTCCATCGCCCCGCCCGGCCCGGCGCCGGCGATGGCCCCCTCGGGCGGGAACGGCTGCTCAGGCATAGCGGATCCTCGGGTCGAGTACGGCGTACAGGAGGTCGACGACCAGGTTGCACAGCAGGAAGACCAGGACCAGGACCGTCACGAAGCCGACGACGGTCTGGGTGTTCTGGCGCAGGATCCCCTGGTAGAGCTGGAAGCCGACGCCGTGGATGTTGAAGATCCGCTCGGTGACGATCGCACCGCCCATCAGGAAGCCGATGTCGGCGCCGATGAAGGTGACCACCGGGATCAGCGAGTTGCGCAGCAGATGCCGGGTGACGACCCGGCGGCGCGGCAGGCCCTTGGCGACGGCGGTGCGCACGTAGTCGGAGCGCCGGTTCTCCGCGATTGAGGTGCGCGTCAGCCGGGTGACGTAGGCGAGGGAGACCGAGGCGAGGACGAGACCGGGCAGCAGCAGTTCGCCGAAGGGCGCCGCGGAGGAGACGGACGGTCTGATCCAGCCCCACTCGACGCCGAGCAGCAGTTGGAGCAGCAGGCCGGTGACGAAGGTGGGGACGGAGATCACGACGAGGGTGAGCAGCAGGACGCCGGTGTCGACGGGGCGGCCGCGGCGCAGTCCGGTGACGACGCCGAGGGTGACGCCGACGACGACCTCGATGAGGACCGCCACGATCGTCAGCCGGAGCGTGACGGGGAAGGCCGTGGCCATCAGCTCGGTGACCTTCTGGCCGTTGAACGCCGTGCCGAAGTCCCCGGTGAAGACGTTCCCCATGTAGGTCAGGTACTGCTGCCACACGGGCCGGTCGAGGCCGAACTCCGCCCTGAGCCGGGCCGCCGTCGCCGGGTCGCACTGCCGGTCGCCGCACAGTCCCGCGACGGGGTCGCCCATCACGTTGACCATCAGGAAGATCAGCAGCGTGGCCCCGGCGAAGACCGGGACCATCTGCACCAGGCGCCGCAGGACGTAGCGGCCCATGGCGCGCTCAGCCGACCTTGATCTGGTCGTAGACCGGGACGCTGAAGGGGTTGAGGGTCACGTTCGACAGCCGCTGCGACCAGCCCGCGCTGCCGTTCTGGTACCAGAGCGGGATGGCCGCCATCTGGTCCCGGACGACCTCCTCGGCCTGCTGGAACATCCGCACGGACCTGGCGGGGTCGGTCTCGGCGTTGGCCCGGTCCACCAGCCGGTCGAACTCGGGGCTTGACCACTTGCCGTCGTTGGAGGAGGCGTTGGTGTAGTAGAGCGGCTGGAGGAAGTTCTGCGTCAGCGGGTAGTCCATCTGCCAGCCCGCCCGGAAGGGGCCGGAGAGCTTCTGGGTGGTGGACTTGCTGCGGAAGTCGGCGAAGGTGCCGATGGGGTTGCCGACGCAGGCCCGGTCGTTGCCCAGGGCGTTGTTGATGGAGTTGCAGACGGCGTCCACCCACAGCTTGTGGGAGCCGGTGTCCGCGTTGTACGTGATCTTCACCTGCCCGCCGGGCAGGCCCCCGCCCTCCTTGATCAGCTTCTTCGCGGCCGCCGCGTCGTACTCGCACCACGCGCCGCACAGCCCGGCCTTGTAGCCGCCCTCCGCGCCGAGGACGGGCGAGGTCCAGTCGGTGGCCGGGGTGCGGGTCTTCTGGAAGATGGTCTCGGTGATCTGCCGGCGGTCGATCGCCCGGGACAGGCCCTGGCGCACCTTGACCGAGCCGGCCTTGTTCCAGTTCTTGTCGTAGTAGGGGAAGGCCAGGGTCTGGATGATGCCGGCCGGGGTGTTGAGGTAGCGGTCGCCGAGGTCGCCGCGGACGTTCTTCAGCTGCTGGGCCGGGACGTCGTCGACGAGGTCGAGGTTGCCGGCCATCAGGTCGGTGTAGGCCGTGTTGTTGTCCGTGTAGACCTTGAGCGTGACGCCGTCGTTGCGGGCGGCGTCCGGGCCCGGGTAGTCCCCCCACTTCGTCAGCCGCATCTCGGAGCCCTTGGTGTACGACTCCACCGTGTACGGGCCGTTGCCCACCGGCTTGGCCAGCCAGCCGGCGCGGTCGTCGTAGAAGGCCCGGGGCAGCGGCACGAACGCGTTGTAGCCGAGGGTGTCGGGGAAGCCCGAGAACTTCTGGCTGAGCGTGACGGTGAACGTCCTGTCGTCGACCGTCCTCAGCCCGGACATCGTCTCGGCGCTCTGCTCGCCGCGGGCGGGGTGGACCTTGTCGTAGCCCTCGATGTAGCTGAAGAAGTAGGCGTTCTTCTGGTTGTTCCTCAGGCTCGCGCCGTAGTTCCAGGCGTCCACGAAGGACTTGGCGGTGACCTTCTCGCCGTCGCTGAAGGTCCAGCCGTCCTTCAGGGTGACGGTGTAGCGCCGCGAGTCGGAGGTCTCGATCCGCTCGGCCAGCATGTTCTTCGCCTCGCCGGTCCTCGGGTCGTACTGCTTCAGCCCCCGGAAGATCATGGAGAGCACCTTGCCGCCCTGCACCTCGTTGGTGTTGGCGGGCTCCAGGGGGTTCTGGGGGTCGGTCCACGAGGAGCTGAGCACGGCGCCGGAGGCACCGGCGCTGTCGCTCCCGCCTCCGCAGCCGGTCGCCGCGAGCGCGACGGCCGTCACACAGGCGGCCCATCGGGTGGCTGTGGCTCCACGCATGGTGCCTCCTCCTGAGGGCGCCGCCCTTGTGCGTCGCGCCTTACCCGCAAATATCGGCAACCGCTGCGGGCCGGGCATGTCCACGGCACCCATCCGGGGCGGCGTTACCCCTATCGGCGGCATCCGCCGACCGCGCGGGGCCGGTGCCGCGCGACCTGCGTCCGGCGAGGGCGGAAGGCGCGGTGCGCGCGACCGGGGTGCGCCGCTGTGGACGGACGGCCGGGCGCCCTGCCGCCAGGGCCCGGTCGGCAGGGCTTCAGCGGTGTGGACCACTGCCTGCCTCACTCGCATGACTTCAGTTTTTCCGCGGGTCACACGGGGTTTCACGGGCCGCCGTCACGCGTGGCCGGGATCTCGCGGTGCTGGACGCGAGCGCACCCGCCCGGACGGCGTGCCCCTGGGCCGGGAGCCGAGGGCTGAACCCGGCGGTCCGGACCGGCCGTGAAAACACCTGTTCCCGGCACCTCGGTGGAGGTGCCGGGAACCGGGGCGCACGAGGTCGTCAGGCCGCGTTGACGACGTCCTTCTCCTCGGCGAAGTGACAGGCGGACTCGTGGGCCGCGGGGGTGTCCACGCCGCTGAAGCGCTCGGGGACGGCCAGCAGGGGCACCTCCTCGGCGCACTTGTCCTCTGCCTTCCAGCAGCGGGTGCGGAAGCGGCAGCCCGACGGCGGGTTGGCCGGTGAGGGCACGTCGCCGGTGAGGATGATGCGGTCGCGGTGCTCGCGGGCATCCGGGTCGGGGACCGGGACGGCCGACAGCAGCGCCTGGGTGTACGGGTGGGTCGGGTGGTCGTAGATCTGCTCGTCGGTGCCGATCTCCGCCATCTTGCCCAGGTACATGACCCCGACGCGGTCGGAGATGTGCCGGACGATCGACAGGTCGTGCGCGATGAAGATGTAGGACAGGTTGAACTCGTCCTGCAGCCGCTCCATCAGGTTGATGACCTGCGCCTGCACCGACACGTCCAGCGCCGAGACGGGCTCGTCGCAGACGATGATCTCGGGGTTCAGGGCCAGTCCTCTGGCGATGCCGATGCGCTGGCGCTGACCGCCGGAGAACTGGTGCGGGTAGCGGTTGATGTACTCGGGGTTGAGACCGACCACGTCCAGCAGATCCTGGACCTTGCGGCGCCGGTCGCCCTTCGGTGCCACCTCGGGGTGGATGTCGAAGGGCTCCCCGATGATGTCGCCCACGGTCATACGCGGGTTGAGCGAGGTGTACGGGTCCTGGAACACCATCTGGATGTTGCGCCGCACGGCCTTCATGGCCCGCCCGGACAGCCGGGTGATGTCCTGGCCCTTGTAGAAGATCTCGCCTGCGGTCGCCCGCTCCAGGTTCATCAGCAGCTTGGCCACGGTCGACTTGCCGCAGCCGGACTCGCCCACGATCCCCAGCGTCTCGCCCTGGTACAGGTCGAAGGAGACACCGTCGACGGCCTTGACCGCGCCGACCTGCTTCTTGAACAGGATGCCCTGGGTGAGCGGGAAGTGCTTGACCAGGTTGCGCACCTGAAGGATCGGCTCGCCCCGCTCGACCGGCGCCTCGATGGCGGCGACCGCCTCCGACTCGGAGTGGGCGTCCACGACCTCGACCTCGGAGACGTTCGGCGTGGACTCCTGCGACTCGTCGCTCTTGCTGAGCTCAGCCATGGATCGTCTCCTTCCAGAAGTGGCAGGCCGAGCCGCGGCCGTCCAGTTCGGTGCCGTCCTGCTCGGCGACCGGCTGCAGCGCCGGGACCTCGGTGCGGCAGATGTCCTGCGCCTGCGGGCAGCGCGGGTTGAACGCGCAACCGGTCGGGATGCGCAGCAGGTTGGGCGGCAGACCCTTGATCGCGTAGAGCTCCTGGCCCTTCTGGTCCAGGCGCGGGATCGAGTCCAGCAGGCCCTTGGTGTACGGGTGCGCGGGACGGTGGTAGAGACCGTGCACCGGAGCGCGCTCCACGATACGGCCCGCGTACATCACGGCGATCTTGTCCGCGACGTCGGCGACGACGCCGAGGTCGTGGGTGATGAGGATCAGGCCCATGTTGTACTCGCGCTGGAGATCGGCGAGCAGGTCCATGACCTGGGCCTGGACGGTGACGTCGAGGGCCGTGGTGGGCTCGTCGGCGATGATCAGGTCAGGCTCCAGGGCCAGCGCCATCGCGATCATGATGCGCTGGCGCATACCGCCCGAGAACTGGTGGGGGTAGTCGTTCACGCGGGCGGCCGCGGCCGGGATCTTCACCCGGTCCATCAGCTCGATCGCCTTGATCTTGGCGTCCTTCTTGGACATGCCCTGGTGGACCCGGAACATCTCGCCCAGCTGGTAGCCGACGGTCAGGACCGGGTTCAGCGAGGACAGCGCGTCCTGGAAGATCATGGCGATGCGCTGGCCGCGGATCTTGCGGCGCTCCTCGCCGGACATCTTCAGCATGTCCTGGCCCCGGAAGAGGATCTCGCCCCGCGGGATCCTCGCCGGCGGCATGTCCAGGATGCCCATGACGGCCTGCGCGGTGACGGACTTGCCGGAGCCCGACTCGCCAAGCACGGCGAGGGTCTCACCCGCGTTGACGCTGTAGTTGACGCCGTTGACTGCCTTGGCGACACCCTCTCGGGTATGGAACTCGACGTGCAGGTCGCGCACTTCGAGCAGCGGCACCCCGTCGCCGCCGGCGGGCGACTCCACGGGAACGACTTCTTCGATGGTGGTCACGTACGCCTCCCTCAGCGCATCTTCGGGTCGAGGGCGTTGCGGACGGCCTCACCGAGCATGATGAACGCCAGCACCGTGATGCTGAGCATGATCGACGGATAAAGCATGATCCACTGGGCCACACGGATCTGGTTGCCGCCGTCGGAGATGTCGTTGCCCCACGAGACGCCGGTCAGGCCCAGTCCCAGGAAGGACAGGGTGGCCTCGGCGGCGATGTAGACGCCGAGCGAGATGGTGGCGACGACGATCACCGGGGCGAGGGTGTTCGGCAGGATGTGCCGGAACATCACCCGCGGCGTACTCGCTCCCAGCGCCTTGGCGGCCTGGACGTAGTCCGACTGCTTGGTCGTGATGACCGCGCCGCGCATCACGCGGGCGATCTGGGTCCAGCCGAAGAAGCCGAGAGCACCGATGACGACCCAGGTCGTGCGGTCCTGGAAGGAGTTGAGCACGACCATGGTGCCGAGCAGGAACGGGATGCCGAAGAACACGTCGGTCAGCCGCGAAAGGACCGCGTCGACGACGCCGCCGAAGTATCCGGCGATCATGCCGACCACACCGCCGAGCAGCGTCACGGACAAAGTCGTGCCGAAGCCGACGGCTATGGAGGCCCGGGTGCCGTAGATGACGCGCGCGTACACGCTGCGGCCCTGCTGGTCGTAGCCGAGCCAGTCGGGCGAGCCGATGTTGCCCAGCCTGGGCTTCTGCAGATAGTTCTTGGCCAGGTCGCCGAGGATCGGATCCGTGCCGGTGAACATGCCCGGGAAGAAGGTGATCAGCAGCAGGATGAAGATCAGCGCGCTGGAGATCAGGAAGATCCAACTGCGGCGCAGATCGGCCCAGGCGTCGCCCCAGAGACTGCGCGCCTTCTCCGGCTTGGCCGGTTGGGGGGCGATCTCCGCGGCCACGGCCGCGTCCTGCGCCACCACGGCCGTCTTGGTGAAGTCAGGCATAGCGAATCCTCGGGTCCAGAACCGCGTACAGCAGGTCGACGAGCAGGCTGGCGAGGAGGTAGACGATGACCAGGATGGTCACGAGGCCGACGACGGTCGTTCCCTCGCGGCGCACGATGGACTCGTAGATGGTGCCTCCGACGCCCTTGATGTTGAACAGGCCCTCGGTGACGACGGCACCGCCCATCAGCGCGCCGATGTCGATTCCCAGGTAGGTGACCACCGGGATCAGGGAGTTGCGCATCAGGTGCACCCCCACCACGCGTCGCCTGGGCAGGCCCTTCGCGATCGCGGTACGGATGTAGTCGGCGCGCAGGTTCTCGGCGATGGAGGTACGCGTCAGCCGCGTCACATAGGCCAACGACGCCGCGGCCAGCACAAGGGCCGGCATCAGCAACTCGTTGATGTTCGAGGGATCGTTGACGTTCGGCGGCAGCCAGTTCAGCTGGAAGGCGAAGACCACCTTGAGGATGTAGCCGAGCACGAACACCGGGACCGAGATGAACAGCAGCGCGACCACGAGGATCACGTTGTCCGTCAGCCGGCCGGCGCGCATGCCCGCCACGATGCCGAGCGAGATGCCGAGGACGACCTCGATGGCGAACGCCAGGGAGGCGAGGCGCAGGGTCACGGGGAAAGCGTCGCCCAGCACGTCGGTGACCGGACGGCCACTGGCGATCTGCGTGCCGAAGTCGGCATGCAGGAGCATGCCCTTCATGTATTCGTAGTACTGCACCAGGATCGGCTGGTCCAGGCCGTACTCGCGTCTCAGGCTCGCGATCACCTGCGGGCTGCCGGCCTTGTCCCCGAACAGCCCTCGCACGGGGTCGCCGGGCAGGGCGTAGACCATGAGAAAGATGAGCAAGGTGGTTCCGAAGAACACCGGGATCATCTGGAGCAGTCGTCGTGCGACGTAGCGCCCCATCGTGCCTCCATGTCAATTCCAGCAACGGCAGCCGACGGGCCCCTTCCATACGCTCCCCGGAAGGGATGCATAGGGAAAGGGCCCCCCAGCCGCTGCCGTCCCCCCGAGGGCGGCGCCGTTCGGCGCCGCCCTCGGGCTCGCGGACTTCTCTGCTCTTACTTCTTCTTGACCTGAACCCCGGTCAGAACCGGGTCGCCGTCCTGGGCGTACGCGACGCCGGTGACGTTCTCGGAGTAGCCCGCGTTGACCTTGTAGTACCAGAGCGGGATGCTCGGCATGTAGTTCGGGAGCTTCTTCTCCAGATCCTGGTAGAGCTTCATCGACTCGTCCTGCGACTTGGCGGCGTCGGCCTGCGCGATCAGGTTGTCGACCTCCTTGTTGGAGAAGCCGCTCTGGTTGCCGGACGACTTGGTGCCGAAGAGGTCACGCAGGAAGTTGGCGTTGAAGGGGTAGTCCAGCACCCAGCCCGAGCGGTACATGGACTTGACCTCCTGCGCGTCACGCGCGTTGAGGTCGGCCTGGAAGTCCGCCTTGGAGTCACCGGTGCACTTCACGCCGGTGGCCTTGGTGATGGAGTTGCAGACGGCCGCGACCCACTCCTTGTGCCCGCCGTCGGCGTTGTACTGGATGGAGATGGCGTTCTTGGGAACACCGCCGCCTTCCTTGATGAGCTGCTTCGCCTTGGTGGGGTTGTACGTGAAGATGTCGGAGCCCAGGCTGTCCTGGTAGCCGAGAACACCCTTCGCGACCCAGCCGGTGGCGGGCTCACGCGTGCCCTGGAGCACCGTCTTGGTGATGGTCTGGCGGTCGATCGCCATCGACAGGCCCTGCAGGACCTTGGGGTCGATGTCCTTCCACTGCTTGGTGTAGAAGGCCGGGGCGATCGTCTGGACGGCGGAGTACGCCATGTCGACGCCGCGGTCGCCGAGGTCCGTCTTGTAGACCGGCAGGTCCTTCGGCGCGATCTGGCGCAGGACGTCGACGTTGCCCGACTTCAGGTCCTCGTAGGCCGTCTCCAGGTTGGTGTAGTTCTTGAAGATCACACCACCGTTCTTGGCCTTGTTCGGACCCTGGTAGTCGTCGTAGCGGGCGACCTCGATCTGCTTCTTGTTGTCCCAGCTGACGAACTTGTAGGGACCGTTGCCGATCGGCTTCTTGCCGGCGGCGGCCGGGTCCTTGTAGAAGGACTCCGGCAGCGGCGAGAAGACCTCGTAGCCCAGCTTGTAGACGAAGTACGGGATCGCGGTCGTGAGCTCGATGGTGAAGGTGGAGTCGTCGACGACCTTCAGGCCGGACATCTCCGTCGCCTTCGGCTTGCCGGACTCGGGGGCCACGTCGGAGTAGCCCTTGATGTCGGCGAACCAGAAGCTGTTGGTCTGCTTGTTCGCCGGAGTGGCGGCCCAGTTCCACGCCTTGACGTACGACTCGGCGGTGACCGGCGTCCCGTCGTGGAACTTCCAGCCCTTCTTGAGCTTGACCGTGAAGGTCTTGTTGTCCGTGGTGTCCACCGAGTCGGCGTTCACCATGACGATCTTGCCGCTCTTGTCGTAGTCGACGAGCGTGGAGAACAGCGCACGCGTGACGATGCTGCCGTTGGACTCCATGGTGTTCGCCGGCTGCAGCGGGTTCTGCGGCTCGCCGACCTCGATCGAGAACTTGCCGTTCGGGTCGATCGCGGCAGACTTGTCACCACTGCCGCTGTCACCACTGCCACCACCACAGGCGGTCGCGCCCAGCGCCACAACCGCGGCTATCGCGACCCACTTGGCGCTCTTGGCACCGCGCATGGGTTCCTCCTCATGAGTCCATTGGTACACCGCAAGAGGGGGCACAAGACACAAGCCCGCCACCGTGTTCGGTGGCGGAAACCGCCAAGTGCGACCCCGCGCTCGCAAGCCAGCACCCCGTCGATGCATGACCCGTTCGTCCGAGCTCTACGCGCCTAACTATCTGCCATGCGACCAGACCGAACCACATCCCTAAGGTCTCGGTTCGATCACACCTGGCGCGTACTTCTTCCAAAATCCGGACAAAGGGTTTGGCGAAAGATCCCTCCGAAACGGACTTGTTACACATCTATCGGGAATGAGTGTCCGTATTCCGGACGCATGTGTGTGAAATCCGATTGCGGCGACCCCTGTCGCCGTGCAAGGCGAGATCCAGCCCGCTTCCCCCGCGCGACTGCGCCGTTCGCCACCGTGGCTCCATGCCGCCGGGCGGACAGCCGCGTACCGCAGCGTAGTGGGCATCGCGTGAAGGCTGCCCGTCACACCTGTAAATAGAGGGTTATCCCTACCCCGTGACAACACCCGGCCCGCTGTCCGACGGCCGCCCCGAACGCAGCGACCTCGGGCACCCCGCCCGAAGGGGGTGCCCGAGGTCGCTGTGCCTGGAGGAGAGCCGGCGTCAGCCGTGCTTCGCGCGGCTCGCGGCGCGGGCGCGCTCGCGGGCGTCCAGGTTCACCTTGCGGATGCGCACCGCCTCCGGCGTCACCTCGACGCACTCGTCGTCGCGGCAGAACTCCAGGGACTGCTCCAGCGACAGCTTGCGCGGCGGGACGATCGACTCGGCCACGTCGGCCGTGGACGACCGCATGTTGGTGAGCTTCTTCTCCTTGGTGATGTTGACGTCCATGTCGTCGGAGCGGGAGTTCTCGCCGACGATCATGCCCTCGTACACCTCGGTGCCGGGCTCGGTGAAGAGCACGCCGCGCTCCTGGAGGTTCGTCATCGCGAAAGCGGTGACGGCGCCGGCGCGGTCCGCGACCAGGGAGCCGTTGTTACGGGTCTGCAGCGCGCCGAACCAGGGCTCGTGGCCCTCGTGGATGGAGTGGCCGATGCCGGTGCCGCGGGTCTGCGTGAGGAACTCGGTCCGGAAGCCGATGAGGCCGCGGGAGGGCACGACGAACTCCATGCGCACCCAGCCGGAGCCGTGGTTGGACATGTTGTCCATGCGGCCCTTGCGCACGCCCATCAGCTGGGTCACGGCGCCCATGTGCTCCTCGGGCACATCGATCGTCATGCGCTCGACGGGCTCGTAGACCTTGCCCTCGACGTCCTTGGTGACCACCTGCGGCTTGCCGATGGTCAGCTCGAAGCCCTCGCGGCGCATCTGCTCGACCAGGATGGCCAGCGCCAGCTCACCGCGGCCCTGGACCTCCCAGGCGTCGGGGCGCTCGGTGTCGAGCACGCGCAGGGAGACGTTGCCGATCAGCTCGCGGTCGAGGCGGTCCTTGACCTGGCGGGCGGTGACCTTGCGGTCCTTGACGGCCGACTTGGCCTCGGCGCCCTTGCCGGTGCCGCCGCGGCCGACCAGCGGGGAGGTGTTGGTGCCGATGACCATGGAGATCGCGGGCTCGTCGACCGTGATCAGCGGGAGCGGTACCGGGTTCTCCGGGTCGGCCAGCGTCTCGCCGATCATGATCTCGGTGATGCCGGCGACGGCGCAGATGTCACCCGGGCCTGCCACCTCGGCGGGCTTGCGGGTGAGCGCCTCCGTCATCATCAGCTCGCTGATGCGGACGTTGGCCACCGAGCCGTCGCGCTTCATCCAGGCGACGGTCTGCCCCTTCTTCAGCTCGCCCTGGTGCACGCGCAGCAGGGCGATACGGCCGAGGAAGTTGTCGGCGTCGAGGTTGGTGACATGGGCCTGGAGCGGGGCGTTCGCGTCGAACGTCGGGGCCGGGATGTGCTCCAGGATCGTGGAGAAGAACGGCTCCAGGCTGGTGGAGTCGGCGGGCACGGTCCCGTCGTCCGGCTTGGTCAGCGAGGCGATGCCGTCACGGCCGCAGGCGTAGACGATCGGGAACTCGATCTGCTCCTCGTCGGCGTCCAGGTCGAGGAAGAGGTCGTAGGTCTCGTTGACGACCTCGTCGATACGGGCGTCGGGCCGGTCCGTCTTGTTGATGCAGAGGATGATCGGCAGCCGGGCCTGGAGGGCCTTGCGCAGCACGAAGCGGGTCTGCGGCAGCGGCCCCTCCGAGGCGTCGACCAGCAGCACGACACCGTCGACCATCGACAGGCCGCGCTCGACCTCGCCGCCGAAGTCGGCGTGGCCGGGGGTGTCGATGATGTTGATCGTGATCGGGTCCCCGCCGTCCTTGGGGTGGTACTTCACCGCCGTGTTCTTGGCGAGGATCGTGATGCCCTTCTCACGCTCCAGGTCGTTCGAGTCCATCATGCGGTCGTCGACGGAGTCGAGCTGGTGCGCGGCGAAGGCACCGGCCTGCTTCAGCATGCCGTCGACGATGGTGGTCTTGCCGTGGTCGACGTGGGCGACGATGGCGACGTTGCGGATGTCGTGACGCGTGGACAACGCAGTCATATTGCGGCGTACTCCCGGAGTGTGTGGACGGCCCTGGTGTGTACGTCGGTGACGCGGGCCCTGCCGGGCGGTACAAGCCACGGCCTCACCCCATGGTACGGGGCGGCGGCGGCCGGGGCCTCGCGGGCTGCTGCCACGCAGGTCAGGGATGTGATCGGGGCAAAAGGAGGCGCCGGACGGGCCGTGTGCCCCGTCCGGCGCCCGTGATCGGCCAAGGGCCGGACGTCCTACCCGGCCGACGCCGTGGCCGCGGGCTTGAAGTCCTTCTTCAGGAAGCCCATGTCCTCGTAGACCGGGGTGCCGAAGCCGAAGGCGCCCGCGTTGGCGACCGAGGTCCGCGCCGCGGTGAGCTCGGGACGCTGGTACAGCGGGATCGAACCGACCGACGCCCAGATGCGGGAGTCCGCCTTGCGGATCAGGGAACGCGACTCGGACTCGTCGAGCGTGCCGGCGGCCTGGTCGAAGAGCTGGTCGACCTGGTCGGTGCCGATCCGGGTGTAGTTCTGCTCGACGTTCAGGGAGCCGTCGGCCGCCGGGACGGGCTTGGCGTAGACGGGCCGGGCGTCGGTGGCCGGGTAGGGGGAGCTGGGCCAGGAGTAGAGGGCGAGGTCGTACTGGCCGGAGGCGATGTGGTCCTTGAAGTAGCTCTCGTCCGGGACCTTGGTGACCTCGGTGCGGATGCCGACCCGGCGCAGCATCAGCCCGATCCGGTCCGCGACCGTGCGCAGGGTCTGCGAGCCCTCGCCCGCCGGCACCACGAACCGCAGCGTCAGGGCCTTGCCGTCCTTGGCGAGCGGGCGGGCCGCCGCGCCGGCCGGTGCGGCCGTGCCCTGCGGGGCGTAGGCGCCGGGTGCGCCGCCCTGCGGGAGCTGGTTGCCGCCGTACTGCCTGCCGTCCTGGGCGAGCTGCTCGCGCTTGCCGTCGTCGCCGGACTTGCCGTCCTCGCCGACGATATAGGTGTCGCTGCCGGAGCCGGAGTCCTTCGCGTCGGAGTCCTTGTCCTTGCCCTTGCCCTTGCTCTCGTCCTCGCTCTTCTTGTCCTTGTCTTTGCCCTTGTCCTTGTCCTTCGCGCTCTTCTCGTCCTTGTCGGCCTCGCCGCCCGCCGCCTTCTCGCCCTTCTCGCCCTTCTTCTTCTCCTTGACGGGCCCGCCCGGCACCCAGCCCGCGTCCGCGAGGAGGGCCTGCGCCTCGGCGGTGTCGGGGCCGCCGATCGCCCCGCTGTTGTCGGCGTAGGCGGCCTGGCCGGACAGGGCGAGGTGGCTGCCGACCGGCTCGGCGGGCAGGCCGAGCGGGGACAGCACCAGCTTCGCGAGCTCCTCGCGGTCGAGCGCGCGGGCCACGGCCCGCCGCACCCGCTCGTCGTTGAGCGGTCCGTCGTCGCCCCCGTTGAGAGCGAGCTGGGTGAAGGACGGCTCCAGCGACTTGCGCATCTCGACGCCGCGGAACCTCTTGCGGTCCCGCTGCTGCGCGGGCGTCAGCGGCGCGGGCCGGTCCGGCCCCATCAGCTGCGTCGCGCCGGCGCTCGCGCCGGCCGTCGGGGGCTTCGGGCGGGGGGCCGCGACGGCGATGCGGCGGGCCGCCGCGGGGTCGACATCGGCGAGGTCCAGCTCGCCGGCGGCCAGTTCGGCGGCCCGCCGGTCGCGCGGCACCGCCCGCAGCACGATCTCCTCCAGCCTGGCCGGCCGCCCCCACCAGCGGGGGTTGCGGGTCAGCCGGACCTGGTCCGCCTTGCGGTCGACCTTCTTCACGGCGAACGGTCCGGCGCTGACCTTGAGCTTGCGCCGGGCGCCGTCGTTGAAGGAGTCCGGGGTGCCCATGACCTCCTTCGGGTACAGCGGCGAGAACAGCGAGCGCCAGTCGGCGTAGGTCCGCGCGAAGGTGACCCGGACCTCCAGGTCGTTCGCACCCCGCTCGATCTTCTCGATGCGGTCGTAACCGGCGTTGCGGGCGGTCCAGTAGGCGCTGTCCTTGCCGGACAGGGCCCGCCACTGGGCGGCGAAGTCGGCGGCGCCGATCTCCCGGCCGTCGCTCCAGACGGCCTGCTGGTTGAGCTTGTAGAGCACGACCTGCCTGGGCTCGGTGGCGACGGTCTTGGCGGACTCCAGGTAGTCCGCGTTGCGCGCGGGGCGCCCGTTCGCGTCGAGCCGGAACATCGAGGGCAGCGTGGCCTGCGCGATGCGGGTGGTGGTCGCGTCGGCGTCCGACTGGAAGGTGTTCAGCGTCTCCGGCACCGCGTCGACGGCCCAGCGCAGGGTGCCGCCGTCGGCGAGGTCGGCGCGGGCGGCCGGGGCGATGTCCTGGCCGGCGAGCGGTTTGCCGGCCGGGTCGGGGTCGCTGCACCCCGCGAGCGCGGGCAGCGCGAGCGCCCCAGCGGTCAGAAAGGCGACCGAGCGCATGACCGCGCTGCGGCCCGGCCTGGTTGCGACGCCGTCGTGGGACATCTCTGTACCTCCGGGGAGCGGCTCCCGCCGATGACGATGTGTGCGTTCTGATCACTTTTGGCGGTATTTGGATTTGATCAGATCTATGGCACCCCACTGAAGAGGAAAGGATTCGCCCGGCCGGGGCGACACGGCGGCACGGGCACGGGAGCCCACCCGTACGGAGCAGCTCGGGCCCGGGGACGGCTCCGGCCCGGCCCGGTCCGCCCCTGGTTCGCCCCCGGCCCGCCCCGGCGCGCACCGAGCGCTCGCGGGCGTGCGCCGCGGTGCGCGCCGCGGCGCACGCCGCGGGTGTGCAATCCGCCAATCGCTGCACATGACTTCACAGCGACAGGTGTGACGCGCAACACTCGCAGGCGCATGAACGTTGCCACCCCGGGCCGCAGGGCCCACGGAAGTGAGGTCACGTCATGTCCGTGCACGACGACCTGACAGCGATTCAGCGCTGCCTCGACGAGCTGGCCCGGTCCGTGGGCCGGCTGGAGAAGCAGCTGGGCACCGGCGGGATCGAGATGCGCCGCGTCCGCACCGACGTCAACCATCTGCGCGAGAGCGTCGCGCTGCTGCGGGACGCCTCGGCGGGCCCGGCCCCGCAGCGCAAGCCGGAGCTGGTCACCATCCCCGACACGCCGTACGACGACTCACTGTGGGTCGACACGGACGACGAGGGTCTCGGCGCCCGGGACCGCCGCGCCCCCTGATCCGCACCCACCCGACCCGACCGGAGTCATGCATTGGCCACTGGTACGGAACCCCATCCGAGCAGCGGCGGCGTACGCACCGGTACGCGCGCCGCGATCGCCGCCCCGCACCTGCGGACCGACCGCTGGTGGCTGGCCCCGGCCGCCACCGCGGCCGGTCTGTTCGCGTTCATCGTGTACTCGACCTGGCGGGCCTTCGCCAACGCGGACTACTACGCGGCGCCGTACGTCTCCCCGTTCTACTCGCCCTGCCTGGCCGAGAACTGCGCGCCGATGCGCGGCGGTCCCAACTGGGACCTCCTCGGCGGCTGGTGGGGCGTCTCCCCCGCGATCATCATCCTGATCTTCCCGCTCGGCTTCCGCCTGACCTGCTACTACTACCGCAAGGCGTACTACCGCGGCTTCTGGATGTCGCCGCCGGCCTGCGCGGTGGCGGAGCCGCACGAGAAGTACTCCGGCGAGACGCGCTTCCCGCTGATCCTGCAGAACGTCCACCGGTACTTCTTCTACGCCGCGCTCCTGGTCGCCGGCATCCTGACGTACGACACGGTGCTCGCGTTCCGCGACGAGAACTACGCGTGGGGCCACATGGGCCTCGGCACCCTCGTCTTCCTCCTCAACATCGTGCTGATCTGGGCGTACACCCTGTCCTGCCACTCCTGCCGGCACATCGTCGGCGGCAAGCTCAAGCACTTCTCCAAGCACCCCGTGCGCTACCGCGTGTGGCAGTGGATCGGGAAGCTCAACGCCCGCCACATGCAGCTGGCATGGGCGTCGCTGCTGAGCGTCGCGCTCGCCGACTTCTACGTCTATCTCGTCGCGTCCGGGGTCTTCGACGATCCGCGCTTCTTCTAATCGTGAGTGGGGACTGAACAGATGTCCGTGGTCGAACGGCAGGAGTGGGACGTCGTCGTGGTCGGCGCCGGGGGCGCGGGCCTGCGGGCGGCGATCGAGGCGCGCGAGCGGGGCGCCCGTACGGCCGTGATCTGCAAGTCGCTGTTCGGCAAGGCGCACACGGTGATGGCCGAGGGCGGCATCGCGGCGGCCATGGCCAACGCCAACGAGCACGACAACTGGCAGGTCCACTTCCGCGACACCATGCGCGGCGGCAAGTTCCTCAACCAGTGGCGGATGGCCGAACTGCACGCGCGGGAGGCCCCGGAGCGGGTGTGGGAGCTGGAGACCTGGGGTGCGCTCTTCGACCGTACGAAGGACGGGCGCATCTCCCAGCGCAACTTCGGCGGCCACGAGTACCCGCGCCTCGCGCACGTCGGCGACCGCACCGGCCTTGAGCTGATCCGCACGCTCCAGCAGAAGATCGTGGCGCTCCAGCAGGAGGACGAGAGGGAGACCGGCGACTACGAGTCCCGGCTGAAGGTCTTCCAGGAGTGCACGGTCACCCGGATCCTCAAGGACGGCAGCCGGGTCTCCGGGGTCTTCGCCTACGAACGCGAGACGGGCCGCTTCTTCGTCCTGGAGGCGCCGTCCGTGGTGATCGCGACGGGCGGCATCGGCAAGTCCTTCAAGGTGACGTCGAACTCCTGGGAGTACACGGGCGACGGCCACGCGCTGGCGCTGCTCGCCGGTGCGCCGCTGCTGAACATGGAGTTCGTGCAGTTCCATCCGACGGGCATGGTCTGGCCGCCGTCGGTGAAGGGCATCCTCGTCACCGAGTCGGTGCGCGGCGACGGAGGGGTGCTGCGCAACTCCGAGGGCAAGCGGTTCATGTTCGACTACATCCCCGACGTCTTCAAGGAGAAGTACGCCGAGTCCGAGGCGGAGGGCGACCGCTGGTACGAGGACCCGGACCACAACCGGCGCCCTCCCGAACTGCTCCCCCGCGACGAGGTGGCGCGGGCCATCAACGCCGAGGTGAAGGCGGGCCGGGGCTCCCCGCACGGCGGGGTCTTCCTCGACGTGTCGACCCGGATGCCGGCGGACGTGATCCGGCGCCGGCTGCCCTCCATGTACCACCAGTTCAAGGAGCTGGCGGACGTGGACATCACCGCCGAGGCGATGGAGGTCGGGCCGACCTGCCACTACGTCATGGGCGGGATCGCCGTCGACTCGGACACCGCGGCGGCGCGCGGGGTGCCGGGGCTGTTCGCGGCCGGCGAGGCGGCCGGCGGCATGCACGGCTCGAACCGGCTGGGCGGCAACTCCCTGTCCGACCTGCTGGTGTTCGGCCGCCGGGCCGGCCGGCACGCCGCCGAGCACGCGGCGGCGTCGGCCGGCGGGCACCCCGCGGTCAGCGACGTGGAGATCGACACGGCGGCAGCGGAGGCCCTGCGGCCCTTCTCGGCCGAGGGTCCGGCCGCCAGTGCCGGCGAGGGGCGCCCGCCGGAGAACCCGTACACCCTGCACCAGGAGCTCCAGCAGGCCATGAACGACCTGGTGGGCATCATCCGGCGCGAGGCGGAGATGGAGCAGGCCCTCGAGAAACTGGCCGACCTGCGGGTACGGGCCCGGCGGGCCGGAGTGGAGGGGCACCGCCAGTTCAACCCCGGCTGGCACCTGGCGCTGGACCTGCGCAACATGCTGCTGGTCAGCGAGTGCGTGGCCCGCGCGGCGCTGGAGCGCACCGAGTCCCGCGGCGGCCACACCCGCGAGGACCATCCGACGATGGACCGCGCCTGGCGTGCCGTCAACCTGCTGTGCCGGGCGCCCGACCCGACGGGGGGCCTCGCGGCGACCGACCCCGAGCGCGGCCAGATCACGCTCGACCGCGAGGCCACCGATCCCATCCGCCAGGACCTGCTCGCCCTCTTCGACAAGGAAGAGCTGGTCAAGTACCTCGCCGAGGAGGAGCTCCACCCGTGAGCAGCTACGAGGCCCGCTTCAGGGTATGGCGCGGCGACGTCGGGGGCGGCGGCCTGGAGGACTTCGCGGTCGAGGTGAACGACGGCGAGGTGGTCCTCGACATCATCCACCGCATCCAGGCCACCCAGGCACCCGACCTGGCCGTCCGCTGGAACTGCAAGGCGGGCAAGTGCGGTTCGTGCTCCGCCGAGATCAACGGGCGGCCGCGGCTGCTGTGCATGACGCGGATGTCGGTGTTCACCCGCGAGGAGACGGTCACCGTCACCCCGCTCCGCGCCTTCCCGGTGGTGCGGGACCTGGTCACCGACGTCGGCTTCAACTACGACAAGGCCCGACAGGTCCCGGCCTTCGTACCGCCCAAGGGCCTCGCCCCGGGCGAGTACCGCATGATGCAGGAGGACGTGGACCGCTCGCAGGAGTTCCGCAAGTGCATCGAGTGCTTCCTGTGCCAGGACACCTGCCACGTGGTGCGCGACCACGAGGAGAACAAGCCGGCGTTCGCGGGACCGCGCTTCCTGATGCGGGTCGCGGAGCTGGACATGCATCCGCTGGACGCGGCGGACGAGAGCGGCCTGGACCGCAAGCGGACCGCCCAGGACGAGCACGGTCTCGGCTACTGCAACATCACCAAGTGCTGCACGGAGGTCTGCCCCGAGGGCATCAAGATCACCGACAACGCGCTGATCCCCCTGAAGGAACGGGCCGTGGACCGCAAGTACGACCCGCTGGTGTGGCTGGGGTCGAAGATCAGGAGGCGCTCCTGACGATCCGCCGGGTGCGCCGCGGCCGGGTGCGCCACCCCTGACACCCCCGGTCGCGCGGGCGCCTTTGCCCCTTTACGCTCCGGAATGTGACGTCCTCCTTGATCCGCGGCCGGCCGCGGCGTGCGCGCGCGCAGATATCGGCGCGGGTGGCGCACGCCCTGGTGGGCGGGCTGATCGGGGTGGCCTGGCTGGTGCTGCCGGGGATGACCGCGGGCGGTGCGGTGGCGGGCGGTGCGGTGGCGGGCGGCGGCGCCGAGCGTGCGGCGGCCGGTGCGCCGCGCCGGGTGGAGAACGAGCGGACCTCGCCGGTCGACCTCGTCCTGCCGGTGGCCGCCGTGGCCGCGGCGGGCATGCTCGCGGGCTACGGCTTCTGGCGGCGCGGACGACGCGCCACGGGGCGGACGACACCCGGTGGGGCGGCGGTGCAGGCCGCGGAGCCGACCGCTGGGGAACTCGACGAGCGGGCCCGCGCCGCGCTGGTCGGCGCCGACGACTGGGTACGCGTCAGCGGCGAGGAACTCGGCTTCGCCGCGGCGGCCGCCTCCGGCGGGACCGAGGACGTCGCACGGGCGCTGCGGGAGGCGCGGGCCGAGCTGGCGGTCGCGTTCCGGATGCGCCGCCAGTACGAGGAGGGCGTCCCCGGGGAGGCCGCGGCCCGCCGGCACGCGCTGGCGGGCGTCGTCGGGCGGTGCGAGGAGACGGGGCGGCTGCTGGACACCAGGGCCGCCGCCTTCGACCAGCTGCGCGGGCTGGAGGAGGGTCCGGGCGGGGGGCTCGGGGCGGCGCTCGCGGTCGCCGAGAGCCGGTTCCGGGAACTGACGGGCCGTACGGGCGCCGCCGAGGCGCGTCTTCGCGAGCTGGCCGGGTGCTACGCGCCCGCCGCGCTCCTGGGCGTCACGGGCCATGCCGAGCAGGCCAAGGACCGGCTGGTGTTCGCGACGACCCGGCTGAACCTCGCCCGGCAGAGCGCGGACCGGGACGACGTGGAGGCGGCGGCGGGCCGGCTCAGGGCGGCCGAGGGCGGTGTCGCGCAGGCCGGCGTCCTCGTCGGCGGCGTGGAGCGGCTGGCCGGTGAGCTGACCGCGGCGGCGGCGCTGGTCGGGGCCGCGCTGACCGGCGGCGAGGCGGAGATCGCGGCGGCCCGCAGGCCGGGCGAGGGCGCGGCGGACCCGTACGCGGACCTCGCCCCGGGTGAGCTGCGGGCCCGCGCGGACCACGCCGACGCCGTGCTGGCGGGCGTGCGCGCGGAGATCGTGTCGGGGCGGCGGCAGGACCCGCCGGCCCTGCTGCGGCGGATCGTGGGGGCCGTCGCCCCGATCGCCGCG
>NZ_AGBF01000044.1 GCF_000225525.1 Streptomyces zinciresistens K42 | reverse complement strand
CTCAGGCAGCACGGCGGCGACGCAGCTCGAACGCACCAGCCCAACGGGGATGGCCGTCGATCAGCTTCCGGGCGTACAGCGCGGTGAAGTTGTTGTTCAGTCCGGCAACGCCGTGCGGGAGTTCGCGGCGGAGATCCTCGAAGAGGTCTTTCATGCCGATGCGGGTGGCACCGGCCGCCAGACGGAGAGCGGCCATGCGTTCGAGCGTGTAGTAGACATGCGGGTTGCGCGCATCGAAGGCGTGGAACTGCTCGGTGATGGTGTGCCCGGTCGTGCGGTGCGACCCTCGGACGGCGATAGGCATGACGTTCTCCACGGACTGGGGCGCAGCAGGGTCAGGGGCGAAGGGCGGGGTCGCGGCGCAGGCGGACGAAGGCGCAGAGCAGGCCGAGGGCCTGAAGGACGGCACAGACGGTGATGACGTGACCCAGAGCGTCGGGGGGTGTGAGGGCGGTGAGCAGGCCGGCGACGGGGAAGGGCAGGAGGAGGATGAGGATGGTTGCGGACAGCGTGCTGCCGAACTTCTCCGGGGGGATGAGGTGGGACCGCAGGGTGCGCAGGACGACCGCCAGGCCGCCGTCGGCGGCCATGAGGATCGCGACCAGCACCAGGTAGGACAGGTAGTCGGGGGCTTGGGCCGCGGCGAGGCAGGCCAACGAGGCGAGGACGGCGCAGACGGCGCCGACGGGCCACAGACCCAGGCGGTCCAGCGCGAACCGGCAGATGGTGACGGCCAGGAGCGTGGCCGCTGCGGCGGCGGACCACACCAAGCCGACGGCGGTGGTGGACTGGCCGAAGTGCTTGACGACGATCACCGGACCGGCTGCCTGCAGAATGCCGATGGCCAGGTTTGACACGGTCAGACCGGTGACCAGCCAGCCGAGCGCCGGCAGCGAGCGGATGGTCCGCCACCCTGTGAGGAGCCCGGCGCCCGGCCGCCCCTTGCGGCGGTGATCCGAGGCCGTGAGCGAGGGTGGGGTGCGCAGGGCAAGCAGCGCGGCGAGCAGCGAGAGCGCGGTGATCACCGCGAGCATGGGGGGCGGTCCGGCCAGCAGGAGCACCCCGGCGAGGGCCGGACCGGCCAGGGTGGCTGTCTGGTCGATGCCGATAAGTACCGCTTGGACTCGGTGGGCTAGAGATCCCGCCCGGCGTCCCGCGGCAGCGCCAGCGGTCTCGGCTGCGATGTAACTGAACTCGGTGAGCACGCCGGTTGTCGCCGCCAGCGCCATCACGGTGACGCTCGCCACGGCCCCCGAGGGGTGCAGCCACAACAGGGTCGCGCCTGCGGCGAGGGCCACCGCGCGCCCCAGGGAGGCAAGGTGGAACACGATGGCCGCCCCTCGCCTGTCGACGATCGATCCTGCCCATCCGAAGGCCGCCAGCCGCGGCATCCACTCCAGGGCGAACGCGGCCCCCGTCAGCGCGGCGGAGTTCGTGGTGGCCAGAACGAGGAGCGGGATGCCGTAGGTGCACATCGCGAAAGCGAGGGCGTCGGCCGTGCGCGGCAGGTAGATGGTGCGCAGCAGCGAATCGGCGGGGCGTAGGTCCCGGGAGTCTGTGACGTGGCTCACGCGACCGGCTCGTACGGGGACGAGCAGGTGAGCTGCGGGTTCTCGGCCAGCCACTGGAGCAGGAGGTCCAGAACGTGGGCCGGGTCGGCCTCGGGCTCGGTGCTGGCCCAGCTCGCGGCGGAGGGGCGTGCCGAATCCTGTGCGCTCTCGCTGGAGGTCTGGAGTGCCAGCAGTCCCAGGACGTGACGGACGCGGTGGGTGAACTCGTAGACCTCCGCCGGTGAGGAGTGGCGGCGGGACCAGCGCGCTGCCGCGTCGTAGACGTCGGCCAGCTCCTGGCCGCGGTGGGTGAGTTCGAGGCCGGCGCCCGGCGCGGTGCGGACGAGACCGTGGTTGCGGGCCGTCTCGGTTGCGATCCGCAGGTGATGGGTGGAGAGGTCGGGGAGGGTGGCGGCCAGTCGCCTGGGCGGTATCGCTCCGTTGTCGTCGATCTCGGTGATCAGGCGGATCAAGGGGCGCGATGCCAGTACCTCGACCGCGGTGCGTATCTCAGCTGTGGTGAAGGAGGCGGTCATCGGCGCGGCCCCCCTGCCGGCAGGGCCGTCTCCGGGCCGGTGGTCGTGGAGTGGGAGAAGAGTTCGCGGCTCTGCCAGGTGGCCGGAGCCACCTCCGGTGCCCGCGTCGGGAGGGGCGTTCCGGGGGCTGTCCGGGACAGGCTGCTGACCCATGGCTTGGATGCCGGTCCGGCGTGCGGGGAACCCCAGACCGGGTGGGACGCCGCCTCGTGGAGGGGCTGTCCGGCGGCCCACGCGGACAGGGCGCTGAAGACGGGGCCCAGCCCGTTGCCGGACGCGGACAACCGGTAGGGCCGGCCCTTGCCCTCGGTGTTGACCAGGGCGTCGTCAACGAGCTGCCGCAGCGGTGGGTAGATGTTGGTCCAGTCGCTGTTGGGCATCACGAGCCGGGCCAGGGTGCGCCCGCTGACCTCCTGGTAGGTCTTGAGCACCCACAGGATGGCGGCGGCGTGGCGTCGGGTGAGGAGTGTGAGGCTGTCCTCTATGTGTTCGATCGCCATCAGCGGGTGATCCGCCTTCTCCAGGTGCTCCTCGGCCCAGGTGACGATCACCGGCAGGACCGGCAGCAGGGCGCTGCCGCGCTCGGTGTTCCCGTAAGTCACGTGTCGCGCGCTGTGCTCGGTGCGCTCCACCAAGCCGGCGTCGCACAGGGCCTTCACCTTGGGGTGGAGCTGCCCGTCGTGGAGCCAGGACACCTTGGCGGCCAGATCGCTGTACCTCATGGGGCGAGCGGAGAGTGCCAGCAGGATCCGCACGTTCCACCGCGGGGTGATCATGCCGAGGGCTTCGGTGACCCGGGCGATGTCGGTCGCGGTGTCAGGGGGCAGGGCGGTGATGGCCAAGACAAGAACTCCTGGGTCAGTAAGGGAATGCGCCGCCGGGTCAGCGGCTGTGTGCCGCGCTCGGCGTGGCACAGGGCGGAGCGGTTGCAGGGGCCGCAGCAGGCGGCGGAGGCGGCGCCGGGGCTGGGATGGGGGCGAGGCTGCGCAGGACGGCAGTCACCGACGTGGCCTGGACGTCGCGGACGGCAACGGCTTCGGCGAGCCGGCGCGCACCATCCAGGAGGTGGGAGACCTCGTGCCGGTCGATTGGCCGCTCGGGATGGAGAAGCCGGGTGAGGTGCTCGCGGTGGAAGACGATGCTGCGTTCGGCACCAGCGAGGTGCTCATGCATGCCGAGAAGGGCGCAGAGCATGCCGGGCGGCTGGTCTTGGGCGTGGGCGCGGAGGTCGGTGAGCGGGGCGCCGTACAGGTCCTCGATCCGTCCGGCGATCTCGGCGGACGTGAGGTGGGTCAAGCAGGCTTTCCGGGTCGGGGGCCCCGGGCCGCCCCGGCACGCGGTGGTGCGGGCGCGGCCGGGGTGGGCAGGGTGACGGTGGCCCGGGGCTGTGTCATGCGCACGGGCCGGGCCAGCTGGCCGGGCGGGGGCATGGTGCGTAGCAGTTCGCCGAGGGCGGCGCGGTAGCCGTCGCGGGCGTCCAGCGCAGCTTCCAGCCACTGGGCGTCGAAGCGGAGCTTGTCCGCCGACAACTCGCCCATATCGCGCTCGGAGTTCATGTCCGCGTGCACGCGGTCGCGGACACGAGCCACCTGTTCTTCGGTCAGCGCGAGAAAGGAGCGCAGCTCCAGGGCGCGGGTGAGGGCGGGAGAGGCGTCGCGCGCGACAGCGGCCTCGTGCAGTTCGGGAACCGGGCTCCCGAAGACCTGCTGGAGGTCGATGTCCATGGTGCTGGCCTTGGTCGGGCTCATCGGGCCGGCCTTCCCGCTCGCACCGTCGAGGCGGGAGCGGGCACTCCACCGGGTTGGTGAGGAGCGCTGGTCTGCACCGCCGGCCCTGTTCGGGGGCGTAGGCGGGCCAGCCGTTCGGCGGCCAGATCCTTCCTCCCCGGTGCATCGGGATCGAGGAACCACTTCACGACCATGGCCCGGCCGTCGCGAGTCGTGACGGCAGCGTTCACCCGATGGGCAAGGTCCATCGTCGGGTCGTCGACCTCGCTGGGCTGGGTCTGGAGCGCGGCGAGGAGGTCGTCCTCCGTTCGGTCGAGCACCGACTGGGCCTCGACGAGAAGACCGTGCCATTTGACGACATCGGTTGCGTCCGGATTGGCGGTCGGCGCGGCGGCGACTGCGGCTTTCAGCTGGTCCAGATCCATGCCGAAACGCGCTTCGATCCGTTCGGTGAGCACGCCCACGACATCTTCAGCGTCATCGGATATGTGCTCGGGCAAGGGAAGCTCCTATTCGGGAGAGGACGGGCGTGGGACCGGGCGAGGAGGTGACGGGCCTCGACGTCTTGGGTGTACGGGAACCGATGAGCCTGTCAGTCGAGGCACATTCGGACGTCGCGGTAGACGTACGTGCCGGAGACCCAGCCCTTGACGCCGGTGGTCTTGTCTGTGATGTAGAGCCAGTTGCCGCTCTTCTTGGAAACGCTGAACTTGTGGCTCTTGTAGAGCACGCCCAGGGCGGTGGACGAGGCGCTGGCCTTGGACCGGATGGTCACAGCGCTGGTGTGCACCTCGTACGGCAGCGGCGGCAGGATCTGGCAGCTGACCGCGGGGGCGGCGGTCGCCGCCGTGGGTACGGCCGCCGCACTCGCGCTGATGGCGGAAAGCGCCGGCAGGGCCAGCGTGCCGAGCAGAGCCGCCGACATGGCGATTCGGGTGGAGCGCATGCGGAAGGAACCTCCATGAGGCAAACGGGATTGCGCGAAAGGGCGCTGCCGGTTGTCCCGGCGGCTGCATCAAGAATCCGGAGAATCGCCGGTTTGGCTAACCGGCGATCGTCGGCTATGTTGCGCCCACCGTTGCCAGTTGCCGACGTCAGAAGAGACGTCCGGGTGCGCGTACAGGCGGAGCCTTCGGTACAGCAGACGGACGTGCGGGCGCGGTTGACCGACGGACGGGCGGCAGCGGACCGGCATTTCCAGCGAGGCGGTCTTCGCCCCATTGCAGGGCTTCACCGACAGAGGAGAATCCGCCCTCGCGCAGCGTGTAGGTCCATGCGTTGCTGTCGACCTCTTCGACCACTACACGAAAGGGGCTGGGCGCGTGCTCGTCCAGGGCCCGCAGCACGACGATGGTGACCATGTCCTCGGGATCGTCGCGGGTGTAGGAGTAACCCATCGCGTAGTGGTCGCCGTCGCTGGCCAGGCGCCGCTCCAGCGACCGGGGCGTCTCGTCGGCCGCAGGGGGGCCGAGATCGGGGTTGAGGGTGATGGCATCGGGGCGGCAGCCGCGGTGGATGAGCCAGGACTGCGCCAGGGCCGGCAGCGGCAGGACGGCCTGCTCGAAGGCGAACGTGCGCTGCTCCAGGTCCCGTCGAAGGTGCACGGCACGGTAGGCCGCGGTGCCGGGATGGTCGAAGGTGGCGGTTCGGTCGAAGAGGACGAAGTAGCTGTGCACGCCGTTCGCCGTGTGGTGTTCGGCGAGCGGCACCAGCATGTCGGCGTCGCCGACCTGCTGGTAGAAATCGAGGAGGACGTCCTCGTCGGCGTCGAGGTGATCCACATCGAAGGCGACGGATTCAGGGGTGGACGCTCGGTCGGGCGCCGGTTCGCTGGACGACAAGAGGGCCTTTCACGCGGGGTCAGCGGGTGTGCCGGGAGGCGGGCGAGTGGGCCGGCCGAGGCAGACCCGGCAGCGGGCCGGGGGTCGGGCCGGGTCGGGGTACGGGCCCGCGGGTGGTCAACTGGGGGGAGCGGGAGCGTGCCGCGTGGGTACGGGCGCTTACCGGCCGGCGGGTCATCCCCAGCCGGCGGCCGACCTCGTCGTAGACGTCGTTGCCTGCCCTGGGCCGGAGGGCCACGACGTGGATCTCCTTGTGGTGCACGGAGTCCGCGGGTGCCTGGCGGACTCCGTAGACGACGCGCCAGTCCTTGCGAGCGTCGACGAACAGCTTCCGGTATCCCTCCAGGTCGCCGTCCAGGCGCAGCCCGAAGCGTTGCGCGTTCACGACCTCCTGGAGGTAGGCGAGGGTGATGTCGCGGATGTGGCTGGGGGCCTGGAGGAGGTCTGTCAGCGCGCGAGGGTCGAAGCTCAGGCCGAAGGCGGGCTCTCCTGCTCCCCCGCTCATGACGTCGGCTCGTCCGGCTCGGTGGTGCCGACGGCTTCGGCGGCGGACGCCGCCTCGGTGCGTATGGACGGCGGCGGGCCGGGCAGCAGGCGGTGCGCAGGCCGCTCGGGCGAGGTCATGCACGCCGACAGCGGCCCACCCGGCGCGCGGATGGCAGCGACCGCGTGGGTGAGGAAGTCCCGGTGCCACACGAACAGGCCGCTCAGCCCCGATTCGGGGTCCTTGTGCTGCTGATAGGCGAGCCAGAGGGCGTGGAGCCAGGCCACGACGTCGTCGTGCTCCTGCCACTGCAGGCACCAGGGGGCCGCGGTGGTGACCTCCGCTCCGTAGACGGGAAGGAAGAAGTCGTCCACCCAGTCGCTGAGGGCGTCGAGTTCGTCTTCGCGTTCCTCCCCGTCCAGCTCCAGGATCGGCCGGGGCTCCGGCGGAGCGGCGGGAGCCAGCCCACCGAAGCCCGGCATACCGAACGCCGCGAACGGGGATTCACTCCGCGGTGGAGCGGAGGCGAGATGGTCCAGCTGCTGGGCCTGCTGCGCCGACTGCTCCATGAGCCGCCGCACGCTCGCCTCGATCCCCTCAAGATGAGGGTCCGGGACGCGGATCGGCTCCAATTCCCCGCCTGCTGCGGGTTCTACGGATTCGGGCATGAAAGAGTACGGCCTCCTACGAGACGCGAAAGTGATGGTGGGCGAAAGCAGCGGCGTACACGCGGATGGCGAAGTACCGGTCACATCAACGGCCGTTCGGCATTCGACGGCGTGCGCCGTCTCCGGAATCGGGTACGCCGCAGCCGCCTATCCGGTGAGGACCATGTCGTCCTGGGTGAGGGTGGCGCGGATCGTCTCGGTAAGCCGGTCGGCAGCGATCGACGCATAGTGCTCGGTCTTCTCGACGCCGATGAAATCGCGGCCCTCCAGCAGGGCGGCCACGCCGGTGGATCCGGAGCCGGCACAGAAGTCGAGGACGGTGCCTCCCTCGGGGCTGATCTTGACCAGCTCACGCATCACCTCCACCGGCTTCTGCGTGATGTGCTGCCGCTTCGCACCGGAGGGCTGCGATGCCGAGTACAGGCCCGGCAGGTAGACCGGGTTGCGTGAGCCGTCGATCGGCCCCTTGGAGGCCCAGACGATGAACTCGCAGTTCTGCGTGAAGCGGCCCTTCTGCGGCCGTGCGGCGGGCTTGTGCCAGGCCAGCACCCCACGCCACAGCCATCCGGCGGCCTGGATCGCGTCCGTCGTGGTCGGCAGCTGGCGCCAGTCGGTGAACAGCAGACTCGTCCCGCCGGTCTTGGTCAGGCGGTGGGCTTCGGTCATGATCTGCGTCAGCCAGAAGTTGTAGCTGCGCTGATCCATGTTCTCGCCGGTGAAATCGGGAAGTTCATTCTTCGCATCGGCGGAGGTGTACTTCTGCTTGGCGGAGCGCGTCGTGCGTTCCTTCGCGGTGCGCCCGCCGGAGTTGTACGGCGGGTCGGTGATGACGGAGTCGACGCAGCCGTCCGGCAGGCCGGTGAGGACAGCCAGAGCGTCGCCCTGGTGGAGAGAAAAAGGCAAAGAGGAACCCCAATTCGGGTGCGGAGTCACGGAAAGAGACAGCCGCCTCGCACAGGAGTCCTCGCTGGCCGAGTACGGGCATGCAGAAGCCCAGGGCCACGGACCGAGGAGGGCGAGGGGAGTCCAACAACTGTAGGGCCGAATTAGCCGACGACCAAGAAGTGCCCGTTGAGGGGTCGGATTCCGGCACCCCGCGCTGACTTTTTGGTCAACCGCCGATCCGCACCTACTGTTTTTGAACCGCCCGGCGCACACCGCCGTTGGCTACTACCGCCCCACCTAGCTCACCACCCGGGCCACGCGAAGCGAGCGGCAGCTCGCCCCGCCGGCCCTGCCTCCGATCCCCCCGGCCCGCCGCGCCCTTCCACCACGCCCTGCGTACGCGGTGTGCCGGACACCACCGAAGGACACCTGCATGACCTCTCGTTACCCACCCCTGCCCGACATCGCTGGCCGGCGAGCGGTCCGCTCGGGTTGAAGGCCCTCTCCGCCGTCATCGGCGTCATCTTCCTCTCCCCGATCCTCCTGGCCGGCACCGGCATGATGCTGGCCTCCTCCGCCGACGCTGTGCAAAGCAACGGCACCCTCAGCAACTGCCTGACGGACCTGGATTCCAGCGAGATCGCCGACCAGGTCTCCAAGCTCCTGGACGGCGCCTCCGGTGAGGACGTGCGCATCGAGGGCCTGGACCTGCCCACCGAGCAGGTCCCCCACGCCCAGACCATCGTCGCTGCCGGCCTCTCCCTCGACGTCCCGAAGACGGGGCAGATCATCGCGCTCGCCACGGCGATGCAGGAGAGCCGTCTGCGGAACCTGAACTACGGCGACCGCGACTCACTCGGCCTCTTCCAGCAGCGCCCCTCCCAGGGCTGGGGCAGCGCCCAGCAGATCCGCGACCCCGTCTATGCCTCCGAGCAGTTCTACAAGGGTCTGCTCAAGGTGAGCGGCTGGCAGCAGATGACCGTCACCCAGGCCGCCCAAGCCGTACAGAAGTCCGGCTTCCCGGACGCGTACGCACAGTGGGAGGACCTGGCCACCGCGCTGCAGAAGGCCATTGCCGCCACGTTCCCGAACGCCGGAAAGGACGAGTCCGCCAAGGACAAGGACGCCGAGGCCGCCTCCGGCGGATGTGCGCCGGACAAGGACGGCACGTCCTTCGGGCGGATCCCCGAGGGCAGCGTCCCAAAGGGGTACAAGATCCCCAAGGATGCCGATCCGAAGGCCCGCAAGGCGATCGAGTGGGCCATGCGCCAGCTCGGCACGCTCTACCAGTGGGGCGGCTCCTGCACCGACGCCCGCGGCCCCGACCCGATGGGCCGCTGCGACTGCAGCTCGCTGATGCAGCAGGCGTACGCACACGCCGACGTCCGCCTCACCCGCACCACGTACACGCAGGTCAACGAGGGCAAGGCCGTCTCGGCGAAGAACCTCAAGCCGGGTGACCTGATCTTCGACCGCGGCACCGCGGCCCGGCCCGAGCACGTCGGTCTCTACATGGGCGAGGGCCTCGTCATTGAGGCGCCGCGCACCTCGAAACCGGTCCGGATCACGCCGATCAAGGACTGGGCCATTTTGACCGTCCGCCGCGTCCTCTGACGCCGCGCGCCCCGGTGTAGGGTCCGATCCGTTTTGTCATTGTCCGCCCCATCTGTCATCGAACTGTCAGCCGCAAGGACGAACGCACAGGTCGGCCGTCCGAAGGAATTCGACAGATCGACTGGACGAAACCGCAGGTCAGTCCAGCACCGGACGACAGATCAAATCGGAACCTACAGCCCGCTCCGATCGGGCGAGGCCACCTCGCGGCCCCGTTCCGCGCCTCTCCGCTTCCCCTTTCACCGGCCCTCGCTCGGCCCTCGTACGCAAGGAGCCTCCTCACCCCTATGCATGTCTCGCTCGCCGACCGCGTCATACAGCTCGCCTACGACCCCGGAATCACGCCCAAGGGCGGCGGTCTTCCCGGCCTGAGTGTGCTGAAGACCGTCGTTAGCTCGATCAACCTCTTCGGCATCGTGGCCGTCGTCGGCGCCTTGGCCGTCTCCCTCGGTGTGTGGGCCTGGGGCCACCACACCGGCGGCCACCAGGCCGAGGCCAACGGCAAGAAGGGCGCCATGGTTTCCGCGGGCGCCGCCCTGGGCCTGGGCGCCGCCAACGGCCTGGTCGCCTTCTTCTCCAACCTCGGATCGCAGATCCAGTGATGAAGAACCGACTCCCCTCCCTCTCCTCCTACAGTGCGGGCTGGTCAGCGAACCTGCGCATCGCCGTCGTCGCTGTGGTCGTCGCCGCGCTGCTGGCCCTCGCCGGCGTCGTCGCCGTAGTGACCGACAGCGGGGAGGACCACCAGGCTCCGGCGACCACCGCCCCCGCTCCGACCAGCAGCCCGTCCGCGACCGAGCCCTCCTCCGGGTCAGGATCGGTGCCCAAGCCGCCGCAGATCTCCGAACCGGTCGCCTACGCCAAGGCAGCAGCCCAGATGCTGTGGTCCTACGACACCCGCGACACCAGCCGCGACCAGCAGCTCGCCGGCATGCACACCTGGATGACCACCGAGACCAAGTACGCCGACTGGACCTCGGTCTCCGGGCAGGTCCCCGACCCGGTTCTCTGGTCACGGATGGCCGACCAGGACCAGCACGCCACCGCCCACGTCACCGAGGGCCACTACCCCTCCGCGTTCAAGCAGGCCCTCGCCGACGATCCGTCCGCGATCACCGAGGCGTACATCTACGTCGTCACCGTCAACGGCAGGCAAGAGATCGCCTGGAAGAAGGGCGGCGGCGGAGCCGAGGAACGGGCCCTGACCCTGGCCGTGCAGTGCCGCCCGAATCAGGACTGCGCCCTGGCCGCCGTCGCCCCGAACGTCACGCAGTGACCCGCGCCTAACCACACGAAAGGAGAAGCAACCCCGTGGGTTTCTGTGACTTCCCCCTGGCGGACAAGCTGTGCGCCGTCGGCAACGCGGTCGACTTCGCCACCGACCCCGGCAAGGCCATCGGCGACTGGATGGCGAAGTCCGCCGGCGAACTGGCCGCCGCAGCAGCCGATCTCGCCGCCGAGGCGGTCAACACCACCACCAAGGTTGACCTGAACGCCTCGTGGTTCGTCGACAACTACGAGATGCTGCTGCCCCTGGGCCTGATCCTGCTGGTCGCCACCTTCTCCGCACAGCTGGTCCGGGCCGCCATCCGACGCGACAGCCAAGCCCTCACCCAAGCCTTCACCGGCACCATGTCAGGCGTCCTGTTCGCCTTCTGCGCCATCTCCCTGACCACCGTCGCCATCGAAGTCGTCGACGCCATCAGCGACGGCCTGTTCAAGGCCGCCAACCTGAATATCGAGACGGCCGTACGCCGCATCGTCAAGGTCAACCAGATCGGCGCGCTCTCCGGCCTGGGCTGGCTCGTGCCCGTAGTCGCCGGACTCGGCGCCGCCATCGGCGCGTTCCTCTACTGGTGCGTGATGATGGTCCGCAAGGTCGGCATCCTCGTCATGGTCACCCTCGCCGTCTTCGCCTCCGCCGGCGGCGGCTGGGAGGCCGCCCGGCGCTGGCGCAAGGGCTGGATCGAAGCCACCGCCACCCTCGTCGTCTCCAAGCTCCTGATGACCGTGATCTTCGTCCTCGGTATCGCCGCCATGGGCAAGACCGAGGCCAAGGACGGCACCGCCGCCCTGGCGGACGTCATGTCCGGCATCGTGATCATGGTTCTGGTGCTGCTGTGCCCGTACGCCGTGTTCAAGTTCGTGCACTGGGCGGCAGACGGCACCGATGGCGAGTCCATCCACCGTGCCGGCGGCGCCGGAGCCCAGATCGCCAAGGCCCACGCCGAGAAGGCCGCCCGCAAGGCCGCCGCAGCCGCAGCCACCGCAGGTACCGGTGGCGCAGCCGCCGGAGCGGGCGCCGCTCCGCAGGGTCCCGACGCCGGCGGAGGCTTTCCCGGTGACATCGCGGCCAATCCGACCGGCGGAGGCGACGTAGGCAAGGAAGGCCCGCAGGGCGGCGGAACAGGTGCCTCACCCGGTGGCGACGCTCTCAAGTCCGGACTGGAGAAGGCCGTCCAGCCCGCGCCGATCAGCGTGTCCGACGACACCAGCGGCCAGGTGGGCGGCAGCCCCGGGCCGGGTGGAGCCGGGACGTACGCCGCCTCCGGACAGGGAGGTGGGTGGCAGTCCACGCCGCCGACCACCACCCCGCCGCCCCAGGGCGCGCCCCCGTCCTCCGGATCGCAGAACGCCCCGTCCAGCGGGTCGAGCACACCGCCGCCTCCGGCCGGCCTCTGACCCCTTGCCCGAACACCGGGGGCGGGACGTGCCCCGCACCTGCCGCCCCCGGATTCCACCCGCGCCTCCAGGACCCACTTCATGACTGATCTGTCCGTCGCCCCGGTCACGGTGAAGTTCCCGCACCGTTCCCGCCGCGGCATCCTCCTCGGCCTCTCCCTGCCCCAACTTCTGCTCGTGTCCGCCACGCTGGCTGTGCTGCTGCTGACCATGATCTCCACCGGGCTGCTCGGCGCCGTCGCCCTGGCCCCTCTGTGGGCGGCGTCCGGCGCACTCGTCGCCATCCGTCGGCACGGACGATCCCTCATCGACTGGGCGCCGATCGTCACCCGCTACGCGCACCGCCGCCGCACCGGCCAGACCCTCTGGCTCGCCCGGCCCGTCACCCGGCCCCGGCAGGACGGCATCCTGCACCTGCCCGGCACCACCGCCTCCCTGAAGGTGGTCACCCCCGGCGACTCCGCCAACGGCGCCGCGGCCGTCCACGACCCGCACCAGCAGACCCTGACCGCCATCGCCCGCGTCAGCTCCCGCGCCTTCGCCCTCTTGGACCCCGCTACGCAGAACCACAACGTCTTGAGCTGGGGCCGCGCGCTGGCGGGCGTCGCCCGCACCGGGCAGATCGCCACCGTGCAGGTTCTGGAACGCACCGTCCCCGACAGCGGCGACACCCTCACCCGCCACTGGACCCACCACGGCCAGCCCCAGACCCCAGTCGCCGGGCAGATCTACTCCGAGCTGGTCGCCTCCGCCGGACCCGCCGCCGCACCGCACGAGACCTACCTCGCCATCTCCCTGGACCTCAAGGCCGCCCGGCGCCTGATCAGCCAGGCCGGCGGCGGGCTGCCGGGGGCGTTCACCGTCATGGAGCAGACCACCGCCTCCATCGCCCAGGCCGCCCGCAACGCCGGCCTCCAGGTCACCGGGTGGCTGACCGCGAGGGAGATCGCCGCCGTCATCCGCACCGCCTACGACCCGGCCGCCCTCGCCGCCCTCCAGCAGTGGTCCGAGACCGGCCGCGCCGAGGCCGACCCCGCAGCCGCAGGCCCCGTCGTCCAGGTCGAGGAGTACGACCGCCTGGCCACCGACAGCGCCCGCCACGCCACGTACTGGGTGGAGAACTGGCCCCGCACCGAGATGGGCGCCGGATTCCTGCACGGGATCATGTTCACCGCCGGCGTGCGCCGCAGCCTCTCCTTGATCTACGTTCCGCAGGCCCTGGAGTCCGCGCTGCGCGACGTCCAGCGGCGGAAGGCCGCGATCATCGCCGACGCCAACGAACGCTCCCGCCGCGGCCAGGTCGACAGCGAGGAAGACTCCGTCGAGTACGCCGACGTCAAGCAGCGTGAGCGCCAGCTCATCGCCGGGCACGCGGACGTCGCCCTGACCGGCCTGGTCACCGTCACCGCCGACACCGACGCCCTCCTGGACGCCGCCTGCGCACAGATCGAAACCCACGCCGTCACCTCCGGCGTCGACCTGCGACGGCTCAACTACCAGCAACCCGACGCCTTCACCCTCAGCGCACTGCCCCTGGCCCGCACCACCCTGTGAACTCGCCCCCTGTTCACCGGCCGGCGCCCCTGCCCACAGCCCTTCGCTCATCCGCGACACGAGCACCCGTCGCCGCCCCTGCTGCCTGGCAGGAAGGACCACCACCTTTGACCTCCCCCGCACCTCCGGAGGACGCGCACCCCTACCTGCGCGCCGCCAGCGCCGGAGTCCGACACCACACCCGCGCCCTCGGCCCGCCGGACGCCATACCGCCTCGGCCGGCCGACCGGCAGCACCTGGACGCACTCCACGGCCACCTCACCGCCCTGCTCCATCTGCTGGACCGCCTCGCCGAGAACACCCGCCCGCCCCACCCGGCCGCTGGCCGACACCTGACCACCGCGCACACCCACCTCTGGCAGGCCACCAGCGACGTCCACAACGCCTTCCACCTGCTGCCCACCGGCACTGCAGCGGACGCCAAACAGAGCACCTGCCGCCCCGACCGGCTGCCCGAAGGCCCGCCGGTGCTGACGATCTGCCAGCGCCACCTCGCCGCCGGACACGTCGTCCGCCGCAAGACCACCCCCAGCGACCTCCGCCCGCACACCACCACCTGCGTGCGATGAGCACCACCCGCAGAATCGAGGGCCCCCGATGAGCCACCGGCCCGTCCGCCGCGCCTCCGCCTCCCCGCTGTTCACCCCGCACGGCACTGACCGCGCCAGCCGCAAGGCCGCCCGCCGCCAGCTCGCCGAAGCCACGGCCAAGGCCCGCGCCGAAACCGGCACCCACTCCGCCCAGGCCACGAGCCCCGAGCACGAGATGCCCACCCCGCTCCACCCGGCCGGCGGACGCCCCGGCCCCGCCTCCGCCCGTGGGAACCGACTCAAGCTGCCCGCCCACCGCATGACCACGGCGGTGGCCGCCGGCGCGTACCCCTTCCTCGCCGAAGGCGGCCTCGGCGCCGAGGGCATCTACATCGGCCGCGACGTCCACGCCGAAGCGAGCTTCGTCTTCGACCCGTTCGCCCTGTACGGCAAGGTCGAGGGCTTCACCAACCCCAACCTGCTGCTCGCCGGCGTCATCGGCCAGGGCAAGAGCGCGCTGGCCAAGTCCTTCGCGCTGCGCTCGATCGCCTTCGGCTACCGCGTCTACGTCCCCTGCGACCCCAAGGGCGAATGGACACCGGTGGCTCAGGCCCTCGGCGGCCGGTCCGTCGCCCTGGGTCCCGGCCTGCCCGGACGACTGAACCCCCTGGACGCAGCCCCGCGCCCGGCGAGCGTCTCCGAAGCAGACTGGGCCGGCGAGATCCGCAAGCGGCGACTGCTCCTGCTCGGTTCCCTGGCCCGCACCGTCCTGGGCCGGGACCTACTGCCCATGGAGCACACCGGGCTTGACGTCGCCCTCGACGCCGTCGTCACCCATGCCGACGCCACTGGCCGCACCCCGCTCCTCGGTGACATCGCCAGCGCCCTCAACAACCCCGCCGCGCTCGACGAGGCCGCCGGGATGATGTCGGGACGGCTCGGCGAGGCCGCCCGCGACCTCGCCCACGCCATGCGCCGCCTCGTCTTCGGCGACCTGGCGGGCATGTTCGACGCGCCCTCCACCGTCGACTTCGACCCGAACGCGCCGATGCTCTCCATCGACCTCTCCCGCCTCGGCGGCTCCGGCGACGACACCGCGCTGGTCCTGGCGATGACCTGCGCCTCCGCCTGGATGGAATCCGCCCTCTCCGACCCCGACGGCGGCCGACGCTGGATCGTCTACGACGAAGCCTGGCGCCTGATGCGCCACGTCGGCCTGCTCCAGCGCATGCAGGCCCAGTGGAAGCTCTCCCGCGGCCTGGGCATCGCGAACCTGATGGTGATCCACCGGTTGTCCGACCTGCTCACCGCTGGCGACGCCGGATCACAGGGACGCGCCCTCGCCGAGGGCCTCCTCGCCGACTGCTCCACCCGGATCATCTACCGCCAGGAAACCGACCAGCTCCACGCCGCCGCCACCCTCCTCGGCCTGACCTCCGTCGAGATGGACGCCATCGCCCACCTCAACCGCGGCAGAGGGCTCTGGAAGGTCGCGGGGCGCAGCTTCATCGTGCAGCACCTCCTCCACAGCCACGAACTGGCTCTCTTCGATACCGACGCCCGCATGCACTGAAAAGACGGGAAGTTCGAGTGAATATTGACGCTTTTCGCAGGAACTTCAGTACTCATGGCGTCGGCAGGCTACCCAGGGGGCGAAGTTCCCGGAACATCCTCACGCGCGGCAGCGAGATCAGCGTGCTCGAGGGTGTCCAGGTAACGGTTGGTGCTCTCGATGCCGAGCCCGAACAGGTCGCTGATGCGGCGGGCATCGCCGCCGGTGGCATGGACCTCGGCGAGGATGCGGTCCTCACGCAGCGCTTGCGGACGAATGGCGCATTGCTTCCAGGGATAGCGTCTGCTGGCCGCGAGCAGTCGGGGTGCGGATTTCTGGTGGATGAGCAGATGCGGGTTGCGCGAGTTCGGCCAGGTACGGGAACGGTGGTCGAGCCATCGGGCGAGGCGGTCGCGTACCGGCTGGGCGAGCGGGATGCTGCGCCCGTTCAGGCGGAGTTTGCCGTCAACGGTGTCGGTCAGCAGCAGCTCGGAGACCTCCTTCGCGGTCAGGGCATGGAAGGCGACGAGAGCAACGGCCAGAGCGACGGCGGGGTTGGCCGAGTTCAACTCCTGCCGGACGAGGGCGGTGTCCATCGGCAGCGGCACGGTCGGGTTGAGTGCGGTGCCCTTCATGCCGCGCATGGGGTTCGCGAAGATGAGTTTGCGTGCCTTGAGGTTCTTGAACAGGGACCTCAGCCCCCGTTCCATGAGGGCACGCTGGGATCCGTTCTCCGGCAGGGCGGCGCGTACCTGCGCTGCGGTGATCTCGGCCAGCGACTGGTGTCCGGCCTCGGCCCAGGCGGTGATCGCCGGGGCGATGGCTCGGACGTGGACGCGCACGGTGAGCGGGTCGCGGGCTCGTTGTCGGGGTGCCGTGGTGGCGCCGTCGATCATGATCGTCAGCCAGACTTCGAGCTGCTGACGCATCACGGGCGGCAGGTCGGAGGTCTTGTTGGTGAAGTAGGTCTCGATCGGTCGCGGCCGGTCATCGATGAGCAGGTCTGCGGCAGCGAGGACATCGATGGTGGAGACGATGTTGCCGTCGTAGCGCGGAAGTTGAAGTACGTCGCTGGCGCGGATCTTCGCCGCCGGGGTGTCGCGGAGCGTCTGCAGCAGCCGCAGCGAGCGGATCACGTCGTTGCGTTGTCGCTTGCTCCACCCGAACCGCTCGGCATGCTCACGGACGATCGCGGCGCAGTATCGGGTCAGCTCGCTGTCCTCGGCCAGCGCTCGCCGACGGAGGACTTCCGCGTCGGGCGGCATGTCGATGAGCACGGTCTGGAACCATGGACTGACCGTGAGCGTGCTCGGCGCGGGGCCGGGCCTGCCCCATCCACCTGGCGTTTTCCTGGGCTTCGGAGGCCGTTTGCGCGGTCCGGGTTCGAGCCGGCGCGTCCGGCGTCGCTGGAAGTGCATGTTGGCGAAGTACAACTGCTGGCCGTGCGCGTTCGCTTCGGCCAGGTCGAGGGCTCGCCCGGGCTCCTGCAGCATCCGGGCCTGTTCCAGGCAGAGCCGGCACGCGCCCTGCTCCCCGACCGGACTTTCCCGGCGGCAGTAGTCGCACACGCTCTGCGGGTAATGGGACTGCCACCAACGGCAGGACCAGCACATCCAGTTGTGGGGCGGATACACGCCCCACGCCAGACAGCCCTTGCAAGATCCCGGCTTGTGCGGGCTGCGCGGGTGGCACCGTCGGCACATGCCCTGGCTGAAATAGTTGTTCCCCGTCGCGCACTTCGAGCACGGTGGCGGGGTGAAGGGGCCACCCGGCAGGCAGTCGTAACAGAAGTCCACGCGGGGCTTGGTCCACGCGGCCGGATTGACCTGGCAGCCGGTGCACTTCGGCGGCGACCGTAACGGCGCGTTCTCGCCCGGCGCGGGACTCATAGCGGCGGCGTCGAGCGGGGCTTGCCGAACCGGGGCGCGACCGGGGGCGGTGGCCCGTCGTCGTTGACGGCTTCGGCCTTGCTCGGGCGCCCCGCGGCCACCTTGTCCGGCTCCGGGGTCATCAGGTCCGAGGGGGCGCAGTGCAGGACAGCGCAGAGCACGTCGAGCTCGCTCAGCCGGATCGTCGGCGGGCTCCCGGCCCACCAGGACGACATTTTCCCGGCGCTGATCTCCAAGCCGGCATCGGCGAGCATCCGGCGCATCTGCGCGGATTTCCAGATACCGCGCTCGGCAGCTCGCATCCTCAGATTCCACTGCACGGGCTGCTCACCTCTCCTCCGCAAAGCGGGTCTCGGTCCGCCGGTTGGCGCTGCGCCAGGCCAGCTCCACGTGCTCGCTGCGTACGTGGATATAGCCGGACGTCGTGGAGAGCCACTGATGCCCCAGCAGCTCCTGGATCGCTTTCAAGTCCATCCCAGCCCCATACAACGAGGAAGCACAGTAATGCCGCAGCACATGAGGCGTCAGCCGACCCGACCACGACGGCAGGAACCGCCCGGTCTGGATCATCAGGCCCCGCCGCAGCGAGAAATCGCTCACCCGCCCGCACCGTCCCAGCTCCGCGTCGAACCGTTCCGAGGGGAGCATCGGCGCATCGGGATCAGCCCAGTCGTCACCGAACTGGTGACGGACCTCGGCCAGCCACCAGTCGACGAGCTGATCAGCGCCGTTGATCGCCGGAACCAGGCGCGCCTTGAAGCCGCGCCCGCGCGAGCCCTTCCCGAACCGCACGTGAAACTTGCCCAGCCCGCCCAGGTCAGGGCGCCAGTCACGGATGTCGAGCATGACCGTCTCATTCATCCGCAGCCCGAGGCGGCGCCACAGCGAGGCGGCGAAGTAATCCCTGGCAGCGGGAAGGTACTTGCGGGCCTCGGGTATCGACTGCCGCCAGCCGTTGAACAGTTCGTCGACCTCCACGTCGGCGGGCGGCACCCGAACCTTTCCCAGCGACGCGCCGGACTGCCGATTGAACTCATCGATCGGCTGTTCGACGATCACGCCTGTCGCCCGATGGATCGGCGCCTGATAGCGCGCGATCACGAACTCATAGAACCGCGCCAGCGCTCCGGCCTTGCCCGCGCGAGTGCTCACGGCATGCCCCATCCGCCGCTGCTCCGCCAGGAACCTGTCCGCCTCCGCGAACGTCGCCTCCCACAGCGGCCCAGTCAGCGACCGGGCAAACTCGATCACCGTCGCCCGGGTGGTGCGGATATGCCCGTCACTCAGCCCACCAGCGGCCATCGCCAGCACGTACTCGTCGACGATCTCCTGCTCGAAGTCCTCGACATCCTGAGCAGTCCGCAACACCTCGTCGGTAACGCCGCCTCGCAGCGCGACGAGCTTCATGCGCCCGGTCGTTCACCCTGACGGACCATACGTCGACCATACCGACGAACCGTCACCCACGCTGACGATTCATCACACCTTTGCCTGCACGCGAAGAACCCCCAACCACTTGGGAACACGGCCGATCCAACCCTGGGAATCGGAACCGGAACTTCAACGCATAGAGATTAAAGAGCGCCGAGTTCACGAATTCCGACGACAACCCCGCAAGGAATCACCATAGAAGCCCATCCGACCACCGCCCTGTTCCCCATGCTCGACGAGGACGAACTCCACGCCCTCGCCGACGACATCCGCGACCTGGGTCAGCTCCAGCCCATCGTCCTGGACTCCACCGGCCGGATCCTCGACGGCAGAAACAGGCTCCGGGCCTGCGAACTCGCCGAGGTCGAACCCGAGTACGTCACCTACAGCGGCGACAACCCGAGTGCCTACACCCTGTCGGTCAACCTCCGCCGCCGCAGCCTGTCGAAGGGCCAAGCAGCGATGATCGCAGCCAAGGCGTGTTCAGTCTCTGAACACGACCTCCGTTCAGAGACTGAACGGTCCGCCCGTTCAGTCTCTGAACAGGCCGGGGTCTCCCTGGGACGCATCGGCCAGGCGAACGTCGTCCTGCGCTACACCCCCGATCTCGTCGACTCCGTGATCGCCGGCGCCGTGGGCATCGACGAGGCATACCAAACGGCTCGGGAAAAGAAGGCGCAGGCTGACTCGGCAGAAGCGCAGCTCGCGCGGCTCCGGGACGAGGACCCCGCCCTCGCCTCCCGCGTCGCCGACGGTGAGCTGACCCTCCAGGGTGCCTGGGCGGAGCGAAGGGCCCGGATAGATGAGGACATACGCCAGCGCCGCGTCGCCACGCAACTGCTGTGCGAGGTCCTGCCCTCACTCGCTCAGGTCCGGGGCAGCCGCACCTTCGCCCTGTACGACCCCGAGTTCGCTCCGCCCGGCCGGGCCGTGACCCGAGAGGTCATCGCGCATGCGGCCACGGCCGTGGCCGAGATGGCTTCGGTGTGGGAGGAGCGTGACCTTCCGTGAAATTCACCTCCGACCCCGTCCTGCGGAAGATCGCACTGGAGGCCGCCCAGCAGGTCACCACCGACACCGGCCGCATTTACCAGGACGAGCTTCTCGAAGCGCTCTGCGAGCGGCTCGCACCGCGCAAGGAACTGCTCGGCCTGGTGATCAAGAAGGCTGGCCAGGCCATGATGCGAGACCTCGGGGAACGCCACAGTCCTCGCCGTCACCGCACCACCGACGGCCTGTATCACCCCAAAAGCATCATGAAGCTCGGCAACGGCATCTGGGTGTGGATGAAAGACAGCACCGCCACCGACATGACTGAGTGGGGACGTATCTCCTCGCGCAACTTCGTTCGAACGGCTACGGCAGAAGCACACAAGCAGGACTACGTCGGCAGCCGAAGCGACGCCTACCGGGAGAACCCCCACTGCGAGCGGCTCTCCATGCTCGAAGAGTCCGTCTTCGGCTACCAACAGGAATCGTTCGACGACCTCGGCTACGACTTCAGCACAGCATGAAGCCAGACCTGGATTTCCGCACACCGGCCGGCCTTCCACTGCCGCCTCCCGTGGCAACCACCTTCAACTGTGCAGGTGAGAGACCCTGATGGAAACCTCCGACACCCAGCCCCCCGCTGTACCCGGTTCCGAGATGGTGCACCAAGTCCTTGGCATGACGCCGTCGGAGCTCAGGTTCCGTCACGAGGGCACCGAGCTGGTGATGGCCTTCCTCGTGACCAGAGCCGCACGTCACCTGGACGACATCCACCGTCAGTTCACCGATGCCGCCCAGCAGGCGGCCACCAGCCTGACGCGCGCCGTAGCCGGCACGACGCCGATCAACTCCCCGGGCGTGCTGCAGTACTCCGCCACGCAGATCGACATCCTCGCCGCACGTCGGGCTGATGCAGCCGACCGTCTCAGAGAAGCCCTCGCTGCCTACCGCCAGGTGACAGCGGACGAGCCCACCACCACCCCCAGCCCGCGTGCCAGGCCCACGCCGTCAGCAGCTGCTCGCCGTACTCGTCGGTGACCGAGACGCATACGGCTCGCCCCCGTCGAGGAGCGCCATCTGCCCTCGCCTTCCTCGACGCAGCCGGCTTCCACGTCCAGCAGGCCCGGACTCGAAGACTTCCCCGACACCAACGACCGCTCGAAGGACTACCTCATCCCCTCGCGTGACCCAGACTTCGACCTCTACGACAACGTCGGCCGTGACGCCGATCAGATCCATGCGGCCCGTTACAACCTCGCCACCCGCGGCGACCTGAAGCGGTGGGCACGACGCGACGCAGCGCGCTTCCGCACCGCGCACCCGCTGCCCGACCACTCCTGGCAGGCACCCGACCTCACCCCGTACCTGAACGCTCTCGCCGCGGCCCAGACCCCGGCGGAGATGGACTCGGTTACCGACCACTTCCTGGATGCCGCCGAACCCGCACTGCGCGCCCTGAGCGACTACCTCGTCGCGGCTGCCCGGTGGAAACAGGAGAACCGCGGCGCGGCCAAGGGGTCACCCTCGAACCTGCTGATGACAGCGGCCAGCCGGGCCCTGTCGGTCCTGGCCCTTGCCGACGAAGCCGGCGTGAACAGGCTGCGGTTCGCCTACGACCCGGCCCCTGAGACCTCGACCGGCCTCCCGCAGGGGACTACCGCAGGCCCGCCGCCCTCTCCCCCGTCGCCCGGTACCGCGCCGCGCCGGTAGCTCCCCGACCCACCCCACATCCGGAGTCCCCTTGACCCCACCCCCTCACGAGAATGCCGCCGAATGGGCCGAAGCCCGGCGCCGCCAGACCGAACACGACGACCTCATGGCACTGCTCGCCGACCGCGATGCCGAGATGGAGCACGACTTGAGCGTGGCCTGCGGCGCCTGCGAACTCGACTCGCACCAGGTGCCGGAGACCGACTTCACCCGCCGTCCGGCTCAGCGACACCGGTCGGCGTCCCGGAGGAGCCGTGGCCGCTGACGAGCCGAACCCCGTGGACGCCCGCACAACCCTTGCGCCGCTGCCCAATCACCGCAACGTGGGGGAACGATGGTGGCAGGAGCTGTGGCGTCGCCACACGCACATCACCACACCGCTACGTGCCCGTGGACTGCCCTGCGACATCGAGTGTCTGCGCAGCGGGGCTGCGACAGAGCACGCTGCCGGAGCGAGCCGTGCACGGCGAGTGCGGGTGGCGCCGCGCCGGGCCGCAGGGGGAGGCAACTCCGGCCCCCTGCGGCCCGGCGGGCCTCAGCTCGCGCGCTCGGGCGTCTGCTTGATGCCGTCCACGACGGCACGGCTGGTGACGGCGCTGATGTACAGGACGGTGCCGGTCTTGATCAGCCGGTCCTCGGCGTTCGGGTTCTGGCCCTCGGTGACCTGAACGGTCCGGGTGCCGAGGAAGTCGAGGGAGTTCTTCTCGAAGATCCACTCCTCGCGCTGGCCGCTGACCTTGTCCATCCGGGCAACCGCGATGCCCTGGCGTCCCTTGGCGTCGGTGGCGTTGTCCACCCGGACGACACCGGGGATCTTCGCCGCGGCCTTGTAGAGCGCGGCCTCCAGCCCGGCCGGCGGGACACTGTCGCCGAGCAGCTCCCCGATCCTGGAGAACGCGGCCTGGTCGGGGCTGTTGCCCTGGCCCTCGCTGTCCGCGTAGAGCTTCTTCAGCAGCGCGTCGGGGTCCTTGGGAAGTTTGGCGAGGCCGTCCCACGCCGCCGACATCTGCTCCGTGGAGTCGAGCGTCATGCCGTCCGCGGGGGTGTCGCCCGGCTCGGTCAGCCACCCCTTCCTGCCGTCGGGCGACAGCCAGACCTGGCGGCGGTGCGGCTTCTCACTGACCACGCTGCTCTTGTCGTCCTTCGTCCGGACGAAGGTGTCGGCGGTGACCGCGTCCACGTAGGTGAACTGTCCGGCCTGCGGCTGCTGCACCGGCTGCGCGGCGGCGGCCAGCGAGATGCGGTCCAGCAGATCGCCGGTGCCGGCCACGCTGGCGGTGCCGATGTCGGTGGTCAGCAGCGGCCCGGTGGCGACGCCGGAGCTGTCCCCGCCCTGCCCGGTCAGCGCTACACCTCCCGCGACCACCCCGGCCAGGGCGAACGCCGCGAGGGGCACCGCGACGGCCGGACGCCGGAACCAGCTGCGCTGCTCCCCGGGGCGGGCCGGTGTGCCGGGGACAGTGGTACGGGACTCGTCGTGAATCAGGGCCATGAGGCGCTCCTTGTGGAACTCGTGGCGGTCCACCGGCAGGTCCCGTTCGGCGGGCGGCAGCAGATCCTGGGTCTCACGCCACTCGGCGGGATGCGCCCATCGATCGGTGTTCATCGGTTTCCTTCCCGTGCGGACCGGACCGCGGCTGCGCGGTCTCCTCTTACCTGTCGGCCCGGCGCACCCGGTTCCCTCTTCCCCGAGGATTTCCTGGCGGCTCTTGGCGGCATCCTCCCGGTGCCCGCCCGCGCGGCGAGTTCGGCGTCGGCGAGTGACGCGAGCCGCCTGCGGGCGCGCGACAGCCGGGAGCGGACGGTTCCCACCGGGACGCCCAGGGCCGCCGCCGCGTCCGCGTACGCCAGGCCCTCCCACAGGCACAGCACCAGCACCTCGCGTTCGCGGCGCTTCAGGGAGGCCAGGGCACGCACAGTCGCAGCGAGGCGGTGGCGGTCGTCCACCTGACCGGCGACCCGGCCCCCGATGTCGGCCACCTCCAGCGCGCCCCGGTCGGCATCGGCCGCCGCCGCGGCAGCCGCCGCACGGTAACGCCGGTTGCTCCGCAGGTGATTGCGGGCCACGTTGGTGGCGACACCCAGCAGCCACGGACGCAGCGATCCCCCGTCCGCGTCCACCCTCTTGCGCATCCGCCACACCGCCAAGAAGGTCTCCGACATGACGTCCTCCGCAACCGACCAGTCGGCCGTCAGACGGAAGGCATGGTTGTAGACGGCACGGGCGCAGGCGTCGAAGAGTTCCTCGAAAGCCGCGGGGTCGCCGTCCCTGATCCGGGATCGCAATTCTGAGGTCACCTCCGTGACCTGTCCGGCACACTCACGACAGTTCCAGTGACCTGCATCACAGCACAACGTGCCCCGGTTAGCCGCACGCACCGATCGCACCAGATCTAGCGATCTGATGAGCGGTAGCGGCAGTTCCGGCCGGGGATCTGGTCGGCTGTTCCAGATCATTTGAACGGCCTGGCCTCGTAGACGACACCGATTAGGGTCCCATCGCCCCGTAGGAGCGACGGGCCCGAGCATGTCCAGCCGTCGAAAACTGATTCACCGACGGCGGACGCGTCCTGCGCCGGGCCCGCCTGAGCGCATCCCGCCCCCGCCCGGCGCTCCGCGTCGCCGCCCGCTCCCTCACTGCCGCGGTCCGCCCCGCCCCACGTGGCCACTGACCGCCACCACTCAACCACGTCAGGAGAAGCACGCCCCCTTGCAGCCCGGCACGCACTTCGCCTTCGGCACCCACCCCGAGCACGGCTTCGTCGCCTCCTCCACCGCCTTCCTGCCCACCCACCTCGCCCACCGGTTCCTTGAGCACGAGCAGTTCGAGCCCGTCCCCGACGAGCCGGGGCTCTACCGGCTCAGCGAGGCCGAGCGCGACGGAGCCCGCCGCACCCGTCAGGCCGTCCACGACCTGCGCAGCCACGGCTACACCGTGCACGCCGACATCCGCGTGGACCCCATGCAGTCCGCCGCAGCTGCGCGCCCGGAACGACCCAACGGCCTCCAAGAGCGCCGCACGCGTCTCGCCCAGGCCGCCGCCGGCCGGACCGCCCAGCGCGCCACCGCGCCCACCACCTCGCCGCCCTCAGCCCGGCCGATCCCGCCGAAGCCCACCTACGCACCGGCCGTCCACCTCACCGCAACAGGCACGGGGCGGTCCCGATGACACAGCCGGACAGCCCCACTGCGGACGGCCCCCGCCGGTGGCGAAGGACGTCGTGGAGAGCGCCCGCACCTTCCGGCTGCAGATGGCGGTCATCGATCACGAGTGCGAGGTCGCGCTCGACATGCCCCGCGACCGTTACGGCCGCACCGTCCACGCCGGCGCAGCAACCGCCGCACGAGACCGCCGCGGCACCGCGGCCGTCGAGGCGTACACCCAGCAAGACCTTCACCGACCCCCCCCCCTTGCGCGGCCATCGTGGACCGCCTCACCTTCAACGGCACCATCATCGAGACCGGCACCGACTCCTACCGCCTCGCCAGCACCCGCGCACGAGCCGAAGAGCCCGCCGAGGCCGGCTGAGCTCAGGGCGACCACACATACGGCGTCGTCGTGGTGACCGCGTGCAGTCCAAGGCGGCTGAGGATCGGGGCGCTGTCGGCTGAGGCGTCGACGTAGACGTAAGGGACATCACGGGCGGCAGCGAGTTGGGCTCGGTGGGCGACCATGGCCCGGTAGATGCCCTGTCCGCGCCAGTCCTTGAGCGTCGAGCCGCCCCAGAGACCGCCGAAGTCGACGCCGTCCTTGAACACCAGCCAGGCGGCGCAGACGACTTCGGTGCGTGCCTCGGCGACGAGGACGATGGTGTTCTCTGGGGCGCTCTCGATCCGGGCGGCCAGGTCGTCGGCGAGCCAACTCCAGTCCTCGCCCCAGACAGTGCTCTCCATGGCGGCGATGCGCTGGAGGTCTGATCTGGCGGTGACACGGCGGAGGGCCACACCGTCAGGCAGGACGGGGTCGGCAGCAAGGTGTGAGGACTGCCCGATGAGCACCGTCTCGCTGTCCTCGGCGACGAATCCAGCCGCCGTGAGTCGGGCGCTGAGGTCGGCGGGGAGATCATGGGCGCGAGTCTTCCATTCGACCGCCTCACCACGGGCAGCGTAAAAGTCACGCTGCCGCGCTATGAGTGTGTCGAGTTCGGCCCCGTACACACCTAGGTCGCGTGGGCCCGTGACGAAGCCACGGTGCCACCCGACGACACGGGTCAACGGGCCGTCCTTCTCGACGCGAGCGCTGCCGCCAGGCGGGGTGACACCACGGAGTTGGGCGTCATACGCGGTGCGGAGTTCGTTGATCAGAGTGTCCTTCACTCGAACACCGTACGGACCGGGTCAAGTGAATAATCGCCGGTCGCCACCGGAGATCAGAACAGGTACTGACCTCTGCCGCTACCTGCTTCGACGGCCAGCCGCCCTTCGAGCGGCTGGCCGTCGACACGTTCGCATCCGCGCAGCGCCGTCATTTCTCATCCACATTCCAAAGCCGGTGGATCACCGACTGCCTCCGGAAACCGTCGACAAACGCTGTCATTGGAGATCAACGAAGCCACCCGCCGCCAGCGCAGCCTTCACCCTTGTCCTCCTGCTCACCGCACGCCCACGTCTCACCCCGCCTCGGCAGCCGACCGGCATCCCCCGCCGGTCAGTAGCTGCGGGGCGGTGAGACCCGCCCTGGAGCATGTCGGCAGTCATCACCCATCGTTCGTGGTCCAGCCACGCCACGCACCGTTGATGTGCTGAAAGCTCCGGGCCCGCCTCGCCTCCGCCCAACACTCCACCGCTTTCCCGCGACCACCGATAGGAGATCCACCTTGCCCGAAGTACCAGCAGAGCCGTTCGTGACGATCCGGCACACCATCACCGGCGAGATCACCACCACCGGCTACAACGCCGCCGGGCGGCGGATCCTGCTCCAGGCCGGCTTCGAAGAGACACCGGGCTGCACCTGCCGAGCGGCGGAATCCGGTACGGAGCGGACACACGGGCCTGATCGGCAGCCGGCGAACTGCTCACCGCCGGCCACCCCGTGCACCTGCACCGAGCCCTCGGCCGGCCGGTGAGCGCCGACGGTACGCCCCGGTTGGCCCGGTCGCCGATGTCGGCACAGTCCGTGATCCGCTCCGAGAGCCGCCAGCCTCTCCACCGCATCGCAAACCCCACCCGCACCCGCACCCGCACCCGCACCCGCACCCGCTGAAGGATCCTCGTTTGACCACACCCGGACCGCCTACCAGCCCAACGCGCACCAAGGGCGGCGAACTACGGGCCAAGGTGGCCCGCCTGCTGGCCGACCGGCCGGCGGACCCGCTCACCATCGGGGACATGGCCAGGCATCTGGGCCACTCCCACGGCGCCGTCCGCAACGCCGCCCTCACCCTGGTGCGACGCGGCGAGGCCGACCAGAGCGGCACCGGGCAACCGGAGTTCCGCGCGAACGCGAAAACCGCCGCAGCCGCGCAGACCGCTGTGATCAGCCCACCGGGCACCCACGCTCCCCGCACCCAGGCAGCCACGGCCCGCACAACCACTCCCGCGGCAGCCACACCCCGCCAGACCGGCCCGATCCGCCGCGCGGGGGGCCAGCTCTACCACCCCCGGGAGCTGGCCGACCTGCCCGACGTCGAGGCGCTGAACCGTCTTCGCGACGCCGACGTGCCGGTGCTGCTCTACGGCCCTCCGGGCACCGGCAAGACCAGCTTGGTCGAGGCGGCGTTCCCGGACCTGCTCACCGTCGCCGGCGACGGCGACACCACGGTCGGCGACCTGATCGGCGAGTACACGCAGGCCGACAGCGGCGGCTACGTCTTCCAGTACGGGCCGCTGGTCACCGCGATGACCGAGGGCCGCGCCCTGCTGATCGACGATGCCACCCTGATCTCACCGAAGGTCCTGGCGGCGCTGTATCCCGCGATGGACGGGCGCAGGCAGATCCAGGTCAAGGCCCACAAGGGCGAGACCATCAAGGCCGAGCCGGGCTTCTACGTGGTGGCAGGCCACAACCCCGGCGTCCACGGCGCGGTGTTGACGGAGGCGCTCGCGTCCCGGTTCAGCGTGCAGATCCAGATCGGCACGGACTACGACCTCGCCCTGGCCCTGAGGATCGACGCCCGGGTGGTCCGGGTCGCCCGCCACCTCGCCCACCAGGTCGAACTGGGTGAGCTGGGCTGGGCCCCCCAACTGCGTGAACTGCTCAGCTACCAGAAGACCGAGGCCGTCCTCGGCACCAAGGCCGCACTGGCGAACCTGGTCGGCATCGCTCCCGTGGAGGATCGCGACGCCGTCGCCGACGCCGTCATCAAGGCCGTCGGCGTCAAGAAGATCGCGCCCCTCACCCTCGGCAAGCAGCTCCCCGCCTCAGCTGCCCGGCAGCCCCCGGGCAGCACCGGCTCCACTCTCCGGGGCCGCCCGCGATGAGCGCCCACCACCACGTCCAGTCCACGCCGGACGACAACGCCGACCTCGCGCGCTGGGACGACGACGGCGCCCCGCCCGCGCAACCCCGTTCCTCCCCGAACGCCTGGCTGCGCGTGGGAGCCGAACTCGGCGACCGGCTGGTCGCCCTCTCCGGCCGCCAGGACCTCCTCGTCACCTGCCGCCCCGGCACGCGCAGCGGCGCACCGGCCGCCTACTTCCCCGGCCTGGCGGAGATCGAGTTGGATGCTGCCCTGTTCGCCCCGCTGAAGCCCCACGAGATCCATCCGCGGACCGTGGGCGACGAGGAGCGGTATCCCGCCGCCTGGGGAGTGTTCGTCCACGAGGCCGCGCACGCGGCCCACTCCGTCTGGACGCAGCCTGACGGTGCGGACCCCCGTGTCGTCGAGGCCGCGCTCCTGCTGGAGGAGAGCCGTGTCGAAGGCGCACACCTGATCACGCGGCCCACGGACCGCACGTACCTGCGCACCAGTGCCCGCACCCTGGTCATGCCCGACATCGCCCACCCCACCCTCCAGGGCATCGAGCACGCCGCCGCCGTGGCGGCCCTGATCCTCGGCCGCCGAGACGTCGGCATCCTGGACGCCGGCGAGACCCGGGCCGTCGCCGATCTGTGCGCAAACGTGCTGGGCGCCAACCTGCTGGCCACCCTCACCCGCATCTGGACCGCAGCCCACCAGTGCGCCGACCACGACGCCACGACCATGCTCGCGCACGGTCGAGAATGGTGCGACGCCCTGGACGCTGCGGCCCCCGCCCTGCCCGTGCCGGAGAACCTCACCGACCTGCTGTCCGGCGCCGTGCGAGTGGTCATGGACAGCACGGCAGCCACCGACGCCGCCGACCTCGCGGCACAGACCGCAGCCGCCAACGCCATGACGTCACGGTCCACGGCGCAGGCTCAGGACCGCGCCCAGCGGGCCGGCCAGCGACGCAAAGCCGCCGCCACCGCCAAGAGCGTCTTCAACACCCGCGGCACCACCGTCAACCCCGACGGCACACCGGCGCCCTCCAGCAGCCCGGTCACCGGCACCCGCCGACCCACCGCCGCCGAGAAGAGCGCCGCCGCCCGCCTGAGCCGCGCCCTGCGCGCCGCCGCCTACCGCGAACGGACCGAGGAGAAGGCCACCAGCCCCACCCCGCCCGGCCGCCTCAACATGCGCGCCGCCCTCGCCCGCGACGCCCAGCGCGCCGCCGGATCGATACCGACCGCAGAGCCGTTCACCCAGACCCACCGCCGCACCTCACCCACCCCACCGCTGCGTGTGGGAATCGCCGTCGACGTCTCCGGCTCCATGCGCGCCGCCTGCGCGCCCGTCGCATCCGCCGCCTGGATCGTGGCCCGCGCAGCAGCCCTGACCGACCCCGACTCCCTGACCGCCACCGTCGCCTACGACCACCACCTGACCGCACTTACCCGCCCCGGTCACCGAGCACCAGAGCGCGTGACGACGTTCGCTGCCAACGGTGGCGCCCACAACCTCGGCGACGCCATCAACGCACTCGACCACGGCCTCGAACTCAGCCGCCTCGGCGCCGGACGCCTCCTCGTGATCGTCACCGACGCCCACTACGGCAGCGACGAAACCACTTCTGCCGTCACCCGCGTCAAGCAGCTCACGACCGCCGGCTGCGCCGTACTCCAACTCACCCTCACCGCGTCGTCCCGCCACTTGCCGGGGACCACCTTGCTGCACCTGCCCCGGCCCTCCAGCGCCCCCGCCGCCATCGCCAAGGCGGCCACAGACGCCATCCGCAGAACACGCTGAGACGACGACCAGCGCGACGCCGAGGGCTCTGACCTGCTCGAACTTCTAGAAGCAGCCGGCGAGGACGACCTCGGCACGGAGAACCCCTTCCGCTGAGGCCGGGGCAACATAGCCGGACAACGCCGGTTAGCCAAACCGGCGTTCCTGCGGACCATTGATCCTCCCGCCATTTCCCTGCGTGGAAGGACTCCGCTTGCTTCCCCCGCCCTGGACCCCGCCGCCCGCCCCGGTCCTCGCCCTCACGCCCGACCCGCTCACTCCCACCCGGGACATCACCCACGCCCACTTCCAGGCCGGCGAGACGGTCGTCGTGCTCAAGGGGGTTGCCGGCGGGGAGCTGTGGGGAGACGCGATGCGCATCGTCGCCCCGTCCTGGCACACCCCCACCGACGAAGACGGATGGCGGCTGCGCGACCCGACCGGCGGCGCCCAGACCTACACCACCGGCCACCCCCGCTACCTCGTGCACCTCTCGCGCCGCTGCCCCGACTGCCTGATCCACCTGCGGGCCATGGAGGACACCTTCCTGCGCCGCTTCGCCGACCGCGAGGAAGTGATCGACTGCGGCTGGTACACGACCACCGCCCTGGGCCAGCTCGTCCACCTCGCCGACGCGCGGGGCGGCCGGTGATCCCCCGCCTGCACGAGCGCACGCACCGCTCCCACGGCCCCCTCGAAGAGGCGCTGGGCCGGCCGGTCTCGCCCGACGAGGGCCTGACGGACCACACGGTCGTCGCCCACTGGCCCGGCCTGGACCACTTCACTCTGGACGACGAACAGAAGACGTGGACGGCCACCCAGTGGGCCGAGCACCTTGAAGACCCGTACCTGGAGCACCCGTTCGCCGCCAGCCCGGACGACGACCGGCAGGCGATCCTCCACGTGGACGTCCGCCTGCATCCGCAGGACCGGGACCTGACCGGCCCGGAGTGGGCGGAGGTCGCTCATCGACTCGCGCGGGCCGCCGGTATCGAGATCCCCGGCAAGGAGCGCGGCTGCCGATGGATCGCCGTCCAGGCGCAGCCCAGGCGCCTGGACCTGATCGCCAACCTGATCCACCTCGACGGCGCCTGGCACGCTCCACCCGCCGACAGCCTGCGCCGCCTCTCTGACCAGGCCCGCCGCATCGAGCAGGACCTGAACCTGATCCCCGTGCACACCGGCAGCAGCGCCATCCCGGCTGCGCCCACGGCATCGACCCAGCTCGCCCGCGTCCTCACCCAGCTCGCCGAGGAACAGGCCGGCCCTCTGGCCACGGTCCGCGGACTGATCGAGCACACGGCGCACCGTCTCGAACGCCAGCCGGGGCCCGCTGGCGGCGAAGCAGCACGCGGCCTGGAGCTGATCGCCCGCCGTCTGCACGCCGTCCAGCAGGACCTGGAGACCACCGCAGCACGCTTGGTCCAGCCCCGCACCGCCGGCACTTCCCCCGCTTGCCCGGCGCTCCGCCCACCGATCACCGTAGGAGAAGCCCCTCTGCCCTCGACCGACCGCTTCCTGGACATCCGGCGCGACCCGCACTCCGGCGAACTCCTCGCCCGCGGCGGCGACCTGGAGGCGCACAGCGTCCTGCAGCGCGGGCTTCGTCGCCGTCATCCGCCTCCACGAGACCTACCACCGCACCCCCACCGGCCTGAACCGGGACGACGAGACCCGCTTGGCCACCGGCGCCGTCGCCCGCCTGCGGGCACTCGGTTACCACGTCGACTGCGACAAGGACCTCGACACCGACGCCCGCCCTGCCAGTTACCCCACGCTCGGCTCCTCCGTCGCCCACGTCGCCGAGCGCATCCGCGAGGCCACCACCACCGACGAGGCGGCCGATGCGCTGACCGAGCTGACCGCCCCCGGCGACGGCATCCTCGCCGCCCTGCATGAGGTGCTGACCGCCGTCGCCGACTTCCACGACCACCTCGGCCGGCCGGCCGACTCCTACGTCGCCCGGCGCCTGCGCTACCTCGCCGAGGAGTACCTCCACCTCATCGGCACCGATCTCGCCCACACGCGCAACGCGCTCGCCGACCGGCACGCCCCGCGCCCCGGCCGCAGCACCTGCACCGGTGAAGTGCCGGCCGCCGAACGGGAGCGCTCCGCCGTGTGCGCCTGCCCGCCTCCGCCCCGTACGCTCCCGGCCCCGTCGCCCCCGCTGGCCGCCGCGATGCGCCGCTGACCTCCCACCCGCAAGGACACCATGCACGACCCCACCTCCGAGCGCCTCGCCTCCTACGCCGACGTCCTCGCCGGCGAACTCCCCGGCACCTGGACCAGCGCTCATCTCCCCGCCGAGGCCAAGGACGACCTCGCCGAGCTGGCCGAACGGATCTGGGACCTGGACCTGGTCGCCGCCTCCCTCGCCGAGCACGCGCTGACCGAGGCCGCCGTCCTCAGCCACCCGGACGGCGCGCAGTTCGCCGTCCTGGACCGGCACGACGGCCGCGACGGGTTCCTCATCGCCGCCCTCGCCCCGCCGGCCCTGCCCGACGAGGCGTACCGTGCGGTGGCCGAACCCAACGGCATCGCCCTGACCGACGACCCGTTCCTCAGCGCGGAACAGATCGCCGACGACCTGCTCGCCCGCTACGACCGCGCCCTCGCCCAGGCCCGCCACAACGCCCTGGCGTCCGTCCAGCCCTCCCAGCCCGACCGAGTCGTTCTGACCTGGCAGGTGGACGGCAGCATCGCCACTGCCCCCGCCGACGACCGCGCCGGAGCCATCCTCACCGCCCACGGCTTCGTCCAGGACCCGCCCAGCGGCATCTACCGCCTCACGGGCGACGACACCCAGGCCCAGGCCCGAGCCCTGCGCGCGATCGGGCCGCGTCTCGACGCGCTCGGCATCGGCACCGCTCTCCAGCACCCCGCGGGCCGCAGCGCACCCACCGCCGCGCCCGCTTCGCCACCGCCCGTTCCGGCCGGTGCCCGGTCGCAGGCCGTCCGTTCTCGGTGAGGGTCCGTCGCCCGGCCGCGAACCCGATCTCTTCGCAGGATTCGGCGGAACCGCCGACTCCGTAGGGGCTCAGGTGGTCCCGGCACCGCGCCGGGGCCACCCGGGTCTACCGCCCGGTGCCTGGAGCACCCCGTAGCACCCCGCACGCCCCCGCCCATCCGTGCCCGGCGCAAGCCGCGGCTGGCCACGGCCCTCTTCCGCCGCTATCTGCGCGCCTGCCTCCCGACCGGCCCCGGCCGCCCCTCCCTGCTGGCCGGCGCCCGGCCCGAGAACGTCCTCGCGGAGACCGAGCGCATCGGTTACCGCCACCACCACTGACCGTCCGCCCACCAGGAGGAGCATGTCCCACCCCGTCCCTCAGCCGGTGAAGCTCGCCGACGACATCACCCGCCAGCTCGGCCAGCTCGCCGACCACCTCTCCCAGCTCCCCGCGCCGCAGGCCGCTCAGGTCATCGCCCGCGTCCTGGACCCGGAGGCCGGGGTCCTCAGCCGCGTCACCCACCTCGTCATCACCGGAAGCCACTTCGCCAAGGGCGAGGCCGAACGCGGCGTCCTGCCCGCGGAGGTCTGGCTCGCGCTCGGCCGAGCCGCCAACGAACTGCACGACATCGGCCTGGACCTGGACGAGCACCAGGACCTCCTCAAGGACCTCGGCGCTCGGCCGGCCGCCACCGCGGCGGCGAAGCCTGTGGCCCCTGCGCCGCTCGTCGCCCGGCGACACCGGTGAGCAAGAAGCAATGGCAGGGCTGGGGACCGGGCGAGCGCGCGGAGCAGCACTACCTCGTCCAGCCCCGCGCCCTGGCCGGCGGAGGCGACGTCCGGCACATCTCGGAGTTCCTGCGCGCCTGCGGATGGCGGGAGAAGTCCAAGTCCGGCGGCCCGCTGCTCATGGAGAGCCCCAGCCGCGCGCTGCGCGTCGCCTACGACCCCTACGTCATCCCCGGTGGATGGACCATCCACGGCAAAGCCGACGCGCTCAACGGTGAGTGGTCCGCGCACCTGGGCCGCCAGACGCCGGTGGAGATCGTCGCGGGCCTGACCGACGCCCTCACCCGGCCCCGCTCCGCTCACGCGCCCAACGTCTGGGCGCCGCTGCAGGAGCAGCACTGGCAGACCCGCGCCGAGGGCGAGCACTACGTGGCCACCAGCCCGGACGGCAGCGCGAGCCTGCGCTACCAGCACGGTCCCGACGGTTCGGCGACGTGGTGGGCCGGAGCGAGAGACACGCAGCACAACGGCTGGACGGCCAGCTTCACGCCGAACACCCCGATGCAGCTGGTGCAAGCCTTCGCCACCGAACTCGCCAACCCCGAGCCCGTCATGCGCCCGCGCGGGCGCGTGCCGAGCAGCGCGCAGATCCGTACCTGGTCGGTCTCCGTCACGCCCTCCCAGCTCGGCGCCTGGCAGCAGGCCCGGATCACCGCCGCCCGCGCCGCCACCTGGGCCCGCAACAGCGTCCACAACGCCCGACCCCGCACCAAGACCCGCCCTCACGCCCCCGCCGGCGGCGCCCGCACCCGCCGCTGAACCCCCGCCGCCTTCAAGGAGCACGATGCCCGCCCCCACCCCGGACGCCCTGAACACCCTGACCGACACCCTCGCGGACCTCACCGAGTACCTGCGCGAGAACCCCGACCCCGCCGAGGCCCTCGCCCTCATCGAGCCGCTCCTCGACGAGTACACGGGCCTGCCCGTCCACTTCGCCGACACCCTGCGCGCCCTCGCCCGCACCATCCAGGAACACCAGACCGGCGTCGGCACGGCGCACGTCAGCCTCCTGGTCGCCGAACTGCGCACCGCCGCCTGGGAGCAGAGCGACCAGCACACCCTCCACTACGTCCTGGACGAACTGCGCGCGCTGCACAAGACGGCCGAGAGCGAGCCGGAGTGCGGACCGTGCCGCTGAGCGAACGGCAACTCGCCTCCTTCGCCGACAAGCACGCTGGGCAGATCCCCTTCGACACCGGCCCCCGCCACCTCGCCGGCCCCGGTGACGCCCGCCACGTCACCCACGGCCTGGCCGCTGCCGGATGGACCACGCTCTCCGACCCTCTCGACGCCGAGATCGTGATGCGCAGCCCCGATCACCGCTACCGCCTGCAGTTCGACCCGCAGTCCACCACGTCCGCCTGGTGGCGGCTGCGGGCCGAGAACAGCGACAACGGGCGCGGCTGGTACGCCGAGTTCGGCAAGCGTGTGCCGGCCGAGGTGCTCTCCGGCCTCACCGACGCCCTCGCCGCACCCGCCTCGCCGCCCCAGGACCCCTGGGAACCGGTGACCCGAGCGGGCTGGCGGCGCGACGAGGCCGGCGCGGCGCACTCGCCGGACTCCCTCTGCTACATCGAACGGCGCCCGATGAGCGAGTTTCACCACCTGCCGTCCTGGCACATCGAGGCCCGAGACGCCCGCGACGCGCAGTACCCCGGCCCGCGCATCTGGCACGCCTTCCTCGACGAGCACGTCCCCGACCGCCTCGCCGGCGCCTTCCTCACGGCGCTGACCGACCGGAGCCCGCTGCAGCGCGGCATGTTCGACCACACCGCCCACCACAGCGCCGTCAAGGAGCCGAGCCCGCTGAGCCCGCAGCAGGTCGTCGACGCCCACACCGCCCGCATGAAGGCAATCGGCGCCCAGGTCCGCGCCGCACGCCGCCGGCAGACCACCCCCGCGCCGCGCCTTCCGCACACCGCAGCCGTCCAGCCGACCGCCCACCGCTGAACCGGAAGGACCGCCTCATCCCCCGCACCCTGAACCACCGCCGCACCTCGCTGCGGCGCCTCAACCGCTACCTGCACAACAGCGACCGGATCCTGGCCTCGTGGGACGCCTATACAGAGTTCAACACCGACCTGGACGGCTGGCCCTTCGACGATGACGCCTACGGCCGCCGTGCCGCCGTCCGCGACTCCGACACCGCCGCGGCGTTCACCACCACCCGCGCCGGAGCCCGCCAACTCCTGGCCACCGCCCGCCTCCAGCTCCAGTACCTGCCCGCCCACCTCACGCGCAAGAGCTGGCCCGGACAGCTGACCATCCTGGAGCAGGCGCTGAACCGCCTCGACGCTCTGGACGCGCAGTGGCGCCAGACCGCGGCCCAGCTCCCCGAAGGCACCGGACCGGGGAGCGAGGCGTACGACGACGCGCTGGACGAGCACCACGCCGAGTGCTGGAGCTACCTGGACGACTGGGCCTGCCACGGCCGCGCCATCCTCGACATCCACACCGCCACCCGCCGAGCCGGCCCCCAGCCCAAGCGCCCGCACCTGCCGGTTCTCACGGCCCAGCACGCCGGCTACCGCGCGACGAGGCGGTGACCATGTCCTCCACCGCGGACACCGTCGAGGTCGATTTCATCACCCCGCGCCACCTCGCCGGCGGGGGCGACCCCGCCTGGATCACCGTCCCCCTACACCGCGCCAGCGGCTGGAGCCACGGCGATGACCCGCTGATGCCGCGCGTGCTGCTCTCCAGCCCCGACCAGAAGGCCCTCCTGCGCCTGGAGCCGGACCCCGACGGCCAGTGGTGGACCCTCCACCACACCGCCGAGCCCGGCTGGCCCGCCTGGTACGCCAGCTTCGGCGCCCGCACCCCCGTCGAACTCATCGCCGCTTTCACCGACGCCCTCACCGACCCAGCCCCGCCGGCAGCTGAGTCCCACGACCCGTTCGGACCGCTCCGGCACGTCGCTTGGAATCCCTCTGCCGCCGGCGCCGACGGCCTCGTCTCGTCCGACGGCACCGCCTACGTCCAGCGGCTGGGCAGCGCAGAAGAACCGGGCTCCTGGTTCGTCACCGCCACCCTCGCCCCGAACCGCCCGCCGGTGTGGCAGGCGCGCTTCGGCGCCCACACCCCGCCCCACCTCGTCACCGCGTTCACCGCCGCCCTCGCCGACCCGGAACCCGTGTACCGCACCGCCGGCGAGCAGAGGCTGCCGACCCTCAACCCCAACATCGTCACCCGCAAGTACGTCGACGTGCCCGCGGTCTACCTCGCCGCCGCGCTGGAGGACCGCGTCCGCTCCCTCGCCGCCCGGCCCGTCGGCACGCCGCCGGCCCCCATCCCCGCACGGCACTCGCCGCCGCAGCGCGGTCACAGCCGCTAGCCCTCCCGCCCCCGCCCGGAAGCACCCAGCCCTTGCCACCCTCCTCCACCAGCAACACCGACGGGTACGACCTCGCCCTGCGCCTCCTGCTCGGCCTGGCGGCCCTCGCCATCCCACTCGCCCACCTCGCCTGGCTGTGCGGCAACCTCACCGCCACCCTCACGGGGGCCGCCTGGGCGCCCTACCAGCCCACGGCCGCCCTGCTCCACCCCGAGCAGGTCTGGCCCACCATGGGAGAAACGTCCCTGCTGGTCGGCGCCCGCATCGTGCCCGTCGTCCTGTTCCTGGCCCTCACTGCCGTGGTCGGCCTCCTGTGGGCCCGGCACAAGAGCTCGGCCGGCGGCCGGAAGAAGATCACCGACATGGCCAAGGCCCGGGACATCGAGCCCCTGATGTCCAGAGCCATCACCGACAAGGCCCGCTCCCTGCGACCGAGCCTGAAGAACGCCAAGCACATCCAGGCCAAGGACACCGGCATCCTCCTGGGCAACCTGCAGGGCACCCGGCACGAGGTCCGGATGGGGTTCGAGGACGTCGCCGTCGCGATCATGGCACCCCGCTCGGGCAAGACCACCTCCCTCGCGATCCCCTCCATGCTCAACGCACCCGGCCCAGTCCTGCTGACGTCGAACAAGGCCGCCGGCGATGCCTTCACCACCGCCTACGAAGCGCGAGCCCAGGCCGGGGCGGTGTGGACCATGGACCCGCAGCAGATCGCGCACGCCGCCCGCGAGATGTGGTGGAACCCCCTCGCCTCCGCGAAGACCCTGGACGGCGCGAACCGGCTCGCCGGCCACTTCCTCGCCGCGTCCGTGGACGCCTCCCAGCAGGGCGACTTCTGGTCCAAGGCCGGCAGCAACATCCTCTCCCAGCTCCTGCTGGCCGCAGCGCTCGACGAGCGCCCGATCACCGACATCATGGCCTGGCTCGCCTTCCCCGCCGACCGCACCCCGCTGGACATCCTGCGCGACCACGGCTTCACCGCCGTCGCCGCCCAGCTCAAGGGCACCGTGGAGGGCCCGCCCGAGACCCGCGACGGCATCTACGAGACCGCCCGCCAGTACGCCGCAGCCCTCCTGAACGCGGAGATCGCCGCCTGGGTGACGCCGCAGAAGGACATCCCGGAGTTCCGGCCGGAGCAGTTCGTCACCTCCACCGACACCCTCTTCCTGCTGAGCAAGGACGGCGGAGGCGGCGCCTCGGCGCTGATCGCCGCGTGCGCGGACTCGGTGATGCGGGCCGCGACCGCTCAGGCCGAACGCGCCGGCGGGCGCCTGGACCCGCCCATGCTGGCGATCCTGGACGAGGCCGCCAACGTGTGCAAGATCAGCGACCTGCCCGACCTGTACTCCCACCTCGGCAGCCGCGGAATCATCCCCATCACGATCCTGCAGTCCTACCGCCAGGGCCAGAAAGTCTGGGGGGACGCGGGCATGGACGCCATGTGGTCCGCCTCGACCGTCAAGGTCATCGGCTCCGGCATCGACGACCCGGACTTCGCCGACAAGCTCTCCCGCCTGATCGGCGACCACGACGTGCAGACCACGTCCACCTCGCACTCGGAATCCGGCAAGAGCACGTCGGTCTCGATGCGGCAGGAGCGGATCCTGCCCGCCGACGCGATCCGCGCCCTGCCCAAGGGCACCGCTCTCTGCTTCGCCACCGGCATGCGCGCCGCCATGCTCGATCTACGGCCGTGGTACCGGGAGCCCGGGGCGAGGGAACTGTCCGCCGCGTCCGACCGCGCGTCGCAGGCGATCACGGCCCGCGCGGTAGCGAAGCACATGCCCACGCAGTCCGATTTCGGGACAGCCGCGTGAGCAGCACTCTCCTGCACCTGGTGCCGGTCCGCTCGCGCCAGGCGAAGGAGTTCGTACGGACCTGGCACCGTCACCACCCGCCGCCCGCCGGGCAGATCTTCTCCGTCGGCGCCGCCGACAAGGACGGCGTCCTCCGCGCGGTCGCGATCGTCGGCCGGCCCGTAGCCCGCCATCTCGACGACGGCGTCACCTTGGAAGTCACCCGGACGGCCAGCGACGGCACACGCAACGCGAACTCGCTGCTCTACGGGGCATCGTGGCGCGCAGCGAAGGCTCTCGGATACCGGCGTCTGATCACGTTCACGCAGGAAGGCGAGAGCGGCGCCTCCCTGCGTGGTGCGGGCTGGCACCTGATCGCCCGCCGTCCCCCACGAGCCGGATGGCACACCGTTTCCCGTCCCCGGACCGGCCACGGCAATGACCACGTCGCACGCTTCCTGTGGCAGGCCCCCGACCCGACGCCGACCGTCCCCTGCAACGCTCCCGCAGCGCAACTGACCGGACCGGAGTAGCCCCGCACATGGTCGACTTGACCGAGCACACCCGTCTACTCGGCGAGGTTTCCCGCACTCTGAGGGAGCTGTCCGCCGAGGCGAGACGTATCCGGGAGGGCGAGATCGCCAAGCCGGTCCGCGAGATCGCTCCCCTCAGTCTGCGGGTGCACGAGCTGGCCGCGCAGTGCACCCGGCAGGTCCACGACCTGTCGGTCAGCCGGTATCCGACGACGGAGGGCGGCGCCGAATCCCTGGCCCACCTTGCGGGGGCCTGCGCGCAGATCTCGCTGGCCGCCACCCTGTGCAACCTCGCCATTCATCACCGCACCGAGATCTACCTCGACGAGGACGCCGACCCCACGCCCGCAACGAGCGCCGATCAACTTGGTCGCGCTGAGCGCGAACTGCAACGCGCCGCCACCACCTATCGCGCCGTTGCCCAGCAGTTGTCCCGCCGTCTCGCTTCCTTCACGACGCGCCCGGAGTTCCTGCACCGCAGTCCAACCCTGTGCAACGCGACGCCGCCGTCCCCCGCAGCCCGGCGCCGGACCTGACAGCACCCCGAGCCGGACGAGCGCGGGACCACACGTCTGGAGATGCCCACGACGCTGCGCGCCCACTCCCGTCCGCGCCACTAAGCGGTCGACAGGACCACAGCGCACGCCGCACCTCCCTCTACCCCAGGACAAGCCCATTTCAGATCAGCCCCAGTTCCGCGCCCTTTCCCTCGGCGCGGGAGTCCAATCCAGCACCCTCCTTGCCCTGTCAGCCGAAGGTGTCCTCCCCAAGGTCGACTACGCAATATTCGCCGACACCGGATGGGAGCCCCGAGCGGTTTATGCCCACCTTGACCGACTGGAAAGGGAGGTAGCCGCCCCTGCGGACATACCGATACTTCGCGTGTCGGCCGGAAATATCCGCAGCGATGCCCTAAATCCCGATCACCGGTTTGCCTCCATGCCGCTGCATATCCTAAATCAGGACGGGCGACCTGGGATGACGCGGCGGCAGTGTACCGGCGAATATAAGGTGAAGCCGATAAAGCAGAAGGTGCGCGAACTGCTCGGCTACCCCTACCCGAGCCGCATACCGAAGGGAGTTTTCGCCGAGCAGTGGGTCGGCATATCCACGGACGAATTCCATCGCGCGAAGGACGCGGATGTCAAGTACATGCGCAACCGGCACCCGCTACTGGACATGTCGTGGAGCAGGTCCGACTGCGTGCGCTATCTGACGTCGTTTGGGCTCGCTGATACGCCGAAGTCGAGCTGCCTGGGGTGCCCGTTCCACGGCAATGCGCAGTGGCGGCATATTCGAGATACCTCCCCGTCCGAGTGGGCGGACGTTGTCGAATTCGACGCGGCCATCCGGCAGGGCAATGCTCGCGCCAATGCGTCGGGCAGCCGATTGCTCGGCGAGGCGTTCCTGCACCGCTCGCGCGTGCCGCTGAGCCAGGCGCCGATCGACCACGTCACCGCCGCCGAGCGGGCTGCCCTGCAGCTCAGCGTGGAAGAGGCCGAGGTCCTGGAGAGCGGTGTCGAGGACGGCTGCTCGCCCTGGGCGTGCCGCGGTGATGCCGAGGCGCTGACGCAGGACGGTTTCGGGCTGGCCACGTGATCCTCGACCTCTTCGCGGGGCCGGGCGGGTGGAGCAGGGCCCTGCAGGTCCTCGGCGTGCGCGACGTCGGGCTGGAATGGGACCAGTGGGCGTGCAACACCCGTGCGGCTGCTGGGCAGTTGACCATCCGGTGCGATGTGGCGAGGTATCCGGTCTGGCCGTTCGTCGGCCGTACCCGCGGGGTGATCGCCTCGCCGCCGTGCCAGGCGTGGAGCATGGCCGGCAAGCGCCTCGGGCTGCTCGACCAGCCGCTGGTGCACGCGGCGGTCGCCGATCTGGCCATCGGCCGCGACACCCGCGAACGCCTGTTGGCCGCCTGCCGCGACGAGCGCTCCCTGCTCGCCGCCGAGCCCATGCGCTACCTCTACGCCCTGAACGCGGCGGGCGAGCCGGACTGGGTCGCCATGGAGGAAGTCCCGGACGTCCTGCCCCTGTGGAAGCAGTACGCCGCCGTCCTGCGTGGGTGGGGGTTCTCCGTCTGGTACGGGATCCTCAACGCCGCCGACTTCGGGATTCCCCAGACCAGGAAGCGGGCGATCCTCCTCGCCTCCCGTGTCCGGCCGGCACAGCCGCCCACACCTACGCACGCCCAACTCGCCGAACCGGATTCGCTGTTCGGTCCGGGCCGTGCCCGCTGGGTCAGCATGGCCGAAGCCTTGGGCTGGGGAGCTACCGACCGCCCCGTCCCCACCGTCTGCGCGGGCGGCGGGCCCGGCGGAGGGCCCGAGCCGTTCCCGTCGGGCTCCCGCAAGACGCTCTCCGACGCTCGCGAGCGCGGCACCTGGATGCCCCGGCCGGCCGGGGTGGTCCTGCAGTCCCGGCGCGAAGGCGCGGGGTGGGCGGCCCGGCACGGCACCCGCGAGAACCGTGCCGCCGACGCTCCGGCACCGACCTTCACTGCCGAAGCCCACCGCTGGTCCTGGTCCCTGCGCAGCAACAACCAGGCCAACGCCACCGTCCGGCCCCTGTCCGAGCCGGCCGGCACCCTGTTCTTCGGACACCGCGCGAACGAGTGCACCTGGGTCGCCGAGCCCGCCTCGCCGCCGACCGAGGACGCCTCCGCGTCGACTGTTCCCGAGCCGATCCGGATCACCGCCCGCGAGGCCGGCCTCCTGCAGACCTTCCCGGCCGACTACCCCTGGGCCGGCAACAAGGGCCAGCAGTTCTCCCAGATCGGCAACGCCGTTCCCCCACTGCTCGCCGGCCACCTCCTCGCCCCGCACCTCGGCGTCACCCTCGACCCCGACGACTTCACCCTCGCCGCCTGATGCCCCACACCCCCACTCCCGAACCCGACGAAGACGACCTCGGCGCCGTCCCACCGCCCCAGCCGGTGTTCTACGTCGAGCAGGCACTCCTGGGGGCCCTCCTCCTCGACCCGCACCGCTTGGACGACGTGAGCGGCATCGCCGCCGACTCGTTCTCCACCGCCGCGCACGCCGCCCTGTACACCGCAATCAGCACCCTGCCGCGCCCCGACCCCGCCGACCACGCGAAGAACACCACGTGGCTCGACCGCGTGCTCACCACCAGCCGAGAGCAGGCGCGCGGGCTGAACGCCCCCTACCTGCACACACTCGTCCAGGTCTGCCCCTGGCCCAGCCACGCCCCCGCCTACGCCCGCATGGTCGAGGCCGAGCACGCCCGCCGCCGCCTGCTGACGGCAGCCGAACACCTCATCCACACCGTCCACGACGCCAGCCTCCCGCTCCCCGCCCAAACAGTGCTCGCCGAGGCCGACGCACTCGCCGCGGTCGTGGACGACATCGCAAACCGCTTTCCCCCGCGCTCCGGCGTCCTCCCCCGCACCCCGGCACCGTCCCCCGATCTCGCCCCGGACCACACCGAGGCGGCCGAGGAGGAGCAACTGCTCCTCGCCACCGCCACCGCCCGCCCCGCCGACATCGACGCCATCCGGTGGCTGTTCCCCGACGACCTCACCCTGCCGCTGCACGCTGGCCTGTGGCAGTGCCTGACCACCCTCGCCCGCCGCAACGAGCCCATCGACCCCGTCACCGTCCTGTGGGAAGCCCAGCAGCGCGGCCTGCTGGACAACGGCCGTGAACCAGGCGAAGTCCTGCGCATGCTGGCCGAACCGGCCGGATCCGTCGAGCACTGGGCCGAACGCGCCCTGCAACGCTCCCTCCTGGCCACAGCCGAACACACCGGACGACGCATCGAGGCGTACGCCGGCGACCCGGCGAACACCCCTTTCCAGCTCGTCGTCGGCGCCCGCCGCGCCCTCGCCGACATCGCCGCCGTCCGCACCCGCTGGCAGCACGCCACCGGAGGCACCCCGCCACAGCAGCGGCGACCGGCGCCTGCTATCCGCGCCGGCCCGCCGACCACCACGGCCGCCCACGCCGCCCGATCCACACGAGCAACCCGATAACCCCCCGAGTACGCCGGTGGCCGGACCCGAAGGCCCGGCCACCGGCAGAACAGATGAGACCCCCACATGACTCCCGCCATCGACGCCCATGTCCGCCTCGACACCCACCCCACGCACCCGAGCGCCGTGCAGGCCCACCTGACCGGCACCCAGACCCACGTCGCCTCCACGGCTCTAGGGCGTGTGTGGAGTTGTGATCTCGTGGGCCCCCGGCTCGAGAGGCGGGAGGGTCGGGGGTCTTGGGGTAGAACGGTGGGGTGTCT
>NZ_AGBF01000045.1 GCF_000225525.1 Streptomyces zinciresistens K42 | reverse complement strand
GCCGGTTACAGAGCAGAACGCATAACAGAAAAGTGTGCTTGTTCGCTCGAAACCATTAGGGTTTCGGTGGTTATAGCGTGAGGGAAACGCCCGGTTACATTTCGAACCCGGAAGCTAAGCCTTACAGCGCCGATGGTACTGCAGGGGGGACCCTGTGGGAGAGTAGGACGCCGCCGAACAATCTTTGGAAAGGACCCCTGGTCCCAGCGTTCAGCTGGGACCAGGGGTCCTTTTGTTTTTACAATGCTTGCGGTACCGAAGACAGGAGTCACCGATGTCCACCAACTCTCCCGACGATCGACCGGAGCGCGACCAGCGACGACGGGACAGTGGTGACCGCGGCGACCGGGGGGATCGAGGCGGCTACCGCGGGGACCGTGGCGGATTCCGCCGCGACGATGACCGTCGTGACAGCGATCGCCGCGGCGGTGACCGTCGTGACAGCGACAGGCGTGACAACGACCGTGGTGACGGCGGCCGTTACCGCCGCGACGACAGCCGTGGCGGTAACGGCGGCGGCAGCTGGCGCGACAGCGACAGCGATCGCGGACCCCGGCCCGCGTTCCGTCGTGACGACCGCTCGGGCGGCCCGCGCCGTGACGACCGTCCCAGCGGTCCGCGCCGTGACGACCGTGACCGTGATCGTGACCGCGGATTCCGTCGGGACGGTGACCGGCCGGCGTTCCGCCGTGACGACGACCGGGGTGACCGCGGCGGCTTCCGTCGTGACAACGACCGTCCGACCTTCCGCCGTGACAACGACCGTCCTGCGTTCCGTCGTGACGATCGTCGGGATGACCGCCGTGAGGGCGACCGTCCCTCGTTCCGTCGTGACGACGACCGGGGTGGCTTCCGTCGGGAGGGTGACCGCCCGTCGTACCGGCGTGACGACGACCGCGGTGACAGGGGCGGCTTCCGTCGTGACGACCGTGGCGGCTACGGCCGCGGTGACGACCGGCGTGACGACCGCCGGAGCGACGACCGGGACCGAGGCTTCCGCCGCGATGACCGCCGCGATGACCGCCGGGACGGTGACCGCGGCGGCTTCCGCCGGGACGACCGCGACCGCGACCGAGGCTTCCGCCGCGACGAGCGCGGTGACCGCGGTGACCGACCCTCGTTCCGTCGTGACGACCGCGCCGACCGCGGTGACCGTCCTGCGTTCCGTCGTGACGACCGTCGTGACGATCGTCGGGATGACCGCCGTGAGGGCGACCGACCTTCGTTCCGTCGTGACGACCGCCCCGACCGCGGTGACCGTCCTGCGTTCCGTCGTGACGATCGTCGGGATGACCGCCGTGAGGGCGACCGTCCCTCGTTCCGGCGGGACGACAGCCGTGGTGAGCGCGGCGGGTTCCGCGGGCGTGACGACCGGGGTGCCCGTGGCCCCCGCCGCGACGACCGGGGCGGCCGGCCCGGCGGGTTCCGCAGGGACGACCGGCGCGACGACCGCAGGGACGACCGCCGTGGCGGCGGACGCTTCCGTGACGAGCGCGACCGTGACCGCGGCGACCGCGAGCCGATCAAACGGCTGCCGATCCCCGAGGACGTCACGGGCGACGAGATCGACAAGGACGTACGGCAGGAGCTGCAGAGTCTGCCGAAGACGCTCGCCGAGGACGTGGCCCGCAACCTGGTGATGGTCGCGCGGCTCATCGACGAGGACCCCGAGGGCGCCTACGGCTACGCCCGCGTCGCGCTGCGGCTGGCGTCGCGTGTGGCGGCCGTACGCGAGGCGGCAGGTTTCGCCGCGTACGCCAACCAGAAGTACGCCGAGGCGCTCGCGGAGTTCCGGGCCGCGCGCCGGATGACCGGGGGCGCGGAGCTGTGGCCGCTGATGGCGGACTGCGAGCGCGGGCTCGGCCGGCCGGAGAAGGCGCTCGACATGGCCGGGGCCCCCGAGGTGCAGAAGCTCGACAAGGCCGGCCAGGTCGAGATGCGGCTCGTCGCGGCCGGTGCCCGGCGTGACATGGGGCAGCTCGACGCGGCCATCGTGACGCTCCAGAGCCCCGAGCTTGCCTCCCACGCGGTGCAGCCCTGGACGGCGCGGCTGCGGTACGCCTACGCCGACGCGCTGTTCGCCACCGGGCGGCAGGACGAGGCGCGGGAGTGGTTCGCGAAGGCCGTGGAGGCCGACAAGGACGGCAGCACGGACGCCTCCGACCGGCTCGCGGAGCTGGACGGCGTGGAGTTCGTCGACGCCCTCGACGAGGCAGAGGCAGAGGCAGAGGCAGAGGCCGAGCGTGCCGACGAGCCCGCGGACGATGTCGTGAACGAAGACGTCGTCAAGGCCGGCGACGAGGACGGCGACCTGCCGTCGGCGGGCGACGACGACTGAGTCACCCGGCCCGGCCCGGCAGCACCTGCCGGCTCGATAGGACCTGAGGGAGACGAAGGGGTGGGATCCGGCTCGGGTCCCACCCCTTCGGCATGTCCGCGTGGGGCGCGTCAGCCGTCGAGTGCGCGCAGTACCAGGCCGGAGGCGGGTTTGGGGCCGAAGGACGTGGACTTGCGGGGCATCGTGGCGCCCTGGCGGGCGAGGTCGCGCACCACGTCCTCGCGGACGGGGTGCATCAGGACGGCCGTACCGCCGTCGCGTTCCGCCTTGCCGACGGTGGCGGCGGTGTCGTGGATGTAGGCGATCCGGGCCGGGTCGTCCTCGGGGACGTGCCAGACATGGGCGAGCAGCGTGGCGTGCAGGACGGTGGCGTCCAGGGTACGCCAGGCGGCGGGGCGGTCGGCGGGGACAGTACGGTCGAGGAGGCCGGGGTCCGGGCGGTCCACCAGATGGAAGGCGCCGTCCCCGGCGAGGAGGTAGGCGTTGCCCGCGCAGGCGGCGTCGGCCAGGGCGTCCAGCGCTTCGGCCAGCGGCACGTCGAGGCGGCGTACGCGGAAGCGGTCGCCCAGGGCCACCACCGCCTCGGCGACCGGCAGGCCGTGCAGCAGGCGGTGGATGGCCCGCACCCTGAGGGGGTAGCGGGCGGTGTCGACCAGGAGGACCAGGCCGTAGTCCCAGGGGCTGGGCGTGCCGTGCTCGGCACGCAGCCTGAGATAGGTCGCCCAGCGGTGGTGTCCGTCGGCGATCAGGGCCTGGCGGCGGGTCAGGTCGCGGCGGACGCGGGCCAGGTCGGCGGGGTCGGTGACGGCCCACAGCCGATGGCTGAAGCCGTCCTCCGTGGTGGTGGTGAACAGGGGCGGGAGCGCGACGGTGCGGTCGATGACGGCGGTGGTGTCGGTGGCCGTGCCGTTGCCGCGGTAGGTCAGCAGCAGGGGTTCGAGGTTCGCCGAGGTGGCGCGCATCAGGCCGGCCCGGTCGGCGACCACGTGCGGCATGACGTCCTCGTGCGGCAGGACCAGGCCCTCGGACGGTTCCGTCACGCGCAGGGCGCCGATGACGCCGCGCTGGAGCATGCCCGCGCCGTCGCGCTGCTCGTAGACGTACAGGGCCGGTTCGGGGTCGGCGGTGAGGACCCCGTCGGAGAGCCAGCGGCGCAGCGTCGTCGCGGCCTGTTCGTTGCGGGCGGCCGGGCTGTCGGCCTGAGGAAGGATCAGGCGGACGATGTTGTGGGGGTCGGAGTCCTGGAGGTGGTGCACGCCGTCGGGGCGGACGACGACGTCGTACGGCGGCGATGTCACGGCGGCCAGGCTGCCGACCCGGTCGGGGTCGTACCGCAGGCCGCGGAACGGGGTGAGTTCCAGGCCGCGGCCCGTGCGGGGTTCCGGGTGACCTGCTGTGTTCATCCCGGCATCGTACGGGTGTCGGTGGCATGGGGGATGATCGGGTGAAAGCCGTCTTACGAGGAGCGATGCGGAATGAGCCAGAGCGTCAGGACGAGGCCGCAGGGCGCTGACCGGGCCCTGAGCGAGGCGTACGACACGGCGCTGCTCGACCTCGACGGTGTGGTGTACGCGGGAGGTGACGCGATCGCGTACGCCGTCGACTCCCTCGCGGCGGCCCGCGGCGGCGGGATGCGTCTCGCCTACGTCACCAACAACGCGCTGCGCACCCCGGCCGCGGTGGCCGCGCATCTCTCGGAGCTCGGCGTCCCGGCCGGTGCGGCCGATGTCATCACCTCCGCGCAGGCGGTGGCGCGGCTGATCAGCGAGCAGGTGCCGGCGGGCGCCCGGGTGCTCGTGGTCGGCGGGGAGGGGCTGCGGGTCGCGCTGCGCGAGCGCGGCCTGGAGCCGGTCGAGTCGGCGGACGACGAACCGGCCGCGGTGGTGCAGGGGTTCGGGGGGCCCGACCTGACGTGGGGGCGGTTCGCCGAGGCGTCCTACGCCGTCGCGCGCGGGGTGCCGTGGTTCGCGTCGAACACCGATCTGACGATTCCCAGCGGGCGCGGGATCGCGCCGGGCAACGGAGCGGCGGTCGAGGTGGTGCGGATCGCGACCGGGGCCGAACCGCGGGTGGCGGGGAAGCCGCTGCCCCCGATGCACCGGGAGACGATCCTGCGGACCGGCGCCGAGCGGCCGCTGGTGGTGGGCGACCGGCTGGACACCGACATCGAGGGCGCGTTCAACGGGGAGGTGGACTCGCTGCTGGTGCTCACCGGGGTGACCGACGGGGCGCAGTTGCTGGCGGCGCCCCCGCGGCACCGGCCGACCTATGTCGACGAGGATCTGCGCGGGTTGCTCACCGGGCAGCCGGAGGTCGCCGAGGAGGGCGACGGCTTCGGGTGCGGCGGCTGGACGGCCACGGCGGGCGACGACCGGCTGGAGCTGAACGGCGACGGCGCGGCGGCGGACGGTCTGCGCGCGCTGTGCGCGGCGGCCTGGACCCGGGCCGGGGACGGCACGTGCACGCTGGACGCGGGGAAGGCGCTGGCGCGGCTGGGCCTGTGACGGACTGGTGCCGACGGTCCGTCAGATGCGATGGTCCCGGCCGGAACACGGCCTCGCCCGACCGGGATCGCAAGCTCTTGGCAGGGTAGGCTAACCTAACCACGTGTTGGTCGACAGTCCTCCTGAACAGCGCGCGGACCCGGTGTCCGCGCCCCCGGCCCGACGTGCGTTGCGTGCCGTCGGGCTGCTCGTCTCCGTCCTGATCCTGCTGGTCGTGGTGACGGCGAGCATCGCGGTCGGTGCGAAACAGCTGTCCGTGGGGGAGGTCTGGCACGGGCTGTTCCAGAGTTCGGGCACCTACGGCGACGTCGTGGTGGACGACCGGATCTCGCGCACGGTCCTCGGTCTGCTCGCCGGTGCCGCCCTCGGCCTCGCGGGCGCCGTGCTCCAGGCGCTCACCCGCAACCCGCTCGCGGACCCGGGGCTGCTCGGCATCAACGCGGGCGCGTCCGCCGCGGTCGTCACCGCGATCACGTTCTTCGGTGTGACCAGCCTGAGCGGCTACGTCTGGTTCGCCTTCCTCGGGGCCGCCGGGGTAGGGGCGCTGGTGTGGTTCCTCGGCGGCAGCCGGGGCGCCACCCCGGTCCGGCTCGCGCTGGCCGGCACGGCGATCAGCGCCGCCCTCTACGGCTATCTCCAGGCCGTGATGATCATGGACAACGCCGCGCTGAACAAGATGCGCTTCTGGACGGTGGGTTCGCTGAGTTCGGCGACCGACGCGACGATCCGGCAGGTGCTGCCGTTCCTCGTGGTCGGCATGGTCCTCGCGCTCGCGCTCGCCCGGCCGCTCAACGCCATGGAGATGGGCGACGACACCGCGCGGGCCCTCGGCGCCAACCTCAACCGCACCCGGGTGCTCGCCATGCTCGCGGCCACCGTGCTGTGCGGGGCCGCGACCGCGGCCTGCGGACCGATCGTGTTCGTCGGGCTGATGGTGCCGCACGTGGTCCGCTCGTTCACCGGTCCCGACCTGCGCTGGATCCTGCCGTACGCGGCCGTCCTGTCGCCCGTGCTGCTGCTCGGCGCGGATGTGCTCGGCCGGCTCGTGGCCCGGCCCTCCGAGCTCCAGGTCGGCATCGTCACCGCGCTCCTCGGCGGACCGGTCTTCATCATTCTCGTACGACGGCGGAGGACGGCCCAGCTGTGAGGACCGCAGGCGACAACGCGACCGGCGGGGAGGCCGAGGCGTCCGGGGCCGCCCGGACCGGCAGGACCCTGCGCACCCGCGGCGGGCTCTCCGTCCGGCTGGACGTCCGGGCGCTGACCGTCGTCGTCCTGCTGCTGCTGGCCGCTCTCACGGCCGGCGTCCTGCTGGTCGGCACGGGCGACTTCCCGATCGGCGCGGGCGACGTGCTGCGCACGCTGTTCGGCCGGGGCAACCCGGGCCAGGAGTTCATCGTCAACGAACTGCGGCTGCCGCGCGTGCTCGTCGCACTGCTGGTCGGCGCCTCGCTCGGGCTGGGCGGCGCGCTGTTCCAGGCGCTGTCGCGCAACCCGCTGGGCAGCCCGGACATCCTGGGGCTCGGGCAGGGCGCCACGGCGGGCGCGCTCACGGTGATCGTGCTGTTCTCCGGGGGCGCCACCCAGATCACCCTCGGCGCGCTCGCGGGCGGACTCGGGGCCGGGTTCGCCCTCTACGTGCTCGCCTGGAAGCGGGGTGTGCACGGATACCGGCTCGTCCTGGTCGGCATCGGCATGTCCGCGATCATGACGGCGGTCAACGGCTATCTGCTGACCAAGGCGGACCTGTTCGAGGCGGCGCGGGCCGTCGTCTGGATGACGGGCTCGCTCAGCGGCCGGGACTGGGACCAGGTCTGGCCGCTGCTCGGACTGTGCGCCGTCCTCGTGCCGCTCGTCCTCGCCCACGCGCGCGGCCTGCGCATGATGGAGATGGGCGACGACGTCTCGTACGCGCTGGGCGTGCGGGTCGAACGCGTACGGCTGCTGCTGATGCTGGCCGCCGTGCTGCTGACCGCGGCCGCCACCGCCGCCGCGGGGCCCGTCAGCTTCGTGGCGCTCACCGCCCCGCAGCTCGCCCGCCGGCTGACCCGCGCCCCCGGCCCCAACCTGCTGGCCTCGCTGTGCATGGGCGCCGCCCTGCTGGTCAGCGCCGACTGGATCTCCCAGCGCGTCTTCGGCGCCGACCAGCTGCCGGTCGGCGTGGTCACCGGCGTGCTCGGCGGGGTCTATCTGCTGTGGCTGCTGGTCACCGAGCGCAAGGCGGGCCGGATATGAACGCCGGCGCCTCCCGCAGCGGGCCCGACCGCGGGCCGAACCACCGAAGGAGCACCGTGAACCGCCTGTCCGCCGACAACGTGACCCTCGCCTACGACCAGCGGGTGATCGCCGAGCAGCTGTCGGTGGAGATACCCGACAACTCCTTCACCGTGATCGTCGGCCCGAACGCCTGCGGCAAGTCCACGCTGCTGCGCGCCCTGTCGCGGATGCTGCGGCCCCGGCAGGGCCGGGTCCTGCTCGACGGGCAGGCCATCCAGTCGATGCCGGCGAAGAAGGTCGCGCGCACCCTCGGACTGCTGCCACAGTCGTCGATCGCGCCCGACGGCATCACCGTCGCCGACCTGGTGGGCCGCGGCCGGTATCCGCACCAGGGCATCCTGCGCCAGTGGTCGGACGAGGACGAGCGGGTCGTCCGGGAGTCGATGCGGCAGACCGGCGTGGCCGAGCTGGCGGAGCGCTACGTCGACGAGCTGAGCGGCGGTCAGCGCCAGCGCGTGTGGATCGCCATGGCGCTCGCCCAGCAGACCCCGCTGCTCCTGCTCGACGAGCCGACCACCTACCTCGACATCCAGCACCAGATCGACGTCCTCGACCTGTGCGCGGAACTGCACGAGGAGCAGGGCCGCACGCTCGTCGCCGTCCTGCACGACCTCAACCACGCCGCCCGGTACGCGACGCATCTCGTCGCCCTGCGCGGCGGCTCGGTGATCGCCGAGGGCGCGCCCCGCGACATCGTCACGGCCGAGCTGGTCGAGGACGTCTTCGGGCTGCGCTGCCAGGTCATCGACGACCCCGAGACGGGCACGCCGCTGGTGGTGCCGGCCGCCCGTCCGGCGCGGACGCGGGCGAAGGCCGCCGCTACAGGAGCTTCCTGAGCAGGAGCAGGTCGCGCACGCCCGCGTGCAGCCTGACCCGGCCCGAGCCCCACGCCTTGGCGAAGTGGAGGTCGCCGCCGACCAGGGCGACCAGGTCGTCGCCGGTCATGCTCAGTCTGATCTGGGCCTTCTCGCGCGGCGGGCCGTCCACCGTCTCGTGCACCCGGATCCGGCCGCCCGCCATACGGCCCGCGAACGTGACGTCCAGGTCGGTGATGTGGCAGCTCACCGAGCGGTCCAGGGCGGCGGCCGCCCGGACGTCCCCTTCGGCGCGCTGCAGGGAGTCCGAGAGCTTTTCGAGTGCGGCGCGGCACTCCTCGATCGTGGCCATCGGGACCGACGGTACCCCAGCCGTTCGGGGTAGCGTCTGGGCATGAGCGACTCTGCGCCCGAGGCCCCGACACCGGTCGAGGGCGAGACAGCGCCGCCGGACGGCGCGGCCGGACCCGGGGACGGCCCCGCCGCGCCCGCCCCGCTGGACGTCGTGCGCACGCCCACCGGGCACCCCGAGGTGGACGCCCGGCTGGCGCGGCTGGGTGACGCCGACCACCTCGCCACGGACGGCCACGTCGAGGTGTACGAGGATGTGCACCGGGGGCTGCGCGACGCGCTCACCGCGCTCGACGCCCGTCCGGGACCTCCGGCGCCCCCGACGCCGTACGGGACGAGGAGCTGAACCGAACGTGGCAGGAGTCGCACGCCGCCGTCTGGACGCGGAGCTGGTCCGCCGGAAGCTCGCGCGCTCGCGTGAGCACGCCGGTCAGCTGATCGCGGCGGGACGGGTCACCGTCGGCAAGTCCGTCGCGACCAAATCCGCCACCCAGGTCGAGACCGCGGCCGCCATCGTCGTGTCGCAGGACGACGGCGACCCCGACTACGTCTCCCGGGGCGGGCACAAGCTCGCGGGCGCGCTCGCGGCGTTCGTGCCGCTCGGGCTCGCCGTCGAAGGGCGCCGGGCGCTGGACGCCGGCGCGTCGACCGGCGGGTTCACCGATGTGCTGCTGCGCTCGGGCGCCGCGCACGTCGTCGCCGTCGACGTCGGCTACGGACAACTGGCCTGGACCCTCCGCAGCGATGAACGCGTCACCGTCAAGGACCGTACGAACGTACGCGAGTTGACGCTCGAAGCGATCGATGGGGAGCCTGTGGATCTTGTCGTGGGGGATCTGTCCTTCATCCCGCTCGGCCTGGTACTGCCCGCTCTGGTGCGGTGCGTGAAGCCGGACGCCGATCTGGTGATGATGGTCAAGCCGCAGTTCGAGGTGGGCAGGGAGCGGCTGGGCAGCGGGGGAGTGGTCCGCAGTCCGCAGCTGCGGGCGGAGGCCGTGCGCGCCGTCGCCGCCAGGGCGTGGGAACTGGGCCTCGGCGTGCGGGGGGTCACGGCCAGTCCGCTGCCCGGTCCCTCCGGGAACGTCGAGTACTTTCTCTGGCTGCGTGCCGGGGCGCCCGCTCCGGACCCGGCCGACATCGACCGTGCAGTGGCGGAGGGGCCGCGTTGACCCAGAACCGAGCTCGTACTGTTTTCCTGCTCGCCCACACCGGGCGGCCCGCGGCCATTCGCAGCGCCGAGCTGGTGGTCGGGGGACTGCTGCGGTCGGGGATCGGTGTGCGGGTGCTGGAGGCCGAGGCGGAGGACCTGCCGCTGCCGGCCGAGGTGGAGCTGATCGAGGAGGCGACGCCGCAGTGCCTCGACGGCTGCGAACTGCTCATCGTGCTCGGCGGCGACGGGACGCTGCTGCGCGGCGCCGAGTTCGCGCGGGCGTCGGGCGTGCCGATGTTGGGCGTCAACCTCGGACGGGTCGGCTTTCTCGCCGAGGCCGAGCGCGACGACCTCGACAAGGTCGTCGACCGGGTCGTGACCCGGTCGTACGAGGTCGAGGAGCGCATGACGGTCGATGTCGTCGTGCACCAGAACGGCACCATCGTGCACACGGACTGGGCGCTGAACGAGGCCGCCGTGCAGAAGGCCGGCGCCGAGAAGCTCCTGGAGGTCGTGCTGGAGATCGACGGCCGTCCGGTGACCGGGTTCGGGTGCGACGGCATCGTGCTGTCCACGCCGACCGGGTCGACGGCGTACGCGTTCTCCGCGGGCGGTCCCGTGGTGTGGCCGGAGGTCGAGGCGCTGCTGATGGTGCCGATCTCGGCGCACGCGCTGTTCGCCAAGCCCCTGGTGACCTCGCCTGACTCGGTGCTGGCCGTGGAGGTGCTGCCGCACATCCCGCCGGGTGTCCTGTGGTGCGACGGGCGGCGGACGGTCGAGCTGCCGCCCGGAGCGCGCGTGGAGGTGCGGCGCGGGGCGGTGCCGGTGCGGCTGGCCCGGCTGCACCACGCCTCCTTCACCGACCGGCTGGTGGCGAAGTTCGCCCTGCCGGTCTCCGGCTGGCGCGGAGCGCCCCACTGAGGGCTCCGGCCGGGCCCGGGGCGGCTCCACCCGCCCGGGTGACATGGGAGGTCGGTCCGCATTCGTCACCTGGACCTTCACCGGACTGGGACGGGGGGCCGTCGCATGCCCGGCCGCCGACCTCGTAAGGTCGTGTCCGTGTTGGAGGAGATGCGGATACGGTCGCTCGGAGTCATCGACGACGCGGTCGTCGAGCTGTCGCCGGGGTTCACCGCGGTCACGGGCGAGACGGGCGCGGGCAAGACCATGGTGGTCACCAGCCTCGGGCTGCTGCTCGGCGGGCGGGCGGACCCGGCGCTGGTGCGGATCGGCGCGGACCGGGCGGTCGTGGAGGGGCGGATCACCGTTCCCGCGGGCGCCCCGGTCGCGGCACGCGCGCAGGAGGCGGGCGCCGAGCTGGACGACGGCGAGCTGCTCATCAGCCGTACCGTTTCCGCCGAGGGGCGGTCCCGGGCGCACGTGGGCGGGCGCAGCGTTCCGGTGGGCGTGCTGGCCGAGCTCGCCGACGAACTGGTCGCCGTGCACGGGCAGACCGACCAGCAGGGACTGCTGAAGCTGTCCCGCCAGCGCCAGGCGCTCGACCGGTACGCGGGCGACTCCGTCGCGGTGCCGCTCGCCAAGTACGCCGAGGCGTACCGGCGGCTGCGGGCCGTCGCCGTCGAACTCGACGAGATCACCACGCGCGCGCGTGAGCGGGCCCAGGAGGCCGACCTGCTGCGGTTCGGCCTGGACGAGATCGCGGCCGTGGAGCCCCGCGCGGGCGAGGACGTGGAGCTCGCCGAGGAGGCCGAGCGGCTCGGGCACGCGGAGGCGCTGTCCTCGGCAGCCACCGTCGCGCACGCCGCGCTCGCGGGCAACCCGGAGGACCCGGAGGGCATCGACGCGGCCACGCTCGTCGCGGGCGCCCAGCGGGCCCTGGACGCCGTGCGCTCCCACGACCCGGCCCTCGCCGCGCTGACCGACCGGATCGGCGAGATCGGCATCCTGCTCGGCGACGTCGCGGGCGAGCTGGCCGGATACGCCGACGACCTGGACGCCGATCCGCTGCGGCTGGCCGCCGTGGAGGAGCGGCGGGCCGCGCTGACCACCCTCACCCGCAAGTACGGCCCGGACGTCGCCGCCGTGCTCGCCTGGGCCGAGCGCAGCGGCGCACGGCTGTCCGAACTCGACGGCGACGACGAGCGGATCGGCGAGCTGACCGCCGAGCGCGACGGCCTGCGCACCGGACTGGGCGGCCTGGCCCAGGCGCTCACCGACGCCCGGAGCGAGGCCGCCGAGCGGTTCGCGGCGGCCGTCACGGCGGAGCTGGCCTCGCTCGCGATGCCGCACGCGCGCGTGTCCTTCGCGCTGCGCCAGACCGAGGACCCCGAGGGCGTCGAGGTCGGCGGCCGGCCGGTCGCCTACGGTCCGGCCGGCGCCGACGAGGTCGAGCTGCTGCTCGCCCCGCACCCCGGGGCGCCGCCGCGGCCCATCGCCAAGGGCGCCTCCGGCGGTGAGCTGTCGCGCGTGATGCTCGCCGTCGAGGTCGTCTTCGCCGGGACCGACCCCGTGCCGACGTACCTCTTCGACGAGGTCGACGCAGGTGTCGGCGGCAAGGCGGCCGTGGAGATCGGCCGGCGGCTCGCCAGGCTCGCCAGGACCGCGCAGGTCGTGGTGGTGACCCACCTGCCGCAGGTCGCGGCCTTCGCCGACCGGCAGTTGCTCGTGGAGAAGACCGACGACGGCTCCGTCACCCGCTCCGGTGTGAAGGTCCTGGAGGGCGAGGACCGCATCAGGGAGCTGTCCCGGATGCTCGCCGGACAGGAGGACTCGCAGACCGCCCGCGCGCACGCGGAGGAGTTGCTGGAGACGGCCCGCTCCGACGCCTGACCGGGCCCCGGCCCGCGCCGGCCGCGGCCCGCAGGGTGTCCGGATGAGCGAACGCGCCCCGAGGACGACCGCCTTCGGCCTCTCCGCGGCCCTGACCCGCGCCGCCGCCGCGGCCCTGCGCGGCACGGCGCCCGGCGGCCGTGACCGTTGGCTGCGCCCCAACCACGCGGGACGGCCGGTGGAGTTGTACGCCGGGGCGGCCTCGGCCCTGGCGTGCGCCGCCGGTGCCTGGCGCGTCGCACCGGCCGCGGGCGCGGCCGTGGCCGCGGCGGGCCTCTGCGGGGCCTACGACGACCTGGCCGCGGCGAACGACCCCCGGCGCGGGTTCCGCGCCCACCTCCGCGCGCTCCGGGACGGCGAAGTCACCAGCGGGACGGTGAAGTTGATCGGGGTCTCCGACCGCGGCGCTCGCCGCGGCGGCCGTCCTGAAGCGGCGCCCGGCGGACGTGCTCCTCGCCGGGGTCGTGATCGCCGGTGCCGCCCACTTCGTCAACCTCGTGGACGTGCGCCCCGGACGAGCCGCCGCGGCCGTCCTCGCGCTCGGCGCTCCCGGCCTGCTGCGCGCGGACCCCGGCGCCCGGCTCGCGGCCACCGCGATGGGCACGGCCGCCGCCGTCCTGCCCGACGACCTCGGGGAGCGGGCGATGCTCGGCGACACCGGGGCGCACGCCCTGGGCGCCGCGCTCGGTGCCGCCGTGGTCGCGGGCAACGGCCGGGCGGGCCTCGTGGCGCACGCCGCCGCCGTGGTGGCGGCGGCCGTGTACGGGGACCGGGTCAGCGCGTTCGCCCGGGACGGGCTCGCGGGCGCGGGCGCATGACGGCGGACCGCCCGGGAGTGTGCGCCGGCTCACACTCCACGTGCGCGTGTTCGGCCACCGACGTCACCCCGCATCACTCGTACGGGTTACTCGGTCCGCCGCGTTGCCCGCCGCCCGCGCCGCTCACGGACCCTCGTCGTTCCCGGAACACCCGTGCGCCCTGGCATCCTTGGCGTCAACACGTCGTAGGCGCAGGGATCCCCGCGGTACACCCCCGTCGGCCGATCCTTCTGTACGTTCTTCGTGACCGTCCGACCCGAAACAGGAGCCCCGGCCACGTGACCCCCGTGAGCAGCCACTCACCGTACGGCCAGTCGTCGCTGCGCACCGTGCAGGTGCTGGGCGGCGGCAACGCCGGCAGTAGCGCGCATGTGCGCTCGCTGGCCTCGGGTCTGGTCGCACGGGGCGTGCGGGTCACCGTGTGCGCCCCCTTCGGGGCCGAACGCCTCTACGACTTCACGGGGGCCGGAGCCGCACACGTGCACGTGGCGCGCAGCAGCGACCCGGGCTCGGTGGCCGCGCTGCGGGCGGCGTGCGCGGACGCCGACCTGGTGCACGCGCACGGGCTGCACGCCTCGTTCCGCAGCGTGCTCGCGCTGAGCGGGAGGCGTACGCCGCTCGTCGTCACCTGGCACGACCGCGCCCGCGCCGAGGGGGCCCGCGCCCACCTCGTCCAGCTGCTGGAGCGCAAGGTGGTCCGCACCGCCTCGGTCGTCCTCGGCAGCACCTCCGCCCTGGTCGACCGGGCCCGGCACACCGGCGCCCGGGACGCGCGGCTCGCCGCCGTGGCCCTGCCCGGACCCCGCCGCGGCGCCGGGCCCGAGGACGCCGACCGGCTGGAGCCGAAGACGCGCGCCGAACTCGGGGCCACCGGGCGGCCGTTGCTGATCGCCGTGGGAGCGCTCGAACGGCACCGCGGCCACGAGGTCCTGCTGGACGCCTCGCGCGCGTGGCGCACTCTCGACCCGCAGCCGCTCGTCGTCGTCGCGGGGGAGGGGGCGCTGCGGCCGGTGCTGCAGCGCCGGATCGAGGACGAGCACCTGCCCGTGCGGCTCATCGGGCGCCGCGACGACGTGTCCGACCTGCTCGCCGCCGCCGACATCGCGCTGCTGCCGAGCAGTTGGGAGTCGCGCTCCGTCCTCGCCCAGGAGGCGCTGCACGCGCGCGTGCCCCTCGTCGCCGCCCGGGCGGCCGGAATCCCCGAACTCGTCGGCGACGCCGCCGAGCTCGTCCCGTACGGCGACGCGGACGCACTCGCCGGGGCGGTCGTACGGCTGCTCGGCGACCCGGACCGCCGGGAACTGCTCAGACGGCGGGGCGTGCGCCAGATCGCCAGCTGGCCCACCGAGGACGAGACCGTCGCCCAAATCCTCAGCGTCTACGACGAGTTGACGCAGCCGAGACCCATGATCTAGCGCGGCGAGCCGGTGAGCCCTCCCGGTCGCCGCACTAGGGAGTGTGCCGCCGGGCCCTCAGCGCCAGGCTCAACGCCAGTACCGTCTGCGGGTCGTCGAGGTCGGTGCCGAGCAACTCCCCGATGCGGGCGAGGCGGTTGTAGAGCGTCTGCCGGTTCAGATGCAGTTCGCGAGCCGTCTCCGCCTTGCGGCCCGCGTGCGCCAGGTACGTCTCCAGCGTCGGCAGCAGGGGCGGCCGCGAGCGGTCGTCGTGCGCCCGCAGCGGGCCGATCGCCCGGTCCACGAACGCGGCGAGGTCGGGATGGTCGCGCAGTCGCCACAGCAGCAGGTCGATGTCCAGCCGGCGGGCGTCGTACCAGGGCCGGTCGGCCAGCCCCTGCGCGGCGGTCGCGGTCTCCGCGGCGTGCCGCAGACCGGCCGAGGCCGCCGCCCAGCCGCCCGCGACCCCGGCCACCACGACCGGCGGCGGTGCGCCCGGCCGGCTGATCCCGGCCCGCTCCACACCCGCTCGCAGCGCCACCGCGACCCGGTCCGCGACCGGCGTCCGCTCCGACTCCGCGCGCAGGGCCAGCAGCAGCGGCACCCGGCCCTCCACCGGCCGCACGCCCAGCAGCACCGGCACCCCCACCGAGGCCAGCTCCTCGCCGACGGCGCGGGCCAGCACCGCCCAGCCGCCGCCCGGCGTCGCGCCGTCCGCGAGCCGCATCACGACCGGCAGCAGCGGACTGTCACCCGGCTTGAACCCCAGCACCCGCGCCTGCGCGGGGGCGTCCTCGGCGGCGATCCGGCCCTCGGCGAGGTCGGTGAGGAAGTCACCGCGGCCGCGCGCCGCCAGCTCCTCCTCCTGCCTGGCCTGCATCAGCACCACCGCCAGCACGTCCGAGGCCCGCTCGGCGGCGATCCGGTGCACGGGGGCCAGCGGCCCGCGCACGGGCAGCAGCACGAGCCGGGCGCGCACCGCACCCGCCCCCGCCCCGCCGCCGGGGACGTCGACCAGGACCGCCCCGGCGGGCGGCGCCGCGTCCCTGCGCTGGCCGCGCAGGCCCTCCCAGACCTGGAGCGGATCGGCGCCCTCGGGACCGGAACCGGCCGCGTACAGCAGCCGTCCGTCCGTCGCCTCCAGGAAGACCGGGTTGCCGCCGAAGTCCGCGAGGACGGTCAGGACCTGGGGCACGCCGCCCCCGCCGAGCAGGGCCTCCGTGCACCGGCGGTGCACCTCCTCCGCCCGTTGCAGCAGGGCGTAGTGGCCGTTGACGATCTCGGTGTGGATCTCCTCGGTGACCGTCACGAACGGCACCTCGCGATGGAGCTGGACGAGCGGCAGCCCGGCCACGCTCGCGGTGTCGACCAGCGCGGCGGGCAGCCGGGCGAAGCGCGTGCCCAGCTCGATGACGAGGGCCGCGATCCCGCGCTCGGCGAGGGTCCGCACGAACGCCCGCTGCTCGGCGGGGCGGGCCCCGATGCCGTAGCCGGTGGTGAGCAGCAGTTCGCCGCCCTTCAGCAGGGAGGCGATGTTGGGCACCTCGCCCGCGTGCACCCAGCGCACGGTCCGGCCCAGCCGGTCGGCACCCGCGACGATCTCGGGGAGCGCGCTGCGCAGACCGGGCAGCTCCAGCGCCCGCCGGACCGTGATCCCGGAGCTGTGCGTGTCGAATGCGCTGTCCGTACGGCTGTCCATGGCCGGACGCTACCCGTGTCCGGCCCTCCGGGGCACGTCCGGGGCGTCCGCGCGCGCACGGCCGGGGCGGGGCGGCGGCCGACGCCGCTCAGAGCGGCCTGATGTTGTGGTTGAAGCGGAAGACGTTGTCGGGGTCCCAGCGCCTCTTCAGCTCCGCCAGCCGCCGCGTGTTCCCGGCGCCGAGGCCGGCCACCACGCGCTCCTCGCCCTCGTCGCCGATGAAGTTCAGATAGACCGCGCCGGTGCTCCACGGCCGTACGTCCGCCCGGACCCCGCGCACCCAGCGCTCGCACCGCTCGTCGTCGGCCGCGTCCTGCCACATGCCGTACGGGTGCACGGCCCAGGGGGCGTCCCGGTAGGGGACGGGGTACGTGTGCGGTCCGGCGGCGACCGCGCCGCCCTGGGGCAGCAGCACGTGCTGGGTGCCGGTCGGCACCGGCATCGCGCGCCCGGCCGCGCAGTAGACGTCGACGAGGGAGTCGGGCGCGCCCGTCAGGTACTCCGCCGACCAGTAGTGCCGCATCCCCGGCGGATCGTCGATCATGCACTGCACGTCCGCGTACGGCATGGCGCCGACGATCTCCGCCTCGTGCGGCAGCGCCAGCAGCGGTCCGGCGTACCGGCGCAGTTCCTCCTCGGCGCCCGCGTACGTCAGCAGCACCCCGCACACCAGGCTCCCGACCAGGGACGGCGGGACGAACTCCTCCGGCGGGCCGGTGAAGTACAGCGCACCGCCGCCCACCTCGTCAGGACCGGACTCGATCACGTCGCGGAAGGCGCGGACGGCGTCCGGCGCGCTCTCGGGCCGGTACAGCACCAGCGCCACGGCGAACTCGGGCAGTTCGTGCAGTCTCAGCGAGATCGCGGTGGCGACGCCGAAGTTGCCGCCGCCCCCGTGCAGACCCCAGAACAGCTCGGGGTTCTCGTCCGCGTCCGCGTGCACACGGGAGCCGTCGGCGGTGACCAGGTCCACCCCCAGCAGGTTGTCGACGGCGAGCCCGTACGTGCGGTCCAGCCAGCCCGTGCCGCCGCCGAGGACGAAGCCGCCGACCCCGGTCGTGGAGGCCCGGCCCCCGGTCGTCGCGAGACCGTACGGCTGGGTCGCGCGGTCCAGGTCGCTCATGGTGGCCCCGCCGCCGACCCGGACCGCCCGCGCCCCCGGGTCCACGCCCACCGCCCGCATCGGACGCAGGTCGATCACCAGGCCGTTGTCGTTGAGCGCCATGCCGGCGACGCTGTGGCCGCCGCCGCGGACCGCGATGTTCAGATCGAGGTCGCGGCCGAACCGCACGGCCCGTACGACGTCGTCCTCGTCCGCGCACCGCGCGATCACCGCGGGCCGCCGGTCGATCATGGTGTTGAAGACGACACGCGCGTCCTCGTAACCGTCGTCCCCCGGAGCGAACACCTCGCCGCCGAGATCCTCGCGCAGCGCGTCCAGCGCCGCGCCCGCCTTCGATGAGGTGGCCATGACGGCCCCCTTCCGGCAAGGGGCGAATCGCTCCACTCCAGCCTAGGCGGGCGCGCGGCGCGCGTCCTGTCGGCCGCCTCAGCCGCCGTAGGCCCCCGAGGCGGTCAGCCGCAGCGCCGTGTCGATCAGCGGGACATGGCTGAACGCCTGCGGGAAGTTGCCGACCTGGCGCTGCAGGACCGGGTCCCACTCCTCGGCCAGCAGACCGAGGTCATTGCGCAGCGCCAGCAGCCGTTCGAACAGCTTGCGGGCCTCGTCCACGCGGCCGATCATCGCCAGGTCGTCGGCCATCCAGAACGAGCAGGCGAGGAACGCCCCCTCGTCACCGGGCAGGCCGTCGACGCCCTCGTCCTCGCCCTGCGTCGGGTAGCGCAGGATGAAGCCGTCCGGCGTGGACAGCTCGCGCTGGATCGCCTCGATGGTGCCGATGACGCGCTTGTCGTCCGGCGGCAGGAAGCCCATCTGCGGGATCAGCAGCAGGGAGGCGTCCAGCTCCCTGGAGCCGTAGGACTGCGTGAAGGTGTTGCGCTCCTTGTCGTAGCCCTTCTCGCAGACGTCCCGGTGGATCTCGTCGCGCAGTTCCTTCCAGCGCTCCAGCGGGCCGTCGGCGTCGCCGGACTCGATGAGCTTGATCGTCCGGTCCACGGCGACCCAGGCCATGACCTTGGAGTGCACGAAGTGGCGGCGCGGGCCGCGCACCTCCCAGATGCCCTCGTCCGGCTCCTGCCAGTGGTCCTCCAGGTAGCGGATCAGCTTCAGCTGGAGCAGCGAGGCGTAGTCGTTGCGGGCCAGGCCGGTCATGTGGGCCAGGTGCAGCGCCTCGGTGACCTCACCGTAGACGTCCAGCTGGAGCTGGTGCGCCGCGCCGTTGCCGACCCGGACCGGGGCGGAGTTCTCGTAGCCGGGCAGCCAGTCCAGCTCGGCCTCGCCCAGCTCGCGCTCGCCCGCGATGCCGTACATGATCTGCAGGTTCTCCGGGTCGCCCGCGACCGCCCGCAGCAGCCACTCCCGCCAGGCGCGGGCCTCCTCGCGGTAGCCGGTGCGCAGCAGCGAGGACAGGGTGATCGCCGCGTCCCGCAGCCAGGTGTAGCGGTAGTCCCAGTTGCGGACGCCGCCGATCTCCTCGGGAAGGGAGGTCGTGGGCGCCGCCACGATGCCGCCGGTGGGGGCGTACGTCAGCGCCTTGAGCGTGATCAGCGAGCGGATCACGGCCTCGCGGTAGGGGCCGTGGTAGGTGCAGTGCTCGACCCACTCCCGCCAGAAGTCCTCCGTGGCGGTCAGCGAGGTCTCCGGCTCGGGCAGCGGCGGCGCGTCCTTGTGGGAGGGCTGCCAGGAGATGGTGAAGGCGAAGCGGTCGCCGGGGCCGACGGTGAAGTCCGAGTACGTCGTCAGGGACTTGCCGTAGGTCTCGCACTCGGCGTCGAACCACACGGAGTCCGGGCCCGCCACGGCGACCGTGCGGCCCTCGTGCTTGTGCACCCACGGCACCACGCGGCCGTAGGAGAAGCGCATCCGCAGCGTCGAGCGCATCGGGACCCGGCCGGAGACGCCCTCCACGATCCGGATCAGCTGGGGCGCCCCGTCGCGCGGGGGCATGAAGTCGATCACACGGACCGTGCCGCGCGGCGTGTCCCACTCCGACTCCAGGATCAGCGAGTCGCCGCGGTAGGTGCGCCGGGCCGCGGCGGGCGGCGGCGCGTCCGAGGCGTGCGCGGGACCCAGCCGCCAGAAGCCGTGCTCCTCTGTGCCCAGCAGGCCGGCGAAGATGGCATGGGAGTCGAAGCGGGGCAGGCACAGCCAGTCCACCGTGCCGTCCCGGCAGACCAGGGCAGCGGTCTGCATGTCTCCGATGAGTGCGTAGTCCTCGATGCGCCCGGCCACGTGCAACTCCAGTCGAACGGCCACGTCACCCCCTTCACGGCAGAACGGAAGGGGGTTCTCGCTATGTGCGGTCAGGGGGTTTTGTCATGCGTCGTCGAGCGGTGAAGCAAAGCAGCCGTTTCCTCGGTGAGGCAAAACGACAGCCGCTTCTTGCCGATCTCTGCTCAACGAACTGACGAGCTCTCGTTGTTCCGGTCGATACGGGCGGGGGGTGGTGCCGTGTTACCGGCCGGGCTCGGCAGCGAACGTCCGAGCAGGATACGACGCACGTAGATGATCTGTGTGCCGCTCCGGGCAACCCGGGTCGGCCGAACGGGTGAGCAGTGGGTGACCGACGGGTGGGGAATCCGTGAATCGTGCGGATCCGTGCCCGTCCGTGCGCGGAGCGTGGCCGGAAGCCGCCGGTCCCGGTCGCTGATACCCTGGTAGCCCGTGGACCGGTGGGCGTGAAGACCCCCGAACCGCACTTCAAGATCGCGACCACGGGAGCCCCCTCTTGGCCATGCCGCCCGCTGCTTTCCGAACCCACGCAGCCACGACGACCAAGCACATCTTCGTCACCGGGGGTGTCGCCTCCTCGCTCGGCAAGGGCCTCACGGCCTCCAGCCTCGGCATGCTGCTCAAGGCGCGGGGTCTGCGCGTCGTGATGCAGAAGCTCGACCCGTACCTCAACGTCGACCCCGGCACGATGAACCCCTTCCAGCACGGTGAGGTGTTCGTCACGAACGACGGCGCCGAGACCGACCTGGACATCGGCCACTACGAGCGCTTCCTCGACCGCGACCTGGACGGATCCGCCAACGTCACCACCGGCCAGGTGTACTCGACGGTGATCGCCAAGGAGCGCCGCGGCGAGTACCTGGGTGACACGGTCCAGGTCATCCCGCACATCACCAACGAGATCAAGCACCGCATCCGCCGGATGGCGACGGACGAGGTCGACGTGGTGATCACGGAGGTCGGCGGCACGGTCGGCGACATCGAGTCGCTGCCGTTCCTGGAGACCGTCCGCCAGGTCCGGCACGAGGTCGGCCGGGACAACGTCTTCGTCGTGCACATCTCGCTCCTGCCGTACATCGGCCCCTCGGGAGAGCTGAAGACGAAGCCGACCCAGCACTCGGTCGCCGCGCTGCGCAACATCGGTATTCAGCCAGACGCGATCGTGCTGCGCTGCGACCGCGAGGTGCCCACCGCCATCAAGCGGAAGATCTCGCTGATGTGCGACGTCGACGAGGCGGCCGTGGTCGCCTGCCCCGACGCGCGGTCCATCTACGACATCCCCAAGACCGTGCACGGCGAGGGACTGGACGCCTACGTCGTGCGCAAGCTCGACCTGCCCTTCCGCGACGTGGACTGGACGACCTGGGACGATCTGCTCGACCGCGTCCACAACCCCGACCACGAGATCACCCTCGCGCTGGTCGGCAAGTACATCGACCTGCCCGACGCCTACCTCTCGGTCACCGAGGCGCTGCGCGCGGGCGGCTTCGCCAACCGGGCCCGCGTGAAGATCAAGTGGGTCACCTCCGACGACTGCAAGACCGCGGCCGGCGCGGCGCAGCAGCTCGCCGACGTGGACGGCATCTGCATCCCCGGCGGCTTCGGCGACCGCGGCGTGCTCGGCAAGGTCGGCGCGATCAGGTACGCCCGCGAGAACCGCGTCCCGCTGCTCGGCCTGTGCCTGGGCCTGCAGTGCATCGTGGTCGAGGCGGCCCGCAACCTCGCCGACATCGCCGACGCCAACTCCACCGAGTTCGACCCGGCGACCGCGCACCCGGTCATCTCCACGATGGCCGAGCAGCTCGACATCGTCGCAGGCGAGGGCGACATGGGCGGCACGATGCGGCTCGGCATGTACCCGGCCAAGCTGGCCGAGGGCTCCCTCGTGCGCGAGGTGTACGACGGCAAGGAGTACGTCGAGGAGCGGCACCGCCACCGCTACGAGGTCAACAACGCCTACCGCGCGGAGCTGGAGAAGAAGGCGGGCATCCAGTTCTCCGGCACGTCGCCGGACGGAAAGCTCGTGGAGTACGTGGAGTACCCCCGCGAGGTCCACCCCTACCTCGTCGCCACGCAGGCCCACCCCGAGCTGCGCTCGCGCCCGACGCGGCCGCACCCGCTGTTCGCCGGGCTCGTGAAGGCGGCCGTCGAGCGCCGGCAGACCGAGGGCGCGCGCGACGATTCCGAGTGACACGACAGTTGTACGGTGGCCGGGGCGCGAACCCTCAACGGCGGGCGCCCCGGTTTTCCTCTGCGCACGTGGAAGGGCAGGGCATGACGATCAAGGACACCCCCGAGGAGTGGGAGGTCCGGGCCACGGAGACCCCCTTCGCGGGCAACAAGACCTCCGTCCGCACGGACGACGTGGTCATGCCCGGCGGCTCGGTGGTGCGGCGCGACTACCAGGTCCACCCGGGCTCGGTGGCCGTCCTCGCCCTCGACGAGCGGGACCGCGTGCTGCTCATCAAGCAGTACCGCCACCCGGTGCGCGAGAAGCTGTGGGAGATCCCGGCCGGCCTGCTCGACGTCCCCGGCGAGAACCCGCTGCACGCCGCCCAGCGCGAGCTGTACGAGGAAGCCCACGTCAAGGCCGAGGACTGGCGGGTCCTGACCGACGTCTACACCACCCCCGGCGGCTGCGACGAGGCCGTACGGATCTTCCTCGCCCGGGGCCTGTCCGAAGCCGAGGGCGAACGCTTCCTGGTGGAGGACGAGGAGGCCGACATGGAGCACGCGCGCGTGCCGGTCGCCGAGCTCGTCCGGGGCGTCCTCGCGGGCGAGCTGCACAACAACTGCCTCGTGGTGGGCGTCCTGTCGCTGGTCGCCGCACGCGACGGCGACGGACTGGACGCCCTGCGCCCGGCCCAGGCGCCCTGGCCGGCCCGGCCCTTCGAGGTCTGACGGGGGAGCGGTGCACACCACCCCTGGTGTGAAGATCGGCTGATCCGATCGGGCGACGTCCGCGCCCCGCCCGCCCGGCTCCGCACGGCGGGTGGCAGAGCGTCAACTAGGCTCTGACCACGCCCGAACCGGAGTCCCGGCGGGCTTGCGCGTGCGTGGGACGGGAGTGTGGCCCGTGACGGATCAGGCGGTGGACACAGGCGGCGTGCGGGTGTCGGCACACACCTCCGGCCGGAACCAGTTCCTCGGCCGGACACGTGAGCTGAAGGAGCTGCGCGCCGACATCGAGCGCGCCGGACTGGACACCATCGCCGGCCGCAAGGCCCCCCGCGCGCGCGTGCTGCTCATCGCGGGCCGCCCCGGCTCGGGCCGCACCGCACTCGCCGAGGAACTCGCACGCCAGGTCGCCGGCCGCTACCCCGACGGCGTGCTGCGCGCCCGCCTCAGCGAGCCCGACGGCACCCCGGTCCCCGTCGGTCGCGCCGCCCGCGCGCTGCTCACCGCCCTGGACCGGCCCGCCCCGGCGGGCGCCGCCGAGGACGACCTCACCGCCGCCCTGCGCGAGGCCCTCGCCGACCGCAGGGCCCTGCTGCTGCTCGACGACGCGGCCGAGGCCGAGCAGGTCGACGCGCTGCTGCCGGACACCCCCGACTGCCTGGCCGTCGCCGTGTCCGACGGCCCGCTGACCGGGATCTCGGACGTACGGCCCTGTACCCTCGGCGGTCTGGACACCAAGTCCGCGGTCGAACTGCTCGCCCGGCGCGCCGGCTCCGTGCGCATCACCGTCGATCCGCGGGCCGCCGAGGGCCTGGTCGAGACCTGCCAGGGGCAGCCGGCCGCCCTGACGCTCGCCGGGGGCTGGCTCGCCGCCCGCCCCAAGGCCGCCGTCGCCGACCTCGCCAAGCAGTTGCACGCCGAGGGGGAGGACGGCTCGCCGCTGCGCCGGGTCTTCGGTCTCGTGCACGCCGCCCTGCCCGCCCCCGCGGCCCGGATACTGCGGCTGCTCTCCCTCGCCCCGGCCGGTCTCGTCGACCCCCACACCGCCTCCGCGCTCGCCGGCTGCTCGGTCGACGGCGCCCACACGACCCTCGACGACCTCGTCGCCCTCGGACTGCTGCGCTCCGTCGCCTCCCCGCTGCCGCAGTACGAGGTCCCGGCCTGCCTGCACCCGCTGCTCAAGGCCCTCACCGAGACCCAGGACCGCCCCGCCGAACTCCAGCTCGCCCGCGCGCGGATGCTGGAGCGCACCGTACGGCTGCTCCAGTCGTGCCGGGCCATCACCGAGACCGACAGCCCGGAGACCCGGCACAAGCTCCTCGGCGTGCCCCGCGCCCTGCGCTTCCCCAACCCGCGCGCGGCCGCCGACTGGCTGAGCATCCGCAGACCCGCCCTGCTGGCCTCGGCCCGTGCCGCGGTCGCCGACGGAGAGCTGGACACCCTCGCCAGACGGCTGATGTCCCAGCTGGTCAGGGCGATGGTGGCGCACTTCGGCACCCAGGCGGCGGCCGGGGACCTGTACGACGTCCACGGCCTGGTCCTGGACGTGGCCGAGCGCCGGAGGCTGCCGCGCGAGAAGGCGGCGGCGCTGCTGAACCTCGGCGACCTCGACGCCAGGACCGGGCGTACCCGCGACGCCCTGGCACGGTTCCGGGCCGCGCTGGACGCCGGACGCGAGGGAAACGACCCGTACGCGACCGGGCGCGCGATGGAATCCGTAGGCGGTGCGCATCTGGAGCTCGGGGACTTCGACCGGGCCGCCGACTGGTTCGGCCGCGCCCTCGCCGAGCGGCTGGCCCGCGGTGAGCGCGCGGACGCCGCACGGCTGTACGCCCGCGGCGCCGAGGCCGCCACCTACGCGGGCCGGTACGGCGAGGCGCAGCGCGGCTGGCGGTCCGCCGTCGCCGTGCACCGCAAGAACGGCGACATCGCCGGACACGCCCGCGCGCTGAGCGAACTGGCCCGTGTCCAGGAGTACGCCGGCCGTCCCGAGGACTCGCTGCGCACCTGCCAGGAGGCGGTGGAGCTGGCCCGCCGCGCCGACGACCCGCGGCTTCAGGGGGCCCTGTATCTGCGTCTCGCCGACACCCTGGACCGGCTCGGCGATCCCTCGTCCGCCGAGCTGCACCGGGGCGCCGCCGAGCGGATGCTGAAGGAGGAGCCACCGTGCGGCTCGGCGGCCGAGGAGTCCGGAGCGGCCGGGCCGGGACCCGAAGTCGGCGCTTCACAGCCGGATCAGGGTCCAAACGCCTGCGAAATCCGTAGTGCATCCAAAGAAGATTGATGCAATGAAAGGCTAGACAGCGGGAAAACCTTCATTAGACTGGCTCTGCCGCACCTTCTCCTGCGGTGTCTCCTGGTGTGCCCCGCATGCCCGGGTATGTAGTGCAATGCCCTCACCCTCTGAGCCAAGGACCGTGATCGACGTGAAGGTCGGCATCCCCCGCGAGGTCAAGAACAACGAGTTCCGGGTGGCCATCACCCCCGCCGGCGTGCTGGAACTGGTGCGCCATGGCCACCAGGTCGTCATCGAGCAGGGTGCCGGTGTCGGCTCGTCGATCCCGGACGGCGAGTACGTCGCGGCGGGCGCGCGCATCCTGCCCACCGCGGACGAGGTGTGGGCCACCGCCGACCTGCTGCTGAAGGTCAAGGAGCCCGTCGCCGAGGAGTACCACCGCCTGCGCAAGGACCAGACGCTCTTCACGTACCTGCACCTGGCGGCGTCCAAGGAGTGCACGGACGCGCTGATCGAGTCCGGTACGACCGCCATCGCCTACGAGACGGTCGAGCTGCCCTCGCGCGCCCTGCCGCTGCTCGCCCCCATGTCCGAGGTCGCGGGCCGCCTCGCCCCGCAGGTCGGCGCCTACCACCTGATGCGCGCCAACGGCGGCCGCGGTGTGCTGCCCGGCGGCGTCCCGGGCGTGCTCGCGGGCCGCGCGGTCGTCATCGGCGGCGGGGTCTCCGGCTGGAACGCCGCGCAGATCGCCATCGGCATGGGCTTCCACGTGACCCTGCTCGACAGGGACATCAACAAGCTCAAGGAGGCGGACCGGATCTTCGGCACGAAGATCCAGACCGTCGTCTCCAACACCCTGGAGCTGGAGAAGGCCTGCCTGGAGGCCGACCTCGTCATCGGCGCCGTCCTCATCCCGGGCGCCAAGGCCCCGAAGCTCGTCACCAACGAGCTGGTCGCGCGCATGAAGCCGGGAAGTGTTCTTGTCGACATCGCGATCGACCAGGGCGGCTGCTTCGAGGACTCCCGTCCCACGACCCACGCCGAACCGACGTTCCCGGTCCACAACTCGGTCTTCTACTGCGTCGCCAACATGCCCGGCGCGGTGCCCAACACCTCCACCTACGCGCTCACCAACGCCACACTCCCGTACATCGTCGAGCTGGCCGACAGGGGCTGGGTCGAGGCGCTGCGCCGCGACCCCGCTTTGGCCAAGGGCCTCAACACGCATGACGGCAAGGTCGTTTACCGCGAGGTCGCCGAGGCGCACGGCCTGGAGCACGTGGAGCTGGAGTCGCTGCTCGGCTGAGCCGATCGACTAAGTCACTTTCTGGTAAAGGCGATACGTCAACACGCGTCGTCAACCGTACGCGCCCAGCCGGACCTTGCTCGGAAAGGTCCGGCTGGATGTGTGTATGGTCACTTTGCGGCTCTCGGTCAACTCGCCTCGAACATAACGCTTCGACCGAAACGCACACCCGCGAAACCTGCCGTGCGACGGCCGTACGCCCTTGACAGCGGGATGTTTCATTGTCGACACATCTGCCCGGTCCGGCGGATTGTGTTGCTGCGGACCGCCGACACGCCATAGAGTCGCCAACCGTCGGCATGGTGCCACGCTGACCTGTCTAGAAATTTCCTGGTCACCAAGGAGGTAAGACGACTTGTGAATGAGTCGACATTTTCTCCCGGGGGTGGTCAACCAGGAACGCCGGTACGGGGTCAGGGCCCCGCGGGGTTCGAGGCTGTCGGCTCCGTCGCGGTGCGCACCTTCGCAGCCCACCAGGGTCACCAGCCCCCAAAGGTGACCCAGCCAGCACACATGAGCATGGATGGCCATCACGTGAACGCCATGGCCGGCGACGGAAGTGGCGCGCCCCACAACCACTTCGCCGACTACGACGAACTGCCCGAGGGGCACTTCTACGACCCCGACGCGGAGTACGAGCCCGATCCCGAGTACGCGGCCACGCTCGCGCCCGACGCCGCCCGGCAGCGCCGTGAGCGCGTCGGCCCGACCGGGCGGCCGCTGCCGTACTTCCCGATCCCGGGCCCGCTGACCGACCACGGTCCCGCGAAGATCATCGCGATGTGCAACCAGAAGGGCGGCGTGGGCAAGACGACGTCGACCATCAACCTGGGTGCGGCGCTCGCGGAGTACGGACGCCGGGTCCTGCTCGTCGACTTCGACCCCCAGGGCGCGCTCTCGGTCGGCCTCGGCGTCAACCCGATGGAGCTCGACCTCACGGTCTACAACCTGCTCATGGAGCGGGGCATGTCGGCCGACGAGGTGCTCCTGAAGACCGCGGTCCCCAACATGGACCTGCTGCCCAGCAACATCGACCTGTCCGCCGCCGAGGTCCAGTTGGTGAGCGAGGTCGCGCGCGAGTCCACGCTCCAGCGCGCCCTGAAGCCGCTCATGGACGACTACGACTTCATCGTGATCGACTGCCAGCCCTCGCTCGGCCTGCTCACGGTCAACGCGCTGACGGCCGCCCACAAGGTGATCGTGCCGCTGGAGTGCGAGTTCTTCGCCCTGCGCGGTGTGGCGCTGCTGACCGAGACCATCGAGAAGGTCCAGGAGCGGCTCAACCCGGAGCTGGAGCTCGACGGCATCCTCGCCACGATGTACGACTCGCGCACGGTCCACAGCCGCGAGGTCCTGGCCCGGGTGGTCGAGGCGTTCGACGACCACGTCTACCACACGGTCATCGGGCGCACGGTCCGCTTCCCGGAGACCACCGTCGCCGGTGAGCCGATCACCACGTACGCCTCCAACTCCGTTGGCGCCGCCGCCTATCGCCAGCTCGCCAGGGAGGTGCTCGCCCGGTGTCACGCCGAGTGAGTCTGCCGGGGGCCGACGAACTGTTCCGTACGACAGGGGGTATGGCGCTCCAGCCGTCCACTCCCCGGCGCCCGGCCAACGGCGAGGCCCGGGTACCGGCTCCCGCGGGGGAGGGCGACGCCGCTGCCGCCGCCGAGGACGCGCCGCAGTCGGTGCCCGCGCAGGGCGGCGACGGCGAGGGCGCGGAGCATGTGGCGGCCGACACCGAGCAGGCCGTGGCGGGCGAGTCCCGCAGCCGGTCCGCAGCCCCCGAGCGGGCCGCGCGCGCTCAGGGCGCGCAGGAAGGTTCTGTCACCGCTCCCGCCGCCTCCGCGGCGCCCGCGGCCACCGGGTCCCGCAAGCGGGGCCGCAGCCCCGCACGCCGCCCCAGCGGCCGCGAGCGGCACGACGAGAAGATCACCGTGTACGTCTCCGCCGAGGAGCTCATGGACCTGGAGCACGCGCGGCTGGTGCTGCGCGGCGAGCACGGGCTGGCCGTCGACCGCGGGCGGATCGTCCGCGAGGCGGTGGCCGTGGTCCTGGCCGACCTAGAGAGCCGCGGCGACGCCAGCATCCTCGTACGACGGCTTCGCGGGCGGTAGCGGTAGCCTGCGGAGGCCATGACCTCCCCCGACGTCCCCGCTGCCCGCACCGGGTCCTCCGGTGGCCGCAGGCGTGCGCTGGGACGGGGGCCGGGCACCGCGGCGCCGCGGCCCGAGGCGGATCCGCAGAGCGCGCCGGAGCAGCCGCGCAGCGCCCCGGAGCAGGACCCCGCACCCGGGCAGGGACCGCCGCCCGCCGAGGACGGGCCGGGACCGGGCGATGCCGAGGCCGCCGCTCCCGAGCAGCCGGCCACCGAACCCCCTGCCGAACCCGGCGCGCCCCCGCAGAGCGGCGAGGAGGAGGCCGACGGGGTCTTCACGGTCCGGCTGGCCAACTTCGAGGGGCCCTTCGACCTCCTCCTCCAGCTGATCTCCAAGCACAAGATGGACGTCACCGAGGTCGCCCTGTCCAAGGTGACCGACGAGTTCATGGCGCACATCCGGGGCATGGGGCCGGACTGGGACCTCGACGAGACGACCGAGTTCCTGGTGGTCGCCGCGACCCTGCTCGACCTCAAGGCGGCCCGGCTGCTGCCCTCGGCGGAGGTCGAGGACGAGGGCGACCTCGCGCTGCTGGAGGCCCGCGACCTGCTGTTCGCGCGGCTGCTGCAGTACCGCGCCTACAAGCAGATCGCCGACATCTTCAGCCGGCGCCTGGAGGACGAGGGGCGCCGCTACCCCCGTACCGTGGGACTGGAGCCGCACCACGCCGAACTGCTGCCCGAGGTCGTCATCAGCATCGGGGCGGAGGGGTTCGCCAGGCTCGCGGTCAAGGCGATGCAGCCCAGGCCCAGACCGCAGGTCTACGTCGACCACATCCACGCGCCGCTGGTCAGCGTGCAGGAGCAGGCCGCGCTCGTCGTCGCCCGGCTCAGAGTGCTCGGCGAGGCGAGCTTCCGCTCCCTGATCGAGGACACCGACGACACCCTGACCGTCGTGGCCCGCTTCCTCGCCCTGCTGGAGCTGTACCGGGAGAAGGCCGTCGCCCTGGAGCAGGAGACCGCGCTCGGCGATCTGACGGTGCGCTGGACCGCCGGGGACGGGGACGCGGCGCCGACGGTGACCGACGAGTTCGACCGGCCGCCGGAGCCGCCCGAGCCGCCGAAGCCGCCGAACGAGGAGAAGAAGGCGTGAGCGAGGAGACCACCGGCCTTCCGGCCGGCGCGCGGACCGTGGCCGGCCTCGACCTCGGGCCCGCCCTTGAGGCCATGCTGATGGTCGTCGACGAGCCGGCGAGCGAGGAGCGTCTCGCCAAGCTCCTGGAGCGGCCCCGGCGGCAGATCGCCGACGCCCTGCGGGCGCTGGCCGACGAGTACGCCGCGCAGGGCCGCGGCTTCGAGCTGCGGTTCGTCGCGGGCGGCTGGCGCTTCTACACCCGCCCCGAGTACGCGGCGGCCGTGGAGCGGCTGGTCCTGGACGGCCAGACGGCCCGGCTCACCCAGGCCGCGCTGGAGACGCTCGCGGTCGTCGCCTACCGCCGTCCGGTCAGCCGCAGCCGGGTCTCGGCCGTGCGCGGAGTGAACTGCGACGGCGTCATGCGCACCCTCCTCCAGCGCGGTCTGGTCGAGGAGGCGGGCACGGAACCCGAAACAGGTGCGATCCTGTACACGACGACGAACTACTTCCTGGAGCGGATGGGCCTGCGCGGTCTGGACGAGCTCCCGGAGCTCGCGCCCTTCCTCCCGGAGGCGGAGGCGATCGAGGCCGAGACCCAGGAGGGGGTGCCGTCGTTCGACCCGGACGCTCCCGATGACGGTCCGGGCGCCCCGCTCGGCCGGGGCACCGACGACGCAGACGACCAGACGGAACTTTGATGCGAAGCAGCGGCAGCGGCAACAGTGGCGGACGCGGCAACCACCGCGGTGCCGGCAACAACAGGGACCAGAAGCAGGGCGGCCAGGGCGGCCGTCCGCGCAAGCCCCGTCCCGAGGAGCGCCGCTACGACGTCGGTCCCGGGGCGACCAACGACGGCCCGAAGTCGGGGCGCGGAGCCTCCGCGCGCGGCGGCGCCAAGGGCGGCCCCAAGCAGGCCCGGCAGGGCGGCGGCAGCGGCCGTACGGCGCCCGCGCGCTCACGCGAGTTCGACGCGCGCGCCGAGGAGCGCAACCGCGAGCGGTACGCCGGGAAGAAGGACGTCAAGCCGCCCAGGACGTTCCCGGGCGCCGAGCAGGAGGGCGAGCGGATCCAGAAGGTGCTGGCGCGCGCGGGCTACGGCTCGCGACGGGCCTGCGAGGAGCTGGTCGACGAGGCGCGCGTGGAGGTCAACGGCGAGATCGTCACCGAGCAGGGCCTGCGCGTCGACCCGGAGAAGGACGAGATCAAGGTGGACGGCCTGACCGTCGCCACGCAGTCGTACCAGTTCTTCTCGCTGAACAAGCCCGCCGGTGTCGTCTCGACGATGGAGGACCCCGAGGGCCGGCAGTGCCTCGGCGACTACGTCACCAACCGCGAGACCCGGCTCTTCCACGTGGGGCGGCTCGACACCGAGACCGAGGGCGTCATCCTGCTCACCAACCACGGGGAGCTGGCCCACCGCCTCACCCACCCCAGGTACGGCGTCAAGAAGACCTACCTCGCGGCGATCGTCGGCCCCATCCCGCGCGACCTGGGCAAGCAGCTCAAGGACGGCATCCAGCTGGAGGACGGCTACGCGCGCGCGGACCACTTCCGCGTCGTCGAGCAGACCGGCAAGAACTACCTGGTCGAGGTGACCCTGCACGAGGGCCGCAAGCACATCGTCCGCCGCATGCTGGCGGAGGCGGGCTTCCCGGTCGAGAAGCTGGTGCGGACCTCCTTCGGGCCGATCACCCTCGGCGACCAGAAGTCGGGCTGGCTGCGGCGGCTGTCCAACACCGAGGTCGGCATGCTGATGCAGGAAGTCGACCTGTAGCCCCGCGCGCGTGCGGGTCCCACGGCCGGTTCCGGGTTTCGCCCGGGACCGGCCGTGCGTCGTCCGCGCCCGCCCGGTCCCGGTGGGCGTGGGCCGCCGGCCGCGGCGGGCCGCGTGGCGGGCGGGTGCCCCGGAGCGGCGTCGAGGGTCCGCGGACGCGTCCCGAGGGCGCCAGAGGGGCCGCTGAGGGCCTTGCCGGGGCCGTGGCGCGGGAGGGGTGGGCCCGGGGGTTGCGGAACGCCTCGCGCACTCTTTATAGTCGATGCGACTAATAGTCGTACTGACCATGAAGGGGGGTGGCCGGGCATGCCCGGACCCGCGGTGCCCGAGGGCTACGACAAGTACGCCCACGAGCCGTTCGCCGTCACCGCCGACCTCGCCGTCCTCACCGTCCGCGAGGGCGCCCTGCACGTCCTGCTCGTCGAGCGCGGCGAGGAGCCGTACCGGGGCCACTGGGCGCTGCCCGGCGGATTCGTGCAGCCCGACGAGTCGGCGGAGACGGCCGCCCGGCGGGAACTCGCCGAGGAGACCGGCCTGTCGGACGTCTCCGGACTGCATCCGGAACAGCTGCGGACCTACAGCGAACCCGGACGCGACCCCCGGATGCGGGTCGTGACCGTCGCCTTCACCGCGCTGCTCCCCGACCCGCCCGAACCGCGCGCGGGCAGCGACGCCGCACGCGCGCGCTGGGTGCCGTACGCCGAGGCCCGGCCGCTCGCCTTCGACCACGACCGGATCCTGGCCGACGCCCACGAACGCGTCGGCGCCCGGCTGGAGTACAGCAGCCTCGCGACCGCCTTCTGCCCGCCCGAGTTCACCCTCGGGGAACTCCAGCAGATCTACGAGGCCGTCTGGGGCGCCGGCCTGGACCGGCCCAACTTCCGGCGCAAGGTGCTCGCCACCCCGGGCTTCGTCGAGCCGGTGCCCGGCGCCGCGCGGCTGACCGGCGGCCGCGGCAAACCGGCCGCCCTGTACCGCGCGGGCACCGCGACCGCGCTCCATCCGCCCCTGCTGCGGCCCACCCCGGAAGGACGCCCCGCATGACCACGACCGCCGTCCGCAAGCGTGCCGCCACCGGCTGCCTGACCGGCCTCGCCCTCGGGGACGCCCTCGGCTTCCCGACCGAGTTCGACGACGTGCCCGCCATCCTCGCCGAGTGCGGCCCCTGGCGCGACATGCGGCTGCCGACGCCCGCGGTCGTCAGCGACGACACCCAGATGACGCTCGCCCTGGGCAAGGGGCTGCGGACGGCGGCCGGCCGGGGCGTGCTCGGGCCGGAGCTGCTGGAGCGGCCGGTGCGCGAGGAGTTCGTCGCGTGGTACCGCTCACCGGAGAACGACCGGGCCCCGGGGCGGACCTGCCTGGCCGCCTGCGAGCTGCTGGAGGACGGGAACCGGCGGTGGCAGGACGCCAGCCAGACCGGCTCCAAGGGCTGCGGCGCCAACATGCGCGTCGCACCGGTCGGACTCCTCCCCGGCCTCGGTGACGAACAGCGGGCGGGAGCGGCCCAGTTGCAGTCCGCCCTCACCCACGGCCATCCGACCGCGCTCGCCGCCTCCGACCTGACCGCGCACGCCGTCCACCTGCTCGCCCACGGCGCCGAACCCACCGGGCTGGTCGGCCTGCTGCGGTCCTACGCCTACGACAACCGCACCCGCTACCACGAGCGCTGGCTCGGTGACCTGTGGACGCGCGGCCACGACCCCGACCCCGAGCACTTCATCGCACGCGGCTGGGACGAGTGCCTCGGCGCCCTCGACCGGGTCCAGGAGGCCCTGCGGACCGTCTCGCCCGAGACCGACCCCTGCCTGGCCACGGGCGAGGGCTGGATCGCCGAGGAAGCCCTGGCCACCGGGCTGCTCTGCTTCCTCTGGTTCGTCGACGAGCCGCTGACCGCCCTGCGCCGCGCCGCCTGCACCGCGGGCGACTCCGACTCCATCGCCTGCCTCGCGGGCGCCTTCGCGGGTGCCCACCTCGGCTCGGACGCCTGGCCCGCCGCGTGGGCGGACCGGATCGAGTACCGGGGCGACCTGCTCGCCCTGGGCGCGCTCTGGGACGCTTGAGCGATGACCGGCGATCTCGACTTCGACCTCGCGCCCGTCGTCGCCGAACAGCCCCACCCGGTGCTCTTCGCGACCGTCTCCGGCGCGCACCTCTACGGCTTCCCATCCCGCGACTCCGACGTCGACCTGCGGGGCGTGCACCTGCTGCCGGCCGCCGACCTCGTCGGCCTGCGGGAGCCGGAGGAGACCCGCTCGCGGATGTGGACCGAGAACGGCGTCGAGATGGACCTGGTCACCCACGACCTGCGCAAGTTCGCCCGGCTGATGCTCCGCCGAAACGGCTACGTGCTGGAGCAGCTGCTGTCCCCGCTCGTCGTGCACACCACGGACGCCCACCGGGAGCTGGCCGAGCTGGCCCCCGGTGTCCTCACCTCCCACCACGCCCACCACTACCGGGGGTTCGCCGCCACCCAGTGGCGGCTGTTCGCGAAGACCGGTGAACTCAAGCCGCTGCTGTACACCTTCCGCGTGCTGCTCACCGGCATCCACCTGATGCGCAGCGGCGAGGTCCAGCCGCACCTCCCGACGCTTCTCGACGAGCCCGGCGCCCCCGGCTACCTGCCCGAGCTGATCGCCGCGAAGGCCGAACGCGAGCACGGCGGCGCCGACGTCGACCACGCGCGCGTGGCGGGCGACGTGGAGCGGCTGCACACCCTGCTGGACGAGGCGCAGGCCGCGTCAGCCCTCCCGGACGCCCCGGCCGTCCACGACGCCCTGCACGCCCTGCACGCCCTCGTCGTACGGGTCCGGCTGGCGGGCTGAGGCGCGGCGCGCCCGGATCAGGAAGTCCTCCACCCGGCGGCTGTCCGGCTCGGCCGGAAGGGGGCTGGAGCGCAGCGCCCGCTCCGCCTCGGCCGCGAGGCGGGCCATCCGCGACTCCACCTCCGCCCAGGCGATCTCACCCCGCTTCACCTGGAGCAGAGACGCACGCCGCTCGCCCACGTCGAGCGAGAGGCGCCCGGTGCGCACCAGGTCCCGGGCGCTCGCCAGCAGCCGCAGCAGGTGCATCGCGTGCTTCCAGCGCGGGGCGCCGTGGGCGCGCAGGTCGGCCTCCAGCCGCCTGCGCTGGCCGAGGGCGTAGCGCGTGAACGTCTCGTGCACCCGCCGCGACAGGAACGCCTCGCGCAGCGCCAGCAGTTCGCGGCCCGTGGCGTCGGCGTACTCGACGAGGGGCGAGTGCAGGCACTCCAGGATGTTCGGGTTGGCCCGCAGCGCCAGCTCACAGAAGCGTTCCAGCTCCCAGCTGAACTGCTCCTCCAGCGGGCCCTCGACATGTGTCGGCGGCTTCTCGAAGCGCCAGAACAGCGGCGTCGGGGCCAGGAAGACGCCCCGGCGGTCGGTGTCGCTGCCCTCCGTCGCCAGACCGAAGGCGCGCGAACCCATCACACAGGTGTAGATCGTGTGGTCGCGGACCAGGGTCTCGGGGCGCATGCCCCGGAGCGTACGGGGCCGCTCACGCCAGGCGGATGGAATTCCCCACCACGGTGATCTTCTTCGCGGGCAGGGGCCGGGTCGCCGGAGGGCTGGCCACCGCGCCGTCTGCGATGGCGAACTTGCTGCCGTGGCACGCGCAGTCGATCGTGCCGTCCGCGACGGTGGCGACCACGCACTGCTGATGCGTGCAGATGGCGGAGAACGCCTTGAACTCGCCCTCCTTCGGCTGGGTCACCACCACCTTCTGGTCGGCGAGGATCTTGCCGCCGCCCACCGGGACCTCGGCGGTGGTGGTCAGCTCGTCGCCGGGGGAGGCGCCCGACGAGGAGTCCCCGCCGCCGGAGCCGCCGGAGCCGCCGCAGCCCGCGGTGAACGCCGCGGCGCCCACCGCGCCCGTCGCGAGGAGGATCGTGCGTCGGTCCGGACGGTTGGTCATGGCGTCACTCCGAAGGTGCGGGAGAGGGGGCGGAGGCCGGTCGGCGGGCGCTCCGGGGCAGCACCGGCATCTTCGCATCACGACCGACCAGGACGAAGCACCGGGCGCCCCGACGGCCGGCGGCACCCGGTCCCGCGCGCACCGCCTTCCGCCCGCACCGGGGCGTCTCGGCGGGCGGGCGGGCTGCGCCGGACGCGCGCGGGCCCACCGGTGCCACGGCGGGCGACGTCCGCCGGGCGTCCCGGCGGGGCGGACGCCGCACGCCGCGGCACTAGGCTGGACAGCCGCAGAGCCGATCCGTACAGCAGCAAGGAGCAGCGCCGTGGCGGTACGAGCGGTCCGGGGGGCCGTCCAGCTGGAGCGGGACGAGGCCGGCCACATGGACGAGCGGGTCGGGGCCCTGCTCACCGGGATCCTGGAGCGGAACGACCTCGCCGCGGACGACCTGATCAGCATCTGGTGCACGGCGACACCCGATCCGCACAGCGACTTCCCGGCCGCCGCCCGCAAGCTCGGCATCGTCGACGTGCCGCTGATCCGCGCCCAGGAACTGGACATCGAGGGCGCCATGCCCCGGGCCGTCCGCGTCCTCGCGCACATCGAGTCCGACCGGCCCCGCGCGGACGTCGCACACGTCTGCCTCGGGGCCGCGGCCGCCCTGCGCAAGGACATCGCCCAGTGAGAACAGCGCTCGTCATCGGCACCGGCCTCATCGGCACCTCCGCCGCCCTCGCCCTGTCCCAGCGGGGCGTCGCCGTCCACCTGGCCGACCACGACCCCGAGCAGGCGCGCACCGCCGCCGCGCTAGGCGCCGGCACCGACGACGCGCCGGACGGACCCGTCGACCTCGCGATCGTCGCCGCCCCGCCCGCCCACGTGGCCGCGGTCCTCGCCGACGCCGTCCGCCGCGGCGCCGCCCGCGGCTACCTCGACGTGGCCAGCGTCAAGGGCGGCCCGCGCCGCGAACTGGAGGCGCTCGGCCTCGACCTGTCCCCGTACATCGGCACGCACCCCATGGCGGGCCGGGAGAAGTCCGGTCCGCTGGCCGCCACGGGCGACCTCTTCGAGGGCCGGCCCTGGGTGCTGACGCCGACCCGGGACACCGACACCGAGGTGCTGAACCTCGCCCTGGAACTGGTCTCGCACTGCCGTGCCGTCCCCGTGGTGATGGACGCCGACGCCCACGACCGCGCGGTCGCGCTGGTGTCCCACATGCCCCACCTGCTCTCCAGCCTGGTCGCCGCCCGGCTGGAGAACGCCGAGGAGGCCGCCGTACGCCTGTGCGGCCAGGGCATCCGCGACGTGACCCGGATCGCCGCCTCCGACCCGGGGATGTGGATCGACATCCTCTCCGCGAACCCCGGCCCGGTCGCCGACCTCCTCACGGACGTCGCCGCCGACCTGGAGGAGACGGTGCGCTCGCTGCGCTCGCTCCAGTCCCAGCACGAGGACGAGCGCCGGGAGGGCACCTCCGGGATCGAGGACGTGCTGCGGCGCGGCAACGCCGGTCAGGTGCGCGTGCCGGGCAAGCACGGCGCCGCCCCCCGCCGTTACGAGGTCGTCGCCGTGCTCATCGACGACCAGCCGGGCCAGCTGGCGCGGATCTTCGCGGACGCCGGCCGCGCCGGGGTCAACATCGAGGACGTGCGCATCGAGCACGCGACCGGTCAGCAGGCCGGCCTGGTCCAGCTCATGGTGGAGCCCAAGGCGGCGCCGGTGCTCTCGGCCTCGCTGCGGGAGCGGGGATGGGCGATCCGGCAGTAGGGCCGGCGGGGGCGGCGCGCCCCGCCCCCGGCGCGGACCGGACCGGCACCGAGCCCCGCCCGGACGGCGCGCGGCCGGACGAGTGACGCGAACCCAGTAACCTTGTGCGGGGCGCCCTCGCGTCCCCACACTCCCGCCACACCGCACCAGGAAGGTGTCCTCCCGTGGAAAACGGTGCCGCCAAGCCCGTGATTGTCGCCATCGACGGCCCCTCCGGCACGGGCAAGTCGAGCACGTCGAAGGCCGTCGCCGCGCGGCTGGGCCTGAGCTACCTCGACACCGGCGCCCAGTACCGGGCCATCACCTGGTGGATGGTGACCAACGGGATCGACATCGAGGACCCGACCGCGATCGCCGCCGTCGCCGGCAAGCCCGAGATCGTCTCCGGTACCGACCCGGAGGGCCCGACGATCACCGTCGACGGCACCGACGTGGCCGGCCCGATCCGTACCCAGGAGGTCACCTCCCAGGTCAGCGCGGTCAGCGCGGTGCCCGAGGTCCGGGCGCGCATCACCGAGCTCCAGCGCGCCCTCGCCACCACGGCCGAGCGCGGCATCGTCGTCGAGGGCCGGGACATCGGCACCACCGTCCTGCCCGGCGCCGACCTGAAGGTCTTCCTCACCGCCTCCCCGGAGGCCCGCGCCGCCCGCCGCAGCGGCGAGCTGAACGGCGCCGACGTCAACGCCACCCGCGAGGCCCTGGTCAAGCGCGACGCGGCCGACTCCAGCCGCAAGACGTCGCCGCTCGCCAAGGCCGCCGACGCGGTGGAGGTCGACACCACCGAACTCACCCTCCAGCAGGTCATCGAGTGCGTCGTCACGCTCGTCGAGGAGAAGCGGGACGCGAAGTGACAGCTGCTTCTGCTTCCGAGCGGGGCGCCGACGTCGGGCGGCGCATCGGCGTCGGCCTGATGTACGGGCTGTGGCGGCCGCGGGTCCTGGGCGCCTGGAAGGTCCCCGCGACCGGGCCGCTGATCTTCGCGGTCAACCACAGCCACAACATCGACGGGCCCATGGTGATGGGCGTGGCACCCCGGCCCGTGCACTTCCTGATCAAGAAGGAGGCGTTCGTCGGCCCGCTGAACCCCTTCCTGACCGGTATCGGCCAGCTGAAGGTGGACCGGCACGCCGCCGACCGCACCGCCATCTCCCAGGCCCTCGGCGTCCTGTCGGACGGCGGGGTGCTCGGCATATTTCCCGAGGGCACCCGCGGTGAGGGCGACTTCGCCGCGCTGCGCGCCGGACTCGCCTACTTCGCGGTGCGCGGCGGGGCCCCGATCGTCCCGGTCGCGGTCCTCGGCAGCACCGACAGGCGGGGCCGGCTGGTCAAGGCGCTGCCGCCGCTGCGGCACCGGGTCGACGTCGTCTTCGGCGAGGCGTTCGACGCCGGGGACGGCAGCGGACGGCGTACGCGCAAGGCGCTCGACGAGGCCACCGAGCGCATCCAGAAGCAGCTCACCGCGCACCTGGAAAACGCGAGGCGACTGACCGGTCGCTGAGCGAGACTGAGGAGTGGATCGGCCCCGGAGCACCCGGGAGGTCCACCGATCACCACGATGAACGACGAGGTACGGACTTCATGAACGACCACATCCACTCCGAGGACTCGGGCGAGGAGCACGAGTACGACCACGGAGCGCTTGGCGACGCCGAGTACGCGGAGTTCATGGAGCTCGCCGCGGTGGAGGGCTTCGACCCCGAGGACGTCGAGGGGGCCATCGAGGCCGCCGGCCACGGCCCGCTGCCCGTGCTGGCCGTCGTCGGCCGGCCCAACGTCGGCAAGTCGACCCTGGTGAACCGCATGATCGGGCGCCGCGAGGCCGTCGTCGAGGACAAGCCCGGCGTCACCCGCGACCGTGTCACCTACGAGGCCGAGTGGGCCGGGCGCCGCTTCAAGGTCGTCGACACCGGCGGCTGGGAGCAGGACGTCCTCGGCATCGACGCCTCCGTGGCCGCCCAGGCCGAGTACGCGATCGAGGCCGCCGACGCCGTCGTGTTCGTCGTGGACGCCAAGGTCGGCGCCACCGACACCGACGAGGCCGTCGTACGGCTGCTGCGCAAGGCCGGCAAGCCCGTGGTGCTGTGCGCCAACAAGGTCGACGGCCCCAGCGGCGAGGCCGACGCCACCTACCTGTGGTCGCTCGGGCTCGGCGAGCCGCACCCCGTCTCGGCCCTGCACGGCCGCGGCACCGGAGACATGCTGGACGCCGTCCTGGAGGTGCTGCCGGACGCGCCGCGCCAGACGTTCGGCGCGGGCGGTGTCGGCGGCCCGCGCCGCATCGCCCTGATCGGCCGCCCGAACGTCGGCAAGTCCTCGCTGCTGAACAAGGTGGCGGGCGAGGAGCGCGTCGTCGTCAACGAGATGGCGGGCACCACCCGCGACCCGGTCGACGAGCTCATCGAACTGGGCGGCGTCATCTGGAAGTTCGTGGACACGGCGGGCATCCGCAAGCGCGTCCACCTCCAGCAGGGCGCCGACTACTACGCCTCGCTGCGCACCGCGGCCGCCCTCGAGAAGGCCGAGGTCGCCGTCGTCCTCATCGACGCCGCCGACTCCATCTCGGTGCAGGACCAGCGCATCGTGACCATGGCCGTGGAGGCGGGCCGCGCGATGGTCATCGCCTACAACAAGTGGGACACCCTCGACGAGGAGCGCCGCTACTACCTGGAGCGGGAGATCGAGACCGAGTTCGGCCAGGTGGCGTGGGCGCCCCGGGTGAACGTCTCGGCGGCCACCGGACGGCACATGGAGAAGCTGGTCCCGGCGATCGAGACGGCCCTCGCGGGCTGGGAGACGCGGGTTCCCACCGGCCGGCTGAACGCCTTCCTCGGCGAGCTGGTGGCCTCCCACCCGCACCCGGTCCGCGGCGGCAAGCAGCCCCGCATCCTGTTCGGCACCCAGGCCGGCACCAAGCCCCCGCGGTTCGTGCTGTTCGCCTCCGGCTTCATCGAGGCGGGCTACCGCCGCTTCATCGAGCGCCGGCTGCGCGAGGAGTTCGGCTTCGACGGGACGCCGATCCACATCTCGGTGCGGGTGCGCGAGAAGCGCGGCGGCAAGAAGAAGTGAGACATGCGGGAGGGGCGGCCCGGACCGGGCCGCCCCTCCCGCATGCTCAGCCCCTGCGCGCGGGCGGCAGCGCGGCCGGGACGTGCTGCATCCCGGCGCCCTGCGGACCGAGGTTCGCCACGCGCTGCCACTGCGGCTGCGGGGCGCCGTTGTGCCGGGCGCTGTGCGCGCCCGCGCTGTAGGCGCTGTAGGAACTGCTGAACGAGCCCTGGCGGTGGCCGCCGTACGAGCCCGTGACGCGCTGGAGGCTCCCGAACGCGACGAACCCCATGTCCTCCTCGCCGCTGCGATCTCCCGGCAGTGTGCGGAAGGACTTCACGTACTCGGCGTAGAGCGCGTCGTAGATGGGCGTGGGCGAGGAGCCGCCCTGAAGGCGAGGAACGTCGTATGCATGCACGTATGTCCAAACGACGTCACGCCTCGGGGGATGCGGCCGGCGGGCGCACCTTTGGGGGCGGGGACCCGCACTGACATGCGGGTCCGCCGTCAGATCCCGGCCAGCGGCAGTGCCGCGGCGACCAGCTTGCCGTTGGCCGCGGCCTTGTCCAGGGCGTCGCGCAGCAGGTCCTCGCGGGGCTGGCGGCCGATCGACCCCACGGGCGCGGCGAACATCAGCACCTGCTGGTGCTTGTTCGCGGCGGCCCGCCAGCCGTCGGTCACCTGGAGCGGCTGGTGCGCCTGCCACCACGCCACCGGCTGGCCCCCGGCCGGACCCGGCTGGAGCACCGCGTGCAGCTGCCCCATGGCCAGCAGCACGGACCAGCCGTGCAGGACCGGCGGCACGTCCGCCAGTTCGGTCACCGGCATGAAGCCCTGCTCGATGAGCAGCGGCAGGAAGTCGTCACCGGCGCCGACCGCGCCGGGGCGCACGATGGGGCCGGTCGGCTCGACGACCAGCGCCGGGTGCAGTTCGCCGGCGATCAGCACCAGTCCGCTGGTCACGCCGAGCACGGCCTGCTCCGGTACGTTCGCCTCGGGCCGGCCGGAGACCCGGTCGCCGGTGATGGACTTCACCGCGCCCTGCAACTGCTCCTCGGTGACCTGCACGATCTGCGAGGGCAGGCAGGTGGCGTGGGCGAAGGCGAGGACGGCGGTCTCGTCCCCGATGAACAGGACGGTGCTGGTGCGCTCCTGTTCGGAGTCGCCCGGGGTGCGGCAGGACGTGCAGTCGTAACTGCCCGGGGCGTTCTCTCCGGCGAGCAGCCGGTCGGCTTCGTCGTCGCCGATCTCGGCGCGTACCTCGTCGCTGACGTCGAGCATGCGCGGCACGGGTGGCTCCCTCGGGGATGTGATGCGTGGCGGGGCCGGGGGGCTCCCGGTCCGTGAACCGGGCGGTCCCGGGCTCATGAAGATGACAACGGACGATCTGTGGCGGGAGTCACGCACCAGGGCGAACGGAATCGAACCATCCGACGCGCACCGTCACCTCGGGTGCGGAATCGCCTACTCATCGTCAAGTCCGGTGATGTGCAAGGAAGTTGGTCGCGTGCGGTACATCACAGATCGTCGGGGCGACTGGTCGACAAATCCGGAAATCAGGGAATGAAGTGGGTGGCCGAAAATCACTGGTACCGGTGGTAACGGTGAACTGGCCTCGCACGATCGGGACTTGCTTGATGACGGCGGCCCGGCCTCCTTAGATTCCTCGGCCGTGTGCATCGAGCACCGCTCGGGCAGTCCGCCGCACCACCCGCCGACCGGCAGCGCCGGCCGGCACAGCACGGCCCAGGGCGGACGGGCGAGCGCCGAACTCCCGTGCCCCACGGCCCGGGACGCGGCACTCCGCCAGGGGGACCCGGGTCTGTGGAGAGGGAACTACATGTCCGAATGTGCCGATACCACTCACGCCGGCGTCCGCAAGGCGCCGAAGGCCCCGCACGCGGGCCGGGCCCGCACGACGGCGGTCCTCGCCGGGGCGGCCCTGCTCGCCCCGCTCGGACTGCTGGCCGCAACCGGCAACGCGGCAGCGGCGGACAGCGGCGTGTGGGACCGCATCGCACGGTGCGAGAGCGGCGGCAACTGGCACATCAACACCGGCAACGGCTACTACGGCGGACTCCAGTTCGCCCCGTCCACCTGGCGCGCGTACGGCGGTACGGCGTACGCGCCCACGGCGGACCGGGCCAGCAGGGCCCAGCAGATCGCCGTCGCCATCAAGGTCCAGCGCGCCCAGGGTTGGGGCGCCTGGCCGACCTGTTCCGCGCGCGCCGGAGCGTCCGGCGGCGCACCCGCGGGCCCGGCCACGGCGGAGTCCCCGCCGTCCTCGCATTCCTCGTCGTCCTCGTCGTCCTCGGCAACGCCCTCGCGGTCCTCCTCGTCCGCCGAGACGGCCCGTTCGGCTCCGGCGAGCAAGCCGCAGCGCACCCCGGCCGCCACCTCGCGCGCCTCGTCACGCGGCGAGTACACGGTGCGCCGGGGGGACACGCTCAGCCTGATCGCGGCCCGCCACGGGACCACCTGGCGCCCGTTGTACGCCGCCAACAGGTCCGTCGTCGGAGGGGACCCGGATCTGATCGTGCCGGGGCAGCGCCTCGAACTCTGAGCGCCGCCGCCCGTCCTGGGCGGGGGCCCACCCGGTCCGCCGACCGGGTGGGCCCCCGCGGCCGTCCGACGTGCCGCGCGGGCCACCGGCAATCAGCTGCCTAGCGTGCTCATATGAAATACGCACCGCTTACGATCGCCCTCGCCACCGCGCTGTTGACCGCCGCGACCCCCGGGGCCTCGCACGCCGTGTCCGCACCCGCCACGGCGCCCGCCACGCAGGCGTCCGGAACACATACGTCCGGACCGCCTCCCAAACCCGCCTCGCTCACCTGCGCCAAGGACTCCTGGCCCTGGAGCTGTGTCGCCAAGTGCGAGAGCGGCGGCGATTGGCACATCAACACCGGCAACGGCCACTACGGCGGGCTCCAGTTCTCACAGTCCACCTGGGAGGGCTTCGGCGGACTGAAGTACGCCCCGCGCGCGGACCTCGCCAGCCGCAAGGAACAGATCACCGTCGCCCGCAAGGTGGTGGCCGTCCAGGGCTGGGGCGCCTGGCCGCACTGCTCCCGCCGGTACGGTCTGACGGGCCGGATGACCTGGGAGAAGCCGAAGTCCGAGGCGAGCCGCAAGACCAAGCGGCGACTGACGCCCGGCGCGCTGCTCCTCATGCCCAGGGGAACCCGCCTGGGCGTGCCGCCGTCCGAGACGCGCACGCGCCCGCCGCGCCCCTGAACACGGCCGCGCCGCACCGCGGTTCGTGAACGGCCGCCGCCCGCCCCCGCCACACGGCGAGCGCGGGCGGCGAGTTCCGGGTTCACACGCACCGTCGGGGAGCCGGGCACCGCCCCGGCGGGCGGACACCGGGCGCGGTCCGAACGAGGGCCCGCTCGCGCGCGGGGACGCGCGAACAGGGCCGACTCGGTGGGCAGGCGTGGCCGCGCGGGCCCGCTCACGCAGCGACGCGCAAGGACGCGCAGGGCCTCGTACGGCCCCGTCGCGGCCCTGACCGGCGGCCGTGGGCGTGACCCCGGTCACCCCGCGCGGGGCCTTGGGCGGGGCCGTGGCCCACGCGCGCGTGCCGCGGCGGCTGACGGCGATCCTTGCGCGCAACCCGCGGTGCAGTGGCACACGCGCGTGCCGCGCCAGAACGCCTGCACGGGCCGTACCTTCGTCCAGCCCCGTGGCCCACGCGCGCGTGCCGCGGCGAGGCGGTCGTCAGGCCCGCGCCTCCCCGCCGGCCGCCGCGTCGGGCACCGGGCCGGGCGGCCCCGAGGCAACGGTCCGGCCCGCGG
>NZ_AGBF01000046.1 GCF_000225525.1 Streptomyces zinciresistens K42 | reverse complement strand
GGCCGCGGCGGGCCGGGGCGGCGGCCGGCCGCGCGGCGGCGCGGGCCAGCAGGATCGCGGTGATGGCCGCGACCTCCTCGGGACCGGCGTGGCCCTTCTCGACGCGGATGTCAGGGAGGTTCATGGGTGTCAGTCTCCGTGGATGAGGTTTCCGCAGCGGTACGGGCGGGTTACTGCGGGGGGTTGCCGTGCTTGCGGGACGGCAGGTCCGCGTGCTTCGTGTGCAGCATCGCCAGGGACCTCACCAGGACCTCGCGGGTCTCCGCGGGGTCGATGACGTCGTCCACGAGACCGCGCTCGGCCGCGTAGTACGGGTGCATCAGCTCGGACTTGTACTCCTTGACCATGCGCGCCCGCATGGCCTCGGGGTCCTCGGCGTCGGCGATCTGACGGCGGAAGATGACGTTGGCCGCGCCCTCGGCGCCCATCACGGCGATCTCGTTGGTCGGCCAGGCGTAGGTGAGGTCGGCGCCGATGGACTGGCTGTCCATGACGATGTACGCGCCGCCGTACGCCTTGCGCAGGATCAGCGAGATCCGCGGCACCGTGGCGTTGCAGTAGGCGTACAGGAGCTTGGCGCCGTGGCGGATGATGCCGCCGTGCTCCTGGTCGACGCCGGGGAGGAAGCCCGGCACGTCGAGGAACGTGATGATCGGGATGTTGAAGGCATCGCACATCTGCACGAAGCGGGCGGCCTTCTCGGACGCCTCGATGTCCAGCACCCCGGCGAGCGACTGCGGCTGGTTGGCGACGATGCCGACGACCTGGCCGTCCAGGCGGGCCAGCGCGCAGATGATGTTCCGCGCCCAGCGCTCGTGGACCTCCAGGTACTCGCCGTCGTCGACGATCTCCTCGATGACCTTGGTCATGTCGTACGGCCGGTTGCCGTCCGCCGGGACCAGGTCGAGGAGCACCTCGCCGCGGCGGTCGGGGGCGTCCGAGGGCTCCACCCGGGGCGGGTTCTCCCGGTTGTTCTGCGGCAGGAGCGAGAGCAGGTAGCGCACCTCGGCGATGCACGTCTCCTCGTCGTCGTACGCGAAGTGGCAGACACCGGAGGTCTCGGCGTGCACGTCGGCGCCGCCGAGGCCGTTCTGGGTGATCTCCTCGCCCGTCACCGCCTTGACCACGTCGGGGCCGGTGATGAACATCTGCGAGGTCTCGCGGACCATGAAGACGAAGTCCGTGAGGGCGGGGCTGTAGGCCGCGCCGCCCGCGCACGGGCCGAGCATGACCGAGATCTGCGGGATGACGCCGCTGGCCCGGGTGTTGCGCTGGAAGATGCCGCCGTAGCCGGCGAGGGCCGAGACGCCCTCCTGGATGCGGGCGCCGGCGCCGTCGTTCAGCGAGACCAGCGGGGCACCCGCCGCGATGGCCATGTCCATGATCTTGTGGATCTTGGTGGCGTGGGCCTCGCCCAGCGCGCCGCCGAAGATGCGGAAGTCATGGGCGTAGACGAAGACCGTACGGCCCTCCACCGTGCCCCAGCCGGTGACGACACCGTCGGTGTACGGGTTCTTGGCCTCCAGACCGAAGCCCTGGGCCCGGTGCCGCCGCAACTGCTCGACCTCCCGGAAGGAACCCGGGTCCAGCAGCAGCTCGATCCGCTCCCGGGCGGTCAGCTTGCCCTTGGCGTGCTGCGCCGCGGTCGCCTTCTCGCTCGGGCCGGCCAGCGCCCGCGCGCGGATCTCGCGCAGCTCGGCGGTCCGCCCGCGTGCGTCGATCGGCTCGCCCGGTGCCTCATCCAAAACGGTCATGTAGTGACCATACGAAGGGCACCGGGGAAAGCGAGCCGTTGACTCCGTACAGTCTCCGGAGCGTTTTCCTGGTGCCACTGAACAGAACCATCCCCGCGTGCAGCCCTTCCGACTGCTCAGAGGGCCTGCGCGTTGTAAGGTCCCCATAAAATTGTCAGCCGGGAACGACCTCGCAGCGATGGCTCACGCATACCGTCCCCGGAGTGACGCGGACCCTCAGACGGGGGCGCGTCGCGAGGATCTCGACCGCGTCGTCGGCCCGCAGGACCCGCCGCACGGGACGGTCCCAGCCGATCTCCAGCGGCTCGCCGGTGCGCGGCGGCTCGCTCACCCAGAGGGTAGCGGCCCCGGCCCGCCGCCGGAGCAGCACGGCGGCCCCGGCGGAGGCGGTGAGCGGCCCCGCGGTGCCGGCCGTCCAGAAGGCGGCGGCCGTCACGCCGAGGGAGAGGACGTGGACGGCCTGGCGGGCGTCGTCGTTGGCGAGGACGGCCAGCCAGCGGCGGTCGGCGGCGCGGGCGGCCACCTCGCGGCGGCGGGCGCCGGGCATCAGCAGGTAGACGTAGGCCGCGTCGACGGGGTCGGTGCCGTGGTCCAGCCAGAGGGTCTGCCAGCGGCGGGTGCGGCGCTCGGCGGTGCTCGCGGTGTTGATGTCGGCCCAGGCGCCGGTGCGGTCCTCGCGCAGGGCGCGCAGGCCGCCTCCGGGCACCACCCAGCCGCCGTGCCCCTCCAGATGGGCCCAGCCGGGACGGCGTACGCACACCTGGCCGCCGCCCTCCCCCAGGTTGCGGTTGTCGACGACGGTCTCGACGGGTACGCCGTCCGCGCAGGTGATCCCGGCGCCGAGGCAGACCACGGTGTCGTCGAGGCAGAACCACGCCTTGCGGGCGCGCAGCGTCGAACCCAGGCCCCTGAGGTGCTGTCCGAGGACCGCGAACTCGCCGTCCGTCGCGCCGCCGACCCAGCGGACGGCCGGCCGGGGCGCGCCCCACTCGCCGCCGGCGCGGTCGGGAAGGCGGCGGGTGGAGACGGTGGTGCCGGGGAGGCGGTACCAGTCGACGGTGGGCCAGTACCAGTCCGTGTACTGGTCCGAGCGCCCGGCGGGCCACCAGGAGAGCATTCCTGCGCCGGTGTGCCAGCCGCGGGGGTTCTCGCCGTTGCCGCACTCGTAGTACGCGATGCGGTCGCTCGCCATGGCGAGGTGCGCGGTGAAGCGCGGGCGGCGGTGCACGGCCCGGTCCATCGCCGCGAACAGGTGGTGCCCGGTGGGCGCGGGCGCGGCGGGGACCGGCGAGGCGGCCAGGGCGTGCAGCCGGGCGAGGTCGCCCGTGCCGAACTGACGTGCCGTCAGGATCGGTGTGACGGTGTCCCGTTCGATCCATCCTTTGACGAGCCCGGACCAGCGTGCGCGTTCCGCCGGGCTCGCGGCCCGCGCGAGCAGGGCGACGGCGGCGATGATCCCCTGCCCGTGGTAGTGGTCGCCGCGCATGACCCGCCGGTCGTCGTCCTTGAGGTAACCCCGGCTGATGGCGCGGCCGTTGACGCCGTCCATGACCAACCCGTCGTGCAGGAGCGGCGCGTACGCGCGCTCGACGGCGTCGAGGACGATCTGCCGGTTCGGGTCCGTCACCTCCCAGGCGGACCCGGCGAGCAGTGCGAAGAGGCGGCCGAGGCCGTCGAGGAGGACCTGGCCGTAGGTGCCGGAGTAGGCGACCCGGGTGTGCTGCACGAACGACCCGTCGGCGTACAGGCCGTCGCCCTCGGTGACGTGGGGGAAGACCGGGGAGAGGGCGTCCCGGGCGAGCGCGGTCCTCGCCGGGGCCCGGCCGAGGATGCCCCGCAGGGCGACGCTGCGGCACAGGTCGACGCGGTTGGCACCGGTGGAGATACCGGAGTAGCCGGTGAGCAGGGCGTCGGGGACGAAGTGGTCGACCGCCGCGCAGGCCGCCTCGACGCGGGCGGCGCCGAGGCGGTCGTGGAGGGCGGCCGTGATGTCCATCAGCGGGCGCGGGCTGCCGATCCGCCATTCCCACCAGTTGCCGTAGGGAGTGGCGCCGGGGTGGTAGGCGGTGGCGGAGAGGTGGTCGAGGCCGCGCAGGACGTCGGCGAGCAGGCCCGGGTCGCCCGTGCAGCCGGTGCCCTCCTGGACGTGGGCCTGAGCCATCGTCCACAGCCGGAGGTAGCTCCGGGTGATGCCCGCGGGCGGGTCGTAGGGGTGGCCGGGCCACAGCGAGGCGGGGGTGGGCGCCATGGTGGCGCGGAAGCCGCGGGCGAGGGCCCCGGTCTCGGCGAGGCGGGAGGCGTACGGCTCCGCGGCCGGGTCGTAGCCGGTGCCCAGGGCGATGTCGAGCCAGCGCAGGCGCAGGGCGTCGTACGGGTCGGCGGGGGCGGCGCGTTCCGGGACCGCGGCCGGGGGCGCGGCTTCGGCGGTGGCGGCAGGGGCCGGGGGCGCGGTCGCGGCGGCCGGGGCGAGGGCGGCGGCGTACAGGAAGGCACGGCGCGTGGGAGGCATGTCCACGACCTATCACGTGACAGCGCGTCACTCCGGGGACACGCTCGGGACCGCACCCGGAAGACGTTGAACATTGAAGGGAATAGGTCTACGGTGATGCGCGTTGAGTAGTTCAACGTTCAACATCACTTCGCGAGGAGCACACCATGGGCATCTTCAACCGCAAGGACGCCGCCGAGACCGCCGCCGACGCCACCGCAGCCCCGGAGACGGCCGCGCTGACCGGCGACTACACGATCGACCCCGCGCACTCCACGCTGGGCTTCGTGGCGCGGCACGCCATGGTCACCAACGTCAAGGGCAAGTTCCTGGACTTCAGCGGCTCGCTGCGGCTGGACGGCGGCGAGCCGTCCGCGTCCACGGCCTCCCTGGACATCACGATGGACAGCATCGACACCGGTTCGGCGGACCGGGACGGCCACCTGAAGAGCGCCGACTTCTTCAAGACGGACGAGTTCCCGACCATGACCTTCCGCTCCACCAAGGCCGAGGCCCTGGGCGGCGAGGACTACCGCATCACCGGCGACCTGTCCATCCTCGGCACCACCCGGCCGATCACCATCGACCTGGAGTTCAACGGCGCCGCGAAGGACCCGTTCGGCAACGAGCGCGTGGGTTTCGAGGGCAAGGCGGAGCTGCTGCGCTCCGAGTGGGGCCTGACCTGGAACGCCGCGCTGGAGACGGGCGGCGTGCTGGTCTCCGACAAGATCAAGCTGAACTTCGACATCTCCGCCATCAAGAACGCGTGAGCCGGCCGGCTCCCCGCCGAGCCGACCCGCCCGCATCCCGAGCACACCCGCCCTCCGGCTCCCGCCGGGAGGGCGGGTGCTCGTGCGTGCGGCGGAGCTTTTGCGTGCGGCGGAGCGCCCGGATCGCACCGCACCCCTGACGGCATCGCGCCCCTGACCGCATCGCGCCCCTGACCGCGGTCCGCGCGGCGCCCGTGGGTCCTGAGGACGCGGGCCCGGCTTCCGGCCCGGAGGGCGCAGGGTGCGCGGGGTGCGCAGGGTGCGCGGGGTGCGCGGGGGCGCGGAGGTCTTCGACCATGGCCGGATTCCGCCCCTTGTGGTGACGGTCACGGGGTTCCCATAATCCAGCAACAGCTTGACCGGCACATGTCATCCGCAGCTCGCACTTCCCTTATTGGCATGAGCCTGACATTACCGTGCTTCACACGTTCGCATGTCCAACCCCCCACGGAAGGCATCACGTTGAAGAAGCTCCTCACCGCGCTCAAGAGATGCGCGGCCCTCGGCGCCGCCGCCCTCGCGATCGTCAGCCTCCAGCCCCTGTCGACGGCCCACGCCGCGGACGGGCGCGTCATCGGCGGATCGCGCGCCTCGCAGGGCGAGTTCCCGTTCATGGTCCGGCTCTCCATGGGCTGCGGGGGCGCGCTCTACACCCAGCAGATCGTGCTCACCGCCGCGCACTGCGTCGGCTCGACCGGCCCCAACACCGGCATCACGGCCACCGCCGGTGTCGTGGACCTCCAGTCCACCAGCGGCCGGGTCCAGGTGCGTTCCACGTACGTGTACCGGGCGCCCGGCTACAACGGCACCGGCAAGGACTGGGCGCTGATCAAGCTCGCGGCGCCCGTCAACCTGCCGACGCTGAAGATCGCCACGACGACGCAGTACAACTCCGGTACCTTCACCGTCGCCGGCTGGGGCGCGGCCACCGAGGGCGGTCCCCAGCAGCGCTACATGCTCAAGGCGAACGTGCCGTTCATCAGCGACGCCCAGTGCCGCGCCTACAGCGGCTACAGCGGCCTCGTCGCGAGCGACGAGATGTGCGCCGGCCTGCCCTCGGGCGGCGTCGACACCTGCCAGGGCGACTCCGGCGGTCCGATGTTCCGGCGCGACGCGAACAACGCCTGGATCCAGGTCGGCATCGTCAGCTGGGGCCAGGGCTGCGCGCGCCCGAACGCGCCCGGCGTCTACAGCGAGGTGTCGACCTTCGCCTCCGCCATCGCCGCGGGAGCGGCGACGCTCTGACCCCGGCGGCACCGGGCCCGGCACCGGCACCTCGCGTGCCGGGCCCGTGTCGTGCGCGGGGCACGTGTCGTGCGCGGGTCCGGGAGAGACGCGCCGCCTGGACTGAGGGGCGGCGGCCCCTCGAAGAGCCTCCACTTCGAAGAGAGCCTCCACCTCGACGAGGCTCCACCCGGCGGACTTCCGTCCCAGATGACCTCCGCCTCAGAAGCCCCCGCCGCCGAAGTCCCCGCCGCCACCGCCGTCGCCGAACCCGCCTCCCCCGTCGAAGCCGCCGCCGAAGGAGCCCGGGTCGAAGTCGGCGCCGGAGACGTCGCCGCCCTCGTAGCCGGTGCCGAAGTCGCCGTAGCCCGAGCCGTAGTCGGCCGCGTAGGAGGGTGCGGCCATCAGGCTGCCCAGCAGGGTGCCGGCGAGCAGGCCGGGCAGGAGCCCGCCGCCGAAGTAGCCGCCCGCCCAGGGCCCGTAGGCGGGGCCCGCGTCCCAGTACGGCCGGCGGCCGTCCGCGGTGTCGACCTCGCGGACCACCGGGTCGCGGCCCGCGGCCAGCCGGGTGCGGTCGGCCGCGCACACCGGGACCTCCCGCACGGTGCCGCCGGGCGGCGTCCACGCCGTGTCGGCCACCGCGGTGCCGTGCCGCGGGTCGAAGAAGCACGGCGGCCGGCGCTGCGGCAGCGGCCGGTCCTCCCGGCGGGCGGCCAGCCGGGCGAGGGAGAAGCGGCCGTCCGCCAGGGCCTCGGTGACCGCCCTGACGTCCTCGGGCGCGGTGGCCCGGTCCATCCGCTCCTTCGCCGACTCATAGGCGTCCAGGGCCTTTTCGTAGTCCGCGCGCGCCGCGTCGTCGGCGCCCGGCTCACCCGGGCGGAAGTCCAGCCGTTCCAGTTCCTCGCCGTAGGCCGTGATGTCCTCGTCGACCACCACGCGCAGCCTGCGCAGCGCCTCCCGCCGCTCCTCCTCCCGGCGCAGCCTCCTGCGCCGCAGGACCGCGTACGCGCCCGCGGCGCCCGCGGCCGCCACCGCGCCGACCGCCACCAGGGAGCCCGTGTCCACGCCGTCGCCCGCGCCGCCGTCGCGCCAGGAGGCGGGCGCCGCCCCGGAGGTGCCGCGCAGCGCCGCGTCGACGAAGTCGTTCAGCTGGGCCCTGGGATCGTCCACGCCGCGCACGGCCGTGACGAGATTGCGCACGCCCCGCCCGGACAGTACGGCGGCGTCGGCGCGCGCGCCGAAGTCCGCGCCGCTGCGGATCGCGTACAGCCCGGTGATCCCGGTCTCGGTGCGCAGGTTGCGGAAGACGTCCCGTTCGGGCTGGTCGGCCGGCAGCACGGCCACGAAGACCGGCTTGCCGGCGTCCCTGATCTTGTCGGACAGCGCCTTGGCGTCCGAGGACGACAGCTGGTCCGAGGCGGCGGGGTCCACGTACACGGGATCCGCGCGCAGCGCCTCGGCGACCTGGGAGAGGTCCGCGGCCGCATGGGCGCCGGGCGTACCGGCCAGGAGCACCGCCGCGGTCGCGGCGACCGGCACGATCAGCGAGCGCATGAGACCCCGGACGCGCCGAGTGCTCATGCTCTCGACGCTACCCGATCCGTGGGGCGAAGGCGCCGGGACCGGTGGCGGGGTGCCCGCCGGTCCCGGCGCCCCGGGAGGTGCCGCCGCCTGCCGGGCGGCGGCTCAGGCCGCCCGGTAGGCCGCGCTCAGTCTGTCCACCGCCGCCCCGTAGCGCCCGGTGAGCAGCAGCCGGTCGGCTTCGGCGAAGGGTTTCGACACCGCCTCGGTGATCCCCGCGCCGACCGCCCTGTCCTGGACGATCAGCCGCGCCCGGGTGACGATCGCCCGGCCCGCGGACTGCGCGCCGGCCCGCTCGGCGGCGCGGGCCGCGAGCGCGAGCGCCTTGAGGGCCGTGCCGCCGCCCGCGGGTGCCCTGCCGAGCGTCGTCAGGCCCCAGCCGAACGGGAAGCGCGGATCGTAGGAGGCGTCACCGACGTTGATCGGCAGCTGGGCCTCGCTCTTGGGCCAGGTCACCGGGAGCTGCCCGGTGAAGGGCCGCTTGCCGAAGAGGACGTCGGCCACGCCGTCGCCCTCGGTGCCGGGCAGCCAGGAGGCGACGAGGGAGTCGATCCCGGCCAGCTGCGGGTCGTCGATGAGCTGCGGGCGCCCGGAGACGATCAGCACCGCGCACTTCATGGCGCCGCACACCTTGTCCACCGTGGCCTGGTCGGCTTCGGTCAGCCGCAGGTCGTTGCCGTTGCCGACGTCGCCCACGCCCTCGGCGTAGGGGGTCTCGCCGACGACGACCACGCCCGCGTCGTAGCCGCCGAGCGGCGCGGAGGCGTCCTTGGACCAGGTGATCCGCGAGGAGTTCTTCCGCATCGCCTCCAGGACCGTGGTCCCGGGGGTGATGTCGCCGGACGAGCCCTGCCAGGTGATGGTCCAGCCGCCGCTCTGGTTGCCGATGTCGTCGGCGTTGGACCCGGCGACGTACAGCTTCTGCGACTTCTTCAGGGGCAGCAGTCCGCCGGTGTTCTTCAGCAGCACCTGCGAGGCGGCCACCGCCTTGCGCGCCACGGCGCGGTGCTCGGGGGAGCCGATCTTCGAGGCGCCGCTGGTGTCGGCGTACGGCTTCTCGAAGAGCCCGAGGCGGAACTTCTGGGTGAGGATGCGGGAGACGGCGTCGTCGATCCGCTGCTCGCTGACGCGCCCGGCCCTGCTCTCGGCGACGAGGGCGGAGCGGAAGTCCTTGTAGGCGTAGGGCGCCATGACCATGTCGACACCGGCGTTGACCGAGGTGCGCACGTCCGAGGCGTAGTCGCCGGGGATCTGGTCGATGCCGTTCCAGTCGCTGATGACGAAGCCCTGGAAGCCCATCCTGCCCTTGAGCTCGCCGTTGATCATGTCGCCGCGGGCGTGCATCTTGACCGGGCCCTTGCCGTCACCGATGAGGTCGAGCGAGGAGTAGGACGGCATGACCGTGCCGACGCCGCGTTTCACCGCCGCCCGGTACGGCGAGAGATGGACCGCGTCGAGCTGTTGTCGGGTGGTTCTGGTGACGCCCTGGTCGATGGTGTACGTCCCGGTGGTCGAGGAGCCGTAGTCGGTGCCGCCGTCGCCGACGAAGTGCTTGGCGGTGGCGAGGACCCGGTTGTTGTTCTTGAGGTCCCTGCCGTCCGGGGCGCCCTGGAGGCCCTGGATGACCGTCTCCATGGACTCGACCAGGGCCGGGTCCTCGCCGAAGGACTCGTACGCGCGTCCCCAGCGGTCGTCGCGGGACACGCACAGGCAGGGCGCGAAGTCCCAGGGGATGCCGGTGGCCCGGGTCTCGGCGGCCGTCACCGCGCCGGCCTGGTAGGCGATCTGGGGGTCGCGGCTCGCGCCGATGCCGACGTTGTGCGGCAGGATCGTCGCGCCGACCAGGTTGTTGTGGCCGTGCACCGCGTCGACGCCGTAGATCAGCGGGATCTGGAAGCGGGTCGCCTGCGCCCGGAGCTGGAAGCCGTCGACCATGCTCGCCCAGGCCGCGGGGGTGTTGGGCGTCGGTGTGGAGCCGCCGCCGGACAGGACCGAGCCGAGGTCGTACGCGGCGATGTCCCCGGCGTTCGAGAGCGCGCCGCGCTCGGCCTGGGTCATCTGGCCGGCCTTCTCCTCCAGCGACATCCGCGACACCAGGTCGGCGACGCGCTTGCGCACCGGCAGCGTCTTGTCGAGGTACGGCAGTCCGTGCGCGTCGAGGACCACCTGCGGGGTCTCGGCGGGGGCCTTGGCGCCGGTGACGGTGAGCTTCAGCGGGATCGTCTCGGCGGGCTCCGCCGCCCTGTCCTTCAGCGTCGGGACGCGCACCAGGCGGCTGGTGCCCGAGGCGGTGCCCGCCGGGAAGGTGACGGTCCCGGCGACCGGCGTGTAGTCCCTGCCGGGTTCGGCGCTGCCGCCGGAGGTCTCGTAGGCGACCGTGACCGGCTCCTCCAGCGGGACGGAGCCCGTGGTGGCGACGGTGACCCGGGCGGTGGCGGTGCGGCCCTCGTCGACGGGGTACACGGCGGCGTCGGTGACGACGGAGGCGCTCAGGGCCGGGTCGGCGCGGCCGTACAGCTCGACCCCGTCCATGGCGAACCGCCCCTGGACCCCGACGGGCAGGGTGACGGAGTAGCCCCAGGTCTCGGTGAGGCCGAGGACCTGGTCGATGCCGCCGACGGGCTGGTAGTCCGTACGGTAGGTGAAGGACGTGAACGGCAGTTCGATCTGTTTCCAGCCGGTGAAGTCGTCGGTGAAGGACGTCGTCCACAGCTCGGACGCCTCGCCGTTGGCGCCGCCGTCCTTGAGCTCGAAGGTGATCTTCTTGCCGTTGTCCTGGCCCTCCCACCACAGGCGGACGCCCTTGCGGTCGGACCAGTCCCGGGCGGGTTCGGCGAAGGCGAAGTCGTGGGTGAAGCCGCCGTAGCCGCTGATGTCGTAGGTGCCGGCCAGCACCTTCTCGCCCTCGGGGGCGTCGTCGCGGGCGGCCAGCCGCAGGGTGGGGGGATCGTCGTTGTCGCCGCCCCAGGTGAAGATGCCCTCGGCGGGCGGGTTCGCGAAGGGCACCTCGCCCTCGAAGCGGTCCACGGAGACCGGGGCCGGGTCGTCGGCACCGGCCGCGGGCCCGGCCGCGGCGGTGAGCGGGAGGAGGGTGGCGCACAGGGCTGCGGAGACGAGCAGGGCGGTTCTTCGCATGGAACGGTCCCTCGACTCTCAGTAATCCACTGGTGACTTACCTCACGACGTGAGTTAACTGACGCCCCGCAATGCCGTCAAGACTTCACACCGGAACCGGTACGCGCCCGACTCCCGTCCGGATCAGTGGAGTTGTCCCTTCACCTCCTGAAGGCGCGAGCCCGCGGGGCCCGGTGGAAGCCGTCACTTGCCCACGCCGCGGCCGGGCACGCCGGCGCTCGACGGCACCCGCGCGGACGCCGGTCCGCGCGGGTGCCGTCGAGCGCTCGGGCGGGGCTGCCTACTCGGCCGGGACCACACCCGCCCGCAGCAGCCCGTAGGTGTAGGCGTCCTCCAGTGCCTGCCAGGAGGCGGCGATGACGTTGTCCGCGACCCCGACCGTGGACCACTCCCCCGTGCCGTCGGAGGTGGAGATCAGCACGCGGGTCGTGGACTGCGTGCCGTGGACGCCCTCCAGGATGCGGACCTTGTAGTCGACGAGGTCGAGCTTGGCGAGCTGGGGGTAGATCTTCTCCAGCGCCACCCTCAGCGACCGGTCGAGGGCGTTCACCGGGCCATTGCCCTCGGCGGTGGCGACGATGCGCTCGCTCTTGGCCCACAGCTTGACGGTGGCCTCGTTGGCGTGGGTGCCGTCCGGGCGGTCCTCGACGATCGCGCGCCAGGACTCGACCTGGAAGTACGTCAGCGGTCTGCCCTCGACCTCGGCGCGCAGCAGCAGCTCGAAGGAGGCGTCGGCGGCCTCGTAGGTGTAGCCCGCGAGCTCGCGCTCCTTGACCCGGTCCACGACCCGGCCGACCAGCTCCCGGTCGCCGCCGAGGTCGATGCCCAGCTCCTTGCCCTTGAGCTCGATGGAGGCGCGCCCGGCCATGTCGGAGACCAGCATCCGCATGGTGTTGCCGACCTGCTCGGGGTCGATGTGCTGGTACAGGTCCGGGTCGACCTTGATCGCGGAGGCGTGCAGTCCGGCCTTGTGCGCGAAGGCGGAGACGCCGACGTAGGGCTGGTGCGTGGACGGGGTGAGGTTGACGACCTCGGCGACGGCGTGCGAGATCCGGGTCATCTCGCGCAGCCGGCCCTCGGGCAGGACCTGCTTGCCGTACTTCAGCTCCAGGGCCGCCACGACCGGGAACAGGTTGGCGTTGCCCACGCGCTCGCCGTAGCCGTTCGCCGTGCACTGGACGTGGGTGGCGCCCGCGTCGACCGCGGCGAGGGTGTTGGCGACCGCGCAGCCGGTGTCGTCCTGGGCGTGGATGCCGAGCCGGGCGCCCGTGTCGGCGAGGACCGTGGCGACGACGGCCTGGACCTGGGCGGGGAGCATGCCGCCGTTGGTGTCGCAGAGGATCACGACGTCGGCGCCGGCCTCGGCGGCGGTGCGCACGACGGACTTGGCGTACTCGGGGTTGGCGCGGTAGCCGTCGAAGAAGTGCTCGCAGTCCACGAAGACGCGGCGGCCCTGGGCGCGCAGGTGGGCCACGGTGTCGCGGATCATCTCCAGGTTCTCGTCCAGGGTGGTGCGCAGCGCGAGTTCGACGTGCCGGTCGTGGGACTTCGCGACCAGGGTGATCACCGGGGCGCCCGAGTCCAGGAGCGCGTTGACCTGCGGGTCCTCGGCGGCCTTGCCGCCCGCGCGGCGGGTGGCGCCGAAGGCGACCAGCTGGGCGTGCCGGAAGTCGATCTCCTGCCGGGCGCGGGAGAAGAACTCGGTGTCCCGCGGGTTGGCGCCGGGCCAGCCGCCCTCGATGAAGCCCACGCCGAAGTCGTCCAGGTGCCGTGCGATGGCCAGCTTGTCGGCGACGGTGAGGTTGATGCCCTCCCGCTGGGCGCCGTCGCGCAGGGTGGTGTCGAAGACGTGGAACGAGTCGTCGGGCTCGCTGGTTGCGGTCATGGTCGTCAGGCTCCTGTGTTGGATCTCGGTCTACCGGAATGACCGGCTCCACCGCCCCCACCTATGGTCCCTCACGCTCCTCGCCCGGCTGTGGTTGGGCCGGGAAACAGAAAAACCCCTCGCGGGTGCGAGAGGTCTGCGCGCGGGTCGAGGACGACGGTGTCCACCCGTACCTGGTCGTACGTGGTGGTCACTGCGGACCGGCGCGCCTGCTGCCAATAATCATGGCGAACGAGAGCACGGGGGAAGTGTGGCACAGGTCGTCCCGCAGCTCACCGCCCGTCTCAGGATGCGAGCAGCGCCGTGGTCACCGCGGGCGGGCTCAGCCGTCCGCGAGGAGGCCGTCGCCGAGGAACTCCCGCACATGGCTCAGGACGCGGTCCCGGTCGGCGCCGCCGAGGGCGATGGCCACGTGGATGGAGAAGCCGTCGAGGAGGGCCCGCAGCCGGGCGGCGAAGCGGTCCGGGTCGACGGGCCGGAACTCGCCGCGGGAGACGCCCTCCGCGATCAGCGCCACCAGGTCCCGGTGCCAGGCGCCCTCGATGGCGGCCTGGCGCTCGCGGCCGTCGTAGCCGGCGTTGAGCGAGCGGTTCCAGACCTCCAGCCAGAGGGTCCAGTGCGGGTCGCGGTGGCCGTCGGGCACGTAGAGGTCGACGTAGGCGTCGAGCCGGTCCCGGGCGGAGGCGGGCCGGGTCAGCAGCCGGCCGCGCTCGGCGCCGAGGCGGCCCTCGCTCCACTCCAGGGTCCGCAGCAGCAGTTCGTCCTTGGAGCGGAAGTAGTAGAGGAGGTGGCCGCTGCTCATCCCGACCTCCCGGCCGAGCGCCGCCATGGTCAGCTTCTCCAGACCGCGTTCGGCGATCATCTCCATGGCGGCGGCCAGGACGTCGTCGCGCGGCGGCGCCTGCCTGCGCCCACCGGCCATCCGGGGCTCCTTCTCCGCAGCCGGCGCGGCCCGGAGGGGGTCCCCTAGACCTTCGGCTGCTGCTGGGTGACGCAGTGGATGCCTCCACCGCCCGCGAAGATCGTACGGGCGTCCACGAGCGTCACCGTCCGCCGCGGGAACAGGCGGCGGAAGATGCCGGCCGCGATCTCGTCGCGCGGGTCGTCGAAACCGCACAGGACGACGCCGTCGTTGCAGAGGTAGTGGTTGATGTAGGAGTAGTCGGCCCAGTGGCCGTCCGCCTCCAGGACGGTCGGGGCGGGCACCTCGACCACCTCCAGCCGGCGGCCGCGCGCGTCCGGGTGCCCCCGCAGCAGTCCGGCGGTCTCCTTGCCGATCTCGTGGTCGGGGTGGGCCGGGTCGGGCTGGACGTGCACCACGACGACACCGGGGCGGGCGAAGGCGGCCACGATGTCGACGTGGCCGAGGGTGCCGAAGCCGTGGGGCGGATAGTCGCCGGTGAGGCCGCGCGGCAGCCAGATCGCCCTGCGGGTGCCGAGCATGGCGTGGATCTCGGCCTCCACCTCCTCGCGCGTCCAGCCGGGGTTGCGCTCCGGGCCGAGCTGGACCGTCTCCGTCAGCAGGACGGTGCCCTCGCCGTCGACGTGGATGCCGCCGCCCTCGTTGACGAGCCGCGAGGCGTACGTCCGGCTCGCCCCGGCGAGGTCGGAGACGTACGCGCCGATCTTCGCGTCGTGCTCCCAGCGGGCCCACTCCTGGGCGCCCCAGCCGTTGAACGTCCAGTCGACGGCGGCGAGCCGGCCCCGCCCGTCGGTCAGGAACGTGGGGCCGACGTCCCGCATCCAGGCGTCGTCCAGGTCGCGTTCCACGGTCTCGACGCCGTCGCCGAGCAGGGTCCGCGCCCCGGCCGACTGACCCGGCCCGCACACCACCGTCACCGGCTCGAAGCGGCGGACGGCACGGGCCACGGACGCCCACGCGCGGCGGGCGGCGGCGAGTTCGCCGGGGGCGTCGAAGGTCGGGTTGGGCCCCGGCCAGGCCATCCAGGTGCGCTCGTGGGGGGCCCACTCGGCGGGCATGCGGAAGCCGTCGGCGGCTGCGGACATCGTGATCCCTAGAGGAAGTAGAGGCGGTTGAGGGAGACGGACTCGGCGGGCTCGGAGCGCAGCGGTTCCCCGTCGAGCGTGACCAGGCCGGTGCGCTGGTCGACGTCGACGGCTCCGGTGCGGGAGTTGAGCCGCAGGTCGGCGGGGCCGATGCCGCGGGTGCCGCGCACGGCGACCCGGCGGCGCCGGGTCGGCATCGCGTCGCCTCCCAGGTCGACGGCGGCCTGGGCGACGAACGCCACGGAGAGGTCGGCGGGGGTGGCGCCGTACGCCCCGAACTGCGGTCCGAGGACGAGGGGTTCACAGGTGTCGGTGGCGGCGTTGGGGTCGCCGACCACACCGTAGGCGGGGAAGCCGGACTTGAGCACGAGCTGCGGCTTGGCGCCGAAGAACTCCGGCCGCCACAGCACGATGTCGGCGAGCTTGCCGACCTCCAGCGAGCCGACCTCGTGGGCGAGGCCGTGGGCGAGGGCCGGGTTGATGGTGAGCTTGGCCATGTACCGCAGGACGCGCTCGTTGTCGTGGTCGGCGGGGGCGCCGAACTCGGCCTTCATCTTCCCGGCCATCGCGAAGGTGCGGCGCACGGTCTCGCCGGCCCGGCCCATGCCCTGGGCGTCGGAGGAGGTGATGCCGATGGCGCCCAGGTCGTGCAGTACGTCCTCGGCGCCCATGGTCCCGGCGCGGATGCGGTCGCGGGCCATGGCGGCGTCGCCGGGCAGGTCGGTCTTGAGGTCGTGGACGGAGACGATCATGCCGTAGTGCTCGGCGACGGCGTCCCGGCCGAAGGGCAGGGTGGGGTTGGTGGAGGAGCCGATGACGTTCGGGACGCCCGCCATCTTCAGCACGTTGGGGACGTGTCCGCCGCCGCAGCCCTCGATGTGGAAGGCGTGGACGGTGCGGCCCTCCAGCACCCGCAGGGTGTCCTCGACGGACAGGCACTCGTTCAGACCGTCGCTGTGCAGGGCCACCTGGACGTCGTGCTCCTCGGCGACCCGCAGCGCCGTGTCCAGCGCGCGGGTGTGGGCGCCCATGTCCTCGTGCACCTTGAAGCCGCTCGCGCCGCCCTCGGCGAGGGCCTCGATCAGCGGGGCGGCGTGGGAGGACGAACCCCGGCCCAGGAAGCCGATGTTGACCGGCCAGGCGTCGAAGGCGTTGAAGGCGTGGCGCAGCGCCCAGGGCGAGTTGACGCCGACGCCCCACACGGGCCCGAACTCCTGGCCGATGACGGTGGTGACACCGGAGGCCAGCGAGGCTTCCATGATGCGCGGCGACAGCAGGTGGACATGGGTGTCGACCGCCCCGGCGGTGGCGATGAGCCCCTCGCCGGACACGATGGAGGTGCCGGTGCCGACGACGACGTCCACCCCGTCGAGGGTGTCGGGGTTCCCGGCCCGCCCGATCGAGCAGATCCGGCCCTCGCGGATGCCGAGGGAGACCTTGCGGATGCCGAGCGCGGCGTCGATGACGACGACGTTGCTGACGACGACGTCACAGGTCTCCCGCACGGCGGCGGCCTTCAGGTGCAGCCCGTCGCGGGCGGTCTTGCCGAAGCCGGCGAGGAACTCGTCGCCGGGGCGCTGGGAGTCGGACTCGACGCGGACGGTGAGCCCGGAGTCACCGAGGCGCACGCGGTCCCCGGCGCGCGGCCCGTGGGTGGCGGCGTACTCGTGGGGCGTGAGCCGCCGCCGCTCGGCCGGATGCCCTCCTGGACGACTCATCGGGGGACCTCCTGGCCGGGGTGGGTGAGCGGGGCGGACGGGGCCGCGGCACCGGAAGGGACGTGCCGGGCCGCCGTGTCCGGGGCGCCGAGGTAGCCGCAGGCCGCGGCGCGGCGCAGGGCCTCCTCGCGGGCGCCCGGGGCGTCCAGCGGTCCGTCGACGAGGCCCGCGAAGCCGATCGCGACGCGGTCGCCGCCGATCGGCAGGAGCCCGACCTCGACGCTCTCCCCCGGCCCGAAGCGCACGGAGGAGCCGGCGGGGACGGCGAGGCGCATCCCGTAGGCCCGTTCGCGGGGGAAGTCCAGGCGGGGGTTGGCCTCGAAGAAGTGGAAGTGGGAGGTGACGGAGACGGGCACGGCGGCGGTGTTGGTGACCGTCAGCACCGCGGCGGGCTCGGGCTCCGGGTGGGCCGGTCCGGGCAGCAGCGCGCCCGGCGCGCGGTCGCCGAGCCCCCCGCCGATCGGCGCGGCGACGACCGCGAGCCGCGAGCCGTCGTCGAACACGGCCTCGACGTGCACCTCGGTGACCACGTCGGCCACGCCCGGCAGCACGTCGTCGGGACCGAGCACGGACCGGGCGCGGTCGATCGCCTCGGCGAGGCGCAGCCCGTCGCGGGCGGCCTCGCACACGGTGTCCGCGATGAGCGCGGTCGCCTCGGGAACGTTCAGCCGCAGCCCGCGGGCCCGGCGCGCCCTGGCCAGCTCCGCGGCGCCGAACAGCAGCAGCCGGTCACGTTCCGTGGGGGTCAGTCTCATGCCGCGGACCTTCCTTGCCGTCCCTTGACTTAGAGCATCACTCTAAACAGGGAATCGCGGTAAGCAAAGGGTTGACGCACAGCCCACCAGCACCTCAGATTGAACGGCACTCTAACTGAGGGAGACCAGCCATGCCGTCCTTGGAACAGCACGGAGTCGACACCATCCCGGACGAGGAACGCACGAGCGGTCCGCGCGATCTCGTCTCGATCCTGCTGGGGTCCAACCTCTGCCTGGGCGTCATCGTCTTCGGCTGGCTGCCCCCGTCGTTCGGACTGGGCTGGTGGGCGTCGGTGAGCGCGATCGTGGCCGGCACGCTCGTCGGCACCGCCCTGACCGCCCCGCTCGCGCTCGTCTCGCTGCGCACGGCGACGAACCTGTCGACCTCCTCCGGCGCCCAGTTCGGGGTCCGGGGCCGGCTGGTCGGCTCCGTGGTCGGACTGCTGCTGGCCCTCGGCTACTCCGCCCTGACCGTCTGGATCGGCGGGGACGTGATGGTCGGCGTCCTGAACCGGCTCGTCGGCGTCCCGGCCGACGACCTGTCCTACGGCGTCGTCTACGCACTGCTCGCCGCCGCGACCGTGGCCGGCGCGGTGTACGGCTACCGCGTGCTGCTCGCCATGTCCCGGGTGCTCGCGATCGGCATGACGGCCCTGCTCGTCCTCGGCGTGATCGCCTACGCCCCGGGCTTCACGACCGCCGCGCTGCCGGAGGCCGGCGGCTATCTGCTGGGCGGCTTCTGGCCGACCTGGCTGCTGGCCGCGGTGGCCGCCGGACTGTCCGGGCCGATCGCCTTCATCACCCTGCTCGGCGACTACACCCGCTACATCTCCCCCCGCCGCCACTCCGCCCGCCGGGTGCTGCGCGCGACCTGGCTCGGCCTGATCCTGGGCCTGCTGGTCCCGCAGCTCTTCGGCACGTTCACGGCGTACGCGGCCCGCGCGGCGCTCGACTACGCGGGGCCGCTGGTCGACGCCGCCCCCACCTGGTACCTCCTGCCGCTGCTGCTCGCCGCCTCGGCGGGGTCGGTCGGCAACGCGGGCCTGATGCTCTACTCCATGGGCCTCGACCTGGACGCCATCCTGCCGCGCGCCTCACGCGCGCGGGCCACCTACGCCGTCGCCGTCGTCGCGACCGCGTGCGTCTTCGCCGGCCACTACGCCTCCAGCGCGCAGGACGCCATGACGTCCTTCGTACTGCTGCTGACGGCGATCGGCACCCCGTGGGCGGTCATCACCCTGATCGGCTTCGCCCGCTGCCGCGGCGTCTACGACGCGGACGCGCTCCAGGTCTTCAACCGCCGCGCCCGGGGCGGGATCTACTGGTACCGCTCCGGCTGGAACGTCCCCGCGACGCTCGCCTGGGCGCTGGGCGCGGTGGTCGGACTGCTCGCCGTCTCCCTGCCGTCGTACGAGGGCCCGCTGCTGGCGCTGACCGGCGGCGTGGACTGCAGCTTCCTGCTGTCGGGGCTGGTGGGCGGGGCGGCGTACTGGCTGCTGACCCGCGGTGACACCCCGGAACGCGCGGGGGCCGCCGCGGACGGGGAGTCCGCGGCGGCCCTGACCACGACGGCCTAGGCCAGCCGGTGCATCCAGCCGTGGCGGTCCTCGGCCGTGCCGCGCTGGATGTCGAGCAGGGCGGTGCGCAGCCGCATGGTCACCTCGCCGGGCTCGCCGTCGCCCTGCTGCCACTGGGCGCCCGTGCGCTTGACCGTGCCGACCGGGGTGATGACCGCGGCGGTGCCGCAGGCGAAGACCTCGGTCAGGGTGCCGTTCTCCGAGTCGCGCTGCCACTGGTCGACGGAGACGCGGCCCTCCTCGGCGGTGTAGCCGAGGTCGCGGGCGACGTCGAGCAGGGAGTCACGGGTGACGCCCTCCAGGATGGAACCGGTCAGCGACGGCGTGACGATCCGGTCGCCGTACACGAAGTACAGGTTCATCCCGCCGAGTTCCTCGACCCACGTGCGCTCGACCGCGTCGAGGTAGCAGACCTGGGCGCAGCCCTCGGCGGCGGCCTCGGCCTGGGCCAGCAGGGAGGCGGCGTAGTTGCCGCCCGTCTTGGCGTCGCCCATGCCGCCCGGGACCGCGCGGACGTGGTCCTCGGAGACCCAGATGGACACGGGCTGCACGCCGCCGGGGAAGTAGGCCCCGGCCGGGGAGGCGATGACGAGGAACAGGTACTCGCCGGCCGGCTTCACCCCGAGGCCGACCTCGGTCGCGATCATGAACGGGCGCAGGTAGAGGGATTCCTCGCCGCCGTGCTGCGGCACCCAGGCCAGGTCCTGCCGGACGAGGGCGTCGCACGCCTCGATGAACATCTCGGCGGGCAGTTCCGGCATGCCGAGCCGGCGGGCGGAGGACCGGAAGCGCGCGGCGTTCTTCTCGGGGCGGAAGGTGGCGACGGACCCGTCGGGCCGGCGGTACGCCTTCAGTCCCTCGAAGATCTCCTGCGCGTAGTGCAGGACCATGGTGGCCGGGTCGAGCGAGAGCGGCGCGTACGGCACCAGCCGGCCGTCGTGCCAGCCGCGGCCCTCGGTCCACTTGATCGTCACCATGTGGTCGGTGAAGTGGCGGCCGAACCCCGGGTTGGCCAGTATCGCCTCGCGCTCGGCGGCGGCGAGCGGGCTGGCGGACGGCTTGAGCTCGATCGTGGGCGTCGTCATGAGTGGGTGTCCTTCACCGGTTCGGTTGTGGCGGGCCGCGCTCACGCCGTGACGGCCTGTGGCCAGTGCTGGTGCCGCAGCAGGCGATGTCCGCCCCGTCGCGACACTAGGACGTCCGAGCATTCCTTCATTCCGCGGCTCCGTGTTCGATTATCGCAAGGGGGAGCCGCGGAGGAAATCGGCCTGTCCGGCGGCGTCGGCGTGAGAGCACGACCCGGGGTCGATGGTGTCACCCGGCGGCGGACAGGGGGAAGCCGCCGGGTACGGAACGACCCGGCGGCTTCGAAGGGGATCCGAGAGGCGCGGGTCAGCCGGCTACGCGTACGGCCAGCGCGTCGCCGATCTCCGACGTGCTGCGGGCGGGCCTGCCGGCGCGCTCCGCGAGGTCCGCGGAGACGGCGTCCTCGATGCGGTCGGCCTCGGTGTCGTGGCCGAGGTGGCGCAGGAGCAGGGCGACGGACAGGACCGTGGCGGTGGGGTCGGCCTTGCCCTGGCCGGCGATGTCCGGGGCCGAGCCGTGCACGGGCTCGAACATCGACGGGAAGACGCGGTCCGGGTTGATGTTGCCGGACGCGGCGACGCCGATGCCGCCGGAGACGGCCGCGGCGAGGTCGGTGATGATGTCGCCGAAGAGGTTGTCGGTGACGATGACGTCGAACCGCTCGGGCTGGGTGACGAGGTAGATGGTCGCCGCGTCGACGTGCATGTACTCGGTGGTGACCTCGGGGAACTCCTCGGCCACCCGGTTGAAGACGTCCGTCCACAGATGGCCCGCGAAGGTCAGCACGTTGTTCTTGTGGATCAGCGCCAGCTTCCTGCGCGGACGGGCCTGCGCACGGGCGAAGGCGTCGCGGACCACGCGCTCGACACCGAAGGCCGTGTTCACCGAGACCTCGGTGGCGACCTCGTGCTGGGTGCCCTTGCGGATGGTGCCGCCGTTGCCGGTGTAGGGGCCCTCGGTCCCCTCGCGGACCACCACGAAGTCGATCTCGGGCTGGCCGGCCAGCGGCGTGGCCACACCCGGCAGGAGCTTCGACGGACGCAGGTTGACGTGGTGGTCGAAGGCGAAGCGCAGCTTGAGCAGGAAGCCGCGCTCCAGCACGCCGGAGGGCACGCCGGGGTCGCCGATCGCGCCGAGCAGGATCGCGTCGTGCCGCTTGAGGGAGTCGAGGTCGGCGTCGGTGAGGGTCTCACCGGTGGCGTGGTAGCGCCGGGCGCCGAAGTCGTACTCCCTGGTCTCCAGCTTCACGTCCTGGGGAAGGGCGGCGGAGAGGACCTTCAGCCCCTCGGCCACGACCTCCTGGCCGATGCCGTCACCGGGGATCACTGCGAGATCGATGCTGCGAGACATGTCGGCACCCTACCCTTCGTCCCATGGGATGACATGCCCCGTCCGCCATACGGACAGCCGGACGGGCGCGCGCCGGGACGCGCCCCGGCGGCTCGACCGGTGTCCACCCGTACGCGGGGCAGGAGTCGGCCCGCGCCGGGCGCCGGGCGTGTACGCGTTCCGGTGCGGCGACGTCGGCGTGGTGGCGCTGGACGCCTGAGGGCGGAGGCGTACGGCGGGGCGCGCGCCCGGCTCGCGGTACCGCGCCGACCTCGCGGGGCGGGCGCGGCGACCACTTCGGGGTGCGGCGCGGCGGGTGAGGCCGCGCCGCACCCCGATCGGGTGCGGCTCCCGGCCGGGTCGGGCCGCGGTGCGGCGGCCGTGCCAGGTGGTGTGCGGGTGGGCCGGGCGGCTCAGGCGGCCTGGTGGCCGGTGGCGCCGCCGTTGTCCCTGCGGTCGAGGGCGCGCTGGAGGGCGGCGGCGGCGTTCCTGCGGTCGGCCTCGGTCGTACGCGAGAGGCGGCGGACGCGAGGGCGGGCGGTCGTCTCGGCCATGGGGAATCGACTCCTTGAGCGGTCCGGGAGTGCGGAGGGAACAGGGGGTGACGGAAACTGCCCCGGTGCCGCACGGGCGTGGGGGGGCGCCGCGGAGCGGCGGCGGGCGGGCCGCAGGGGTTGCCTGCGCGGGGCCCGGCTCACGACCGCCATTCGCTTGGTCGAGCGAGACGTTCGGCTCCCACCAAGCTAAGGGAGGAGGCCGCCGCTGTCTCCACCATTACTCGGACTTCCTACTATCTGAGACGGTGGAGTGGCTCACACGCCGCTGACCTGCGACTCAGCCACTCGGCTGATCCTGCGCCCGGCACGACGGGCCCCGCGGCGCGCGGGGGAACGCTGTCGTCATGAACGACACGGCGAAGGTGTTCCTCGAAGGCGGCCCGGACGATCTGCCCGAACGCGTCGTCCCGCTCCCGTCCCCCGGCCCGGACGTGAAGGTCCCGCTGCGCGGCGGGTACGAGCACTTCCGGCCGACGTCGCGCAGCACGGGCACCGCGGAGGGCACCCTGCCGGTCTACGAGTGGTGGGAGCGCACGGAGATCGCCGAGTAGCGCCGCCGCGCCCCGGACACGACGTGGAGGCCGGGTCCCCCGGGACCCGGCCTCCACGTCGTCCGCGGGCGTCAGCCCATGTGCGGGTAGGTGTAGTCGGTCGGCGCGACCAGCGTCTCCTTGATGGCGCGGGTCAGCGTCCAGCGCATCAGGTTCTGCGGGGCGCCCGCCTTGTCGTTGGTGCCGGAGGCGCGGCCGCCGCCGAAGGGCTGCTGGCCGACGACGGCGCCGGTCGACTTGTCGTTGATGTAGAAGTTGCCGGCCGCGTAGCGCAGCTTCTCCATCGTGTGCGCCGTGGCGGCGCGGTCCGCGGAGACGACCGAGCCGGTCAGCGCGTACGCGGACACCGACTCCATCTGGTCGAGCATCTCGTCGTAGCGGTCGTCCTCGTAGACGTGCACGGCGAGGACGGGGCCGAAGTACTCGGTCGTGAAGACCTCGTTCTCCGGGTCGGCGCACTCGATGACGGTCGGGCGGACGAAGTAGCCGACCGAGTCGTCGTAGGAGCCGCCCGCGACGATCGTGCAGGACGGGTCGGACCCGGCGCGGTCGATGGCGGCCTTGTTCTTGGCGAAGGCGCGCTCGTCGATGACGGCGCCGATGAAGTTCGACAGGTCGCTGACGTCACCCATGGCGAGGTGGTCGACCTCGGCGGCGAACTCCTCCTTGAAGCCGGAGTTCCAGATCGACGCCGGGATGTAGGCCCGGGAGGTCGCGGAGCACTTCTGGCCCTGGTACTCGAAGGCGCCGCGGGTCAGCGCGGTCTTCAGCACGGCCCGGTCGGCGCTCGGGTGGGCGACGACGAAGTCCTTGCCGCCGGTCTCGCCGACGATGCGCGGGTAGGAGCGGTACTTCTCGATGTTGTTGCCGACCGTCTTCCACAGGTACTGGAAGGTCTTCGTCGAGCCGGTGAAGTGGATGCCGGCGAGGTCGCGGTGCTCCAGCGCGACCTCGGAGACGGCGATGCCGTCACCGGTGACGAGGTTGATGACGCCCGGGGGCAGGCCGGCCTCCTCCAGCAGCCGGAGCAGCAGCACGGCGGCGTGGGTCTGCGTCGGGGACGGCTTCCAGACGACGACGTTGCCCATCAGCGCGGGGGCGGTGGGCAGGTTGCCGGCGATGGCCGTGAAGTTGAACGGCGTGATCGCGTAGACGAAGCCCTCCAGCGGGCGGTGGTCCAGCCGGTTCCACACGCCCGGGGAGTTCGCCGGCGGCTGCTCGGCGAGCAGGTCACGGGCGTACGCGACGTTGAAGCGCCAGAAGTCGACCAGCTCGCAGGGGGTGTCGATCTCGGCCTGCTGCGCGGTCTTGGACTGCCCCAGCATGGTGGAGGCGGCCAGCGTCTCGCGCCACGGGCCGGCCAGCAGCTCGGCGGCGCGCAGGATGATCGCGGCGCGGTCGTCGAAGGACATCGCGCGCCAGGCCGGAGCGGCGGCGAGGGCCGCGTCGATGGCGTCCTGGGCGTCCTGCCGCGTGGCGTTGCCGTAGGTGCCGAGGCGGGCCTTGTGACGGTGCGGCTGCACGACGTCGAAGCGCTCGCCGCCGCCCATGCGCCGCTCGCCGCCGATGGTGCAGGGCAGGTCGACCGGGTTCTCGGCCAGCTCCTTGAGCTTGGCCTCCAGCCGGGCGCGCTCGGGCGAACCGGGGGCGTAGCCGTGCACCGGCTCATTGACGGGGGTGGGGACCTGGGTCACAGCGTCCATGAGTTCCGTAACTCCTTACCGGGCGGGTGGGTCTGGCTCAGCCCTTGCTGACCATCGAGCGGACGAAGAAGCGCAGGTTGGCAGGCTTCTCCGCGAGGCGCCGCATGAAGTAGCCGTACCAGTCGGTGCCGTAGGCCGTGTAGACGCGCATGCGGTGCCCCTCGGCGGCGAGGCGCAGGTGCTCGTCGCTGCGGATGCCGTAGAGCATCTGGAACTCGTACTCGTCCAGCTTGCGCCCGGCACGCCGGGCGAGTTCCTGGGCTACGGAGATCAGACGCGGGTCGTGGGAGCCGATCATCGGGTACCCGGTGCCCTCCATGAGGATCCTCAGGATTCTCACGTACGCCTTGTCGATCTCCCGCTTCTGCTGGAAGGCGACCTCGGCGGGCTCCTTGTAGGCGCCCTTGACGAGCCGCACGCGGCTGCCGTTCCCCGCGAGGCGGCGGGCGTCGGCCTCGGTGCGGAAGAGGTACGCCTGGATGACGCAGCCGGTCTGGGGGAAGTCCTTCCGCAGCTCCTCGTGGATGGCGAACATCGAGTCGAGGGTGGTGTGGTCCTCCGCGTCGAGGGTGACCGTGGTGCCGATGGCGGCGGCGGCCTCGACGACCGGGCGGACGTTGGCGAGGGCCAGCTCGTGGCCGCCCTCCAGCGCCTGCCCGAACATGGACAGCTTGACGGACATCTCGACGCGCTCGCCGAGCTCCAGGTCCTTGATCCGGTCGACCAGGCGCAGATAGGCGTCCCGGGCGGCGGCGGCCTGCTCGGGCCGGGTGATGTCCTCGCCGACGACGTCCATCGTCAGTTCGAGGCCCTTGCCGGTGAGCTCCTCGACGACCGGCACGATCTGGTCGACGGTCTCGCCGGGGATGAAGCGGTCGACGACCTGCTTCGTCACCGGGGCCGCCGAGATCAGGCGTCGCATCCGGTCGCTGCGCGACGCGGCGAGAATCACGGGACCCAGCACGGGGCACCTCCACAGAACAGCGAGAGAGCGGCCGCATCCCGACCAGCGGGACACGGCACGGAGAACCACCGTGAAACCTAAGGATCCCTCCGATCCTCTGCCATCGACAGCTGTCACGCATCCGCGCCGCCGATCTCAGACAGGTGTATGAAGGACCCCGGGAAGTGCGGGAGAATGCCCGGGTGACGTCCGCACACAAGGGTGACTACCAGGAGCTGGTGGACGAGATCTCCGAGCTCCTGGACGCCCCCGCGACCCTGGAGAACCGCGACTTCGAGCTGATCGCCTTCGGCGCCTACGACAGCGAGGGCGAGCTCGACGCCTCGGCGCTGGACCCCGTCCGCACCCGCTCGATCCTGACCCGCCGCTCCACGGCGGCCGTGCGGACCTGGTTCGAGGGCTTCGGGATCACCCGCGCGACCGGCCCGGTGCGCATCCCCCGCACCCCGGAGGCGGGGGTGCACCGCGGACGGATCTGCCTCCCGGTACGCCATCGGGGTGTCGTCCTCGGCTACGTCTGGCTCCTCGACGACGATCCCGGCCCCACCGACCGGCAGCTGGCGGACGCGATGGCGGTGACCTCCCGGATCGGCGCGCTGCTCGCCGACGAGGCCCAGCACGGCGCGGACCTCAGCCGGGAGCTGCGGGCCGCGCTGCTGGCCGAGCCGGGCTGGCCGGGCGACATGGCGGTCGCCGAACTGCGCACGGCGCTCGGCCCGCGCGCGGACGGCGTGCACACGGTGGTCTGCGTGGCGCCCTGGCCCTCGTCCGGGCCCGACGACGCCCCGTCGGTGCGTACGGTGCCGCACGCGACCGCGCTGTGCTCGGTGCCGTGGGGGGCGGCGGGCCGGGGCCTCGCCGTCCTGGTGCGGCTGCGTTCGCCGGAGGTGCGCACGGCGGCCGTCGCGGCGGCGTCCCGGCTGCTGAAGGACGCCCCGGACGAGCGGGCGCCGCGAGCCCGTCCCGGCGTGCGGGGCGTGGCGCGTACGGTGGCCGGTGTCGGTGAACCGCGTTCCGGGCTGGCCGAGTTGGCGACCGTCTGGCGCGAGGCGTCGGCCGCCGCCCGCGCCGCGCTGGCGGAGCCGCGGCTGGGTCCCGTGGCCGAGTGGTCGGGTATCGGCCCCTACCGCCTGCTGGCCTCCCTGCCCGCCGGGCCGGTCCACGACCCGGCGGTCGCCCCGCTCCTGTCCCCCGCCCAGCGCGCGCTCGCCCGCACCGCCGAGGTCTACCTCGACTGCGCGGGCCAGGCCGGCCGCACGGCGGGCGAGCTGGGCATCCACCGCCAGACCCTCTACTACCGGCTGTCCCGGGTCGAGCAGCTGACGGGCCTGGACCTGGACGACGGCGAGGACCGCCTCCTGCTGCACATGGCGCTGAAGAGCGCCCGCCTGCGCCCGCCGGAGTGAGGGGGCGTCGCCATGTGCCGTGCCGGGCACCATGGATGACGGTTCGTCACGCACCGCCCCCCGCGGGCTCGCCGGGAAGGCGCGGCACACGAACGCCGGACGGGCTGGAGTCCAGCCCGTCCGGCGTTCGGCGGGAAGGGGCCCCTACGGGGCCGGTGGGGCCGGGCGGCCTCAGACCAGGTTGACCGCGCGGGCCGACGTGGCGCCGATCTCCTCGGCGACCTCGGCCAGCACCCCGGCGGGCACCGTGTCGTCGACGGTCAGCACGGCAAGCGCCTCGCCACCGGCGACGGCACGCGAGACCTGCATGCCGGCGATGTTGATGCCCGCCTCGCCGAAGACGCGGCCGACGGTGCCGACGACACCCGGACGGTCCTCGTACTTCAGGACGACCATGTGGTCGGCGAGCGCGAGGTCCACGTCGTACTCGCCGACGGCGACGATCTTCTGGAGGTGCTTGGGGCCGGCCAGGGTGCCGGAGACGGCGACCTCCTCGCCGTTGCCGAGGGTGCCGCGCACGGTGACGACGTTGCGGTGGTCGGTCGCCTCGGAGCTGGTGGTCAGCCGGACCTCGACACCGCGCTCCTGGGCGAACAGCGGGGCGTTGACGTAGGACACCGTCTCGTCGACGACGTCCTCGAAGACGCCCTTGAGGGCGGACAGCTCCAGCACCTTCACGTCGTGCTGGGTGATCTCGCCGTACACCTCGACGTCGAGGCGGACCGCGACCTCGCCGGCCAGCGCCGTGAAGATGCGGCCGAGGCGCTCGGCGAGCGGCAGGCCCGGCTTGACGTCCTGGGCGATGACCCCGCCCTGCACGTTCACCGCGTCGGGCACGAGCTCACCGGCGAGGGCGAGCCGCACCGAGCGGGCGACGGCGATACCGGCCTTCTCCTGCGCCTCGTCGGTGGAGGCGCCGAGGTGCGGGGTGGCGACGACCTGGTCGAACTCGAAGAGCGGGGAGTCCGTGCAGGGCTCCTTCGCGTACACGTCGAGGCCGGCGCCGGCGACCCGGCCCTCCTTGAGGGCGGCGTACAGCGCCTCCTCGTCGACGATCCCGCCGCGCGCGGCGTTGACGATGCGCACGCTCGGCTTGACCTTGCGCAGCGCCTCGTCGCCGATGAGGCCGACGGTCTCGGGGGTCTTCGGCAGGTGGACGGTGATGAAGTCGGAGACCTCCAGCAGCTCGTCGAGCGACAGCACCTTGACGCCCATCTGCGCGGCGCGGGCGGGCTGGATGTAGGGGTCGTAGGCGACGACCTTCATGCCGAAGCCGGACATGCGCTGGGCGACCAGGGCGCCGATCCGCCCGAGGCCGACGACACCGAGGGTCTTCTCGGCGAGCTCGACGCCGGTGTACCTGCTGCGCTTCCACTCGCCGTTCTTCAGGGCGGCGTTGGCCTGCGGGATGTGCCGGGCGGTGGCGACGAGGAGGCCGCAGGCCAGCTCGGCGGCGGTCACGATGTTCGAGGTGGGGGCGTTGACGACCATCACGCCGGCCTTGGTGGAGGCGGCGACGTCCACGTTGTCCAGGCCGACGCCGGCGCGCGCGACGACCTTGAGCTTCTTCGCGGCGGCGATGGCCTCGGCGTCGACCTTGGTGGCCGAGCGGATCAGGATCGCGTCCACGTCGGCGATGGCCGGGAGCAGTTCGGCCCGGTCCGCTCCGCTGCAGTGGCGGATCTCGAAGTCGGGGCCGAGCGCGTCCACGGTCGCGGGCGACAGCTCTTCGGCGATGAGTACGACGGGTTTCGAGCTCACGTGAGTCCTCACATGTCCATTGCGGACGGCCGTCCCGACGGCCGCAGGCGGTGGAGGGGGTACGACGCCGGACAAGGGCGGCGGGGAGCGTGCCGGCACTTCTCAGGTGTCGCTGGGCCGCGTGGAAGACGCACGACGCTGTGGGCCTGACGCGTATGTAGTACGGCAGTGTAGTGGCGCCGCGGTAGTCGTCCCGCGCCTCTGCGGAAGGATCACCCGTCCGTGACGGGACGCGGAGGACGACGGGGCCGGAGCACGCTGCTCCGGCCCCGTCGGCTGAGGCTTACGCCTCCTCGTCCACCCAGCTCATGAGCTTGCGCAGCTCCTTGCCGGTGGTCTCCAGCAGGTGCTCGGCGTCCTGCTGCTTGTACTCGTTGTACTTCTTCAGACCGCCGTGGTACTCGTCCATCCACGCCTGGGCGAAGGTGCCGTCCTGGATCTCCGCGAGGACCTTCTTCATCTCGGCCTTGGTGGCGTCGGTGATGATCCGCGGGCCGGTGACGTAGTCGCCCCACTCGGCGGTCTCGGAGATCGACCAGCGCATCTTCTCCAGGCCGCCCTCGTACATGAGGTCGACGATCAGCTTCAGCTCGTGCAGGCACTCGAAGTACGCGATCTCCGGCTGGTAGCCGGCCTCGGTCAGCGTCTCGAAGCCCGCCTTGACCAGCGCGGCCGTGCCACCGCACAGGACGGCCTGCTCACCGAACAGGTCGGTCTCGGTCTCCTCGGTGAAGGTCGTCTTGATGACGCCGGCGCGGGTGCCGCCGATGCCCTTGGCGTACGACAGGGCCAGCGCGAAGGCGCCGCCCGTGGCGTCCTGCTCGACGGCGGCGATGCAGGGGACGCCGCGGCCCTCCTCGTACTGGCGGCGCACCAGGTGGCCCGGACCCTTGGGGGCGACCATGCAGACGTCGACGCCGGCCGGGGGCTTGATGAAGCCGTAGCGGATGTTCAGGCCGTGGCCGAAGAACAGCGCGTCGCCGTCGTTCAGGTGCGGGGCGATGTGCTCCTCGTAGACCTGGGCCTGGATCGGGTCCGGGACGAGGATCATGATGACGTCGGCCTCGGCGGCGGCCTCCGACGGGGTCACCACGCGCAGGCCCTGCTCCTCGGCCTTCGCCTTGGACTTCGAGCCCTCGTGCAGACCGACGCGGACGTCGACACCCGAGTCGCGGAGCGACAGCGCGTGGGCGTGGCCCTGGCTGCCGTAGCCGATGACCGCGACCTTGCGGCCCTGGATGATGGACAGGTCGGCGTCGGCTTCGTAGAACAGCTCGGCCACTTTGGGTTCTCTCCTTGGGTGCGGGTGTTGCGTCCCACCGTATGACGGCGGGGGTGGGGGAGGTCTCTCGGTCTCGGAATGCGGGCGGCCGGTTCCCCCGGCCGCCCGGACTCGGCTATGCCGACCGGTCGAGGGCGCGCAGCGAGCGGTCGGTGATCGACCGGGCGCCGCGGCCGATGGCGATCGTGCCGGACTGGACGAGTTCCTTGATGCCGAACGGCTCCAGCATCTTCAGCATCGCCTCCAGCTTGTCGCTGGAGCCGGTGGCCTCGATGGTGACGGCCTCCGGGGAGACGTCGACGGTCTTGGCGCGGAAGAGCTGGACGATCTCGACGATCTGGGAGCGGGTCTCGTTGTCGGCGCGCACCTTCACGAGGACGAGTTCGCGCTGGACGGCCGAACCGGGCTCCAGCTCGACGATCTTCAGCACGTTGACGAGCTTGTTGAGCTGCTTGGTCACCTGCTCCAGCGGCAGGTCCGCGACGCTCACCACGATGGTGATGCGGGAGATGTCGGGGTGCTCGGTGACGCCGACCGCGAGCGAGTCGATGTTGAAGCCGCGGCGGGAGAACAGGGCGGCGATGCGGGCCAGGATGCCCGGGGTGTTCTCCACCAGGACGGAGAGCGTGTGCTTGGACATGGTCTTTTACGTCTCTCTCGCTCAGTCGTCTTCGTTGTCGCCGAAGTCGGGGCGGACGTCCCGGGCGGCCATGATCTCGTCGTTGGAGGTGCCGGCGGCGACCATCGGCCACACCATCGCGTCCTCGTGGACGATGAAGTCGACGACGACGGGGCGGTCGTTGACGGAGTTCGCCTCCTCGATGACCTTGTCGAGGTCGGCGGGGTCCTCGCAGCGGATCGCGTGGCAGCCCATGGCCTCCGACAGCTTCACGAAGTCGGGCACGCGGGTGCCGGCGCTCGGCTGCTTGCCGTCCGCATCCGGGCCGGAGTGCAGCACGGTGTTGGAGTAGCGCTGGTTGTAGAAGAGGGTCTGCCACTGGCGGACCATCCCGAGGGCGCCGTTGTTGATGATGGCGACCTTGATCGGGATGTTGTTCAGGGCGCAGGTGGTCAGTTCCTGGTTGGTCATCTGGAAGCAGCCGTCGCCGTCGATCGCCCAGACGGCCCGGTCCGGGACGCCGGCCTTGGCGCCCATGGCGGCGGGGACGGCGTAGCCCATGGTCCCGGCGCCGCCGGAGTTCAGCCAGGTGGCGGGCTTGTCGTACTGGATGAAGTGCGCGGCCCACATCTGGTGCTGGCCGACGCCCGCGGCGAAGATTGTGCCCTCGGGGGCGAGCCGGCCGATGCGCTCGATGACCTGCTGCGGGGAGAGCGAGCCGTCCTCGGGCTGGTCGTAGCCGAGCGGGTAGGTCTCCCGCCAGCGGCTCAGATCCTTCCACCAGGCGCTGTAGTCGCCGGTGTGGCCGTCGGCGTGCTCCTTCTGGACGGCCTGGACCAGGTCGGCGATGACCTCGCGGGCGTCCCCGACGATGGGCACGTCGGCGGCGCGGTTCTTGCCGATCTCGGCGGGGTCGATGTCGGCGTGGACGATCTTGGCGTACGGGGCGAAGCTGTCCAGCTTGCCGGTGACGCGGTCGTCGAAGCGGGCTCCGAGGGCGACGATCAGGTCGGCCTTCTGCAGCGCGGTGACGGCGGTGACCGCACCGTGCATGCCCGGCATCCCCACGTGCAGCGGGTGGCTGTCGGGGAACGCGCCGAGCGCCATCAGGGTGGTGGTGACGGGCGCTCCGGTGAGTTCGGCGAGGACCTTCAGCTCGGCGGTGGCGCCGGCCTTGATGACACCGCCGCCGACGTACAGGACGGGGCGCCGGGCCGCGGTGATCAGCTTGGCGGCCTCGCGGATCTGCTTGGCGTGCGGCTTGGTGACGGGCCGGTAGCCGGGCAGGTCCATCAGGGGCGGCCAGGAGAAGGTGGTCTTCGCCTGGAGGGCGTCCTTGGAGATGTCGACCAGGACCGGTCCCGGGCGGCCGGTGGAGGCGATGTGGAACGCCTGCGCGATCACCCGGGGGATGTCCTCCGCCTTGGTGACCAGGAAGTTGTGCTTGGTGATCGGCATCGTGATGCCGACGATGTCCGCCTCCTGGAAGGCGTCCGTGCCGATCGCCTTGGACGCGACCTGGCCGGTGATCGCCACCAGCGGCACGGAGTCCATGTGGGCGTCGGCGATCGGGGTCACCAGGTTGGTGGCGCCGGGACCGGAGGTCGCCATGCAGACACCGACCTTGCCGGTGGCCTGCGCGTAGCCGGTGGCGGCGTGGCCGGCGCCCTGCTCGTGCCGGACCAGGACGTGGCGGACCCGGGTGGAGTCCATCAGCGGGTCGTACGCGGGGAGGATCGCACCGCCGGGAATGCCGAATACCGTGTCGGCGCCGACCTCCTCGAGCGAACGGATGAGGGACTGCGCACCCGTGACGTGCTCAGGGGTGGACTGGTGTCCTCCGGATCGGGGCCGCGGCTGCGGGTGGTGGGCCCCGGTGGCCTGCTCGGTCATCGGCATTCTCTTCTCGATGCTGAGGGTTTTTGCGAGGTTCGGGCGGGGTTTCGGTGTCGCACCGGGGGTGCCTGTGCAACAAAAAACCCCTCGTGCCATAAGGCAAGCGAGGGGAGCGCGCCGGGAGTGGGTCGCTGGGAGTTCCGGATCCGTCCGGACGTCACCAGCTTCAGCCGACGCGCTTTCCAAGTACGAGAATTCGGGTGCGCATGGCACTGACCCTCCCCCCGGCGCACACCCGGTGTCAAGTGGGTGGGACGGGAGTCTCATCATGTGAGCGGAGGGCGCTGCCACCGCCCAGGACGGCGGGCACCCCACCGGGGTACACCGCCGGGCCTCCCCCCGCGAACGCGGGCTGGGCCGCCGCGTGCGGCACCGGACAGCGGCCGGAGGTGAGCGCCCGGCGCAGCCGGTACTCGTCCAGCGGGGCGGAGAAGGCCATGCCCTGCCCGTGGGTGCACCCCATCTCGCGCAGGGCGACCGCCTGTTCGGGCAGATCCACCCCGTCGGCGACCGACTTCAGGCCGAGATCGGCGGCGATCCGCAGCAGTCCGCCGGTGATCTTGTGCAGCCGCGCCGACTCGACGACGCCCTCGACCAGCCCGCGGTCGAGCTTGACGACGTCGACGGGGAGTCTGCGCAGGGCGGCGATCGCCGCGTACCCGCTGCCGAAGCCGTCCAGGGCGATCCGCACGCCGGCCCGGCGCAGTCCGCTCAGCCGGCGCTCCAGGTCGTCGAGCGGAATCCGCGGGTCGAGGTCGGACAGCTCGACGACGAGCGAGCCGGACGGCAGTCCGAAGCGGGTCAGCAGCGCCTCGACCGAGCCGAGCGGCGTCGACCGGTCCAGCAGGCGCCGGGCGCTCACACGGACCGCGACCGGCACGGCGAGCCCGGTCCCGGTGCGCTCGGCGGCCTGCTCCACGGCCTCCTGCAGCATCCAGCGGCCCAGTTCGGCGGTCTTGTCGCTGTCCTCGGCGACCCGCAGGAACTCGGCGGGCGTGAACAGCACACCCTGCGAGGAACGCCAGCGCGCCTGGGCGGCGACCGAGGCGATCCGGCCGTCGGCCAGGGACACCACCGGCTGGTGCAGCAGCGCGAACTCGCCGTCGTGCAGCGCGGCACGCAGGCGCGTGGCCAGCTCCGCCTTGCGGACGACGTCCTGCTGCATCTGCGGCTTGTACAGCTCGACGCGGCCCTTGCCCCCCGCCTTGGCGCGGTACATGGCGAGGTCGGCGTTGCGCAGCAGCTCCCCCGCGCCGAGGCCGGGTTCGGCGAAGGCGACGCCGATGGAGGCGTTGACCCGGACATCGTTGCCGTCGATGAGGTACGGCTGGGACAGCGTCAGCCTGAGGCGGTCGGCGAGTTCCAGGATGTGCCGCTCGCGGGCCGCGCGCTCACGGGTGCCGTCCCCGGTGATCAGGGCGGCGAACTCGTCACCGCCCAGCCGCGAGGCGATGTCCCCGCCGCGCACGGCGTCCTGGAGCCGGCGCGCGGCCTGCACGAGCAGTTCGTCACCGGCCTGGTGCCCGATGGTGTCGTTGACGCCCTTGAAGCCGTCCAGGTCGATGAAGAGGACGGCCGTGTTGCGCAGGGCGGGGCCGCGGTCGGAGGCCCGCCGCCCGGAGAGTGCCTGCTGCACGCGCCGGGTGAACAGCGCGCGGTTGGGCAGGTCGGTGAGCGGGTCGTGCTCGGCGTTGTGCTGGAGCTGGGCCTGGAGGCGCACTCTCTCGGTCACGTCGCGGCTGTTGAAGATGAGGCCGCCGTGGTGGCGGTTGACGGTCGACTCGACGTTGAGCCAGCCTCCCCCGCCGTCGGCGCCGCCCGCGCGGAAGCGGCACTCGATGCGGGTCGTGGGTTCCTCCAGGGGGCTGGCGGCGAGGAAGCGGCGCACCTCGTGCACCACGCAGCCCAGGTCCTCCGGGTGGATGAGGCCGGCCAGCTCTGTGCCGACCAGTTCCTCGGCCGAGCGGCCGTAGACCCCGGCCGCGGCCGGGGAGACGTAGCGCAGGATGCCGTTCGGTGCGGCGATCATGATGACGTCGCTGGAGCCCTGCACCAGGGAGCGGAAGTGGTTCTCCTTCTGCGCCAGTTCCTGGGTGAGGGTGATGTTGTCGAGCAGCATGATGCCCTGGCGCACCACGAGGGCGAGCACCACGGTGCCGCCGGTGATGAGCACGACGCGGTCGACGCTGCGGCCGTTGAGGACGTTGTACAGGATGCCCAGGGTGCAGACCGCGGCGGCGAGATAGGGCGTGAGCGCGGCCAGGGAGCCCGCGATCGGCCGGGTGAGCGGGTAGCGGGTGGGGTCGCCCTGCTGCGCGGGGGTGCGGGCGCGCGCGGTCCCGCGCTGTCCGGGCACGTGCTCGTGCACCACGCGCGTGTGGCTCGCGGGCTCCGGCCGGTCGGCCTCGGCCCGCCCCGGCCGGGACGCGGCCCAGGGGGCGTAGGCCAGGAGGAGCGATCCGGCGAACCAGCCCGCGTCGAGCAACTGGCCGGAGCGGTAGCTGTTGTGCAGCAGCGGCGAGGTGAACAGGGCGTCGCACATGACGGTCAGGGCGAGCGCGCCGATCGCGGTGTTGATCGCCGTGCGGTTCGCCGAGGAACGCCTGAAGTGCAGCGCCAGCACCATGCTGACCAGGGCGATGTCCAGGAGCGGGTAGGCGAGGGAGAGCGCGGTGCGCGCCACGCTCGGTCCCTCGGTCTTGGCCGCCTGGGCCAGTGCCAGGCTCCAGGCGAGGGTGAGCAGCGAGCCGCCGATCAGCCAGGCGTCCAGCCCGAGGCAGACCCACCCGGCCTTCGTCACGGGCCGCTTGGCGAGCACCAGCAGGCCCACGATGGCGGGGGGCGCGAAGCAGAGGAAGAACAGGTCGGCGTAGGAGGGGCTGGGCACGGGCTGGCGCAGGACGACCTCGTACCACCCCCAGACCAGGTTGCCGAGGGACGCCATCGCCGAGGAGAGCGCGAACAGCAGCCAGGCCGGGCGGAAGCGGATGCGGCGGTTGCGCGCGTACCGCAGACAGGACACGGCGGCCGCGCCCGCCGCGGCGGCCAGTCCGAAGTCGCCCATCACGAGGGCCAGTTGCGCCGAGCCCCAGCCGAGCGCGGAACCGACGGCGTATCCCGCGCAGACCAGGGCGAGCACGATCCGGGGCATCATCCCCTCCCGGCCGCCGGCGAACCACCGGCGGGGCGGGCCGTCAGCGGGTGCGGGCCGGGCCCGCGGCGCCGTGTCCAGGGCGGTCGTGGGGGGCGGCGGCGAGGTCACCGGTCCCTCCCGGTCCTGCGCGGGTCGCGGTGCGCCGTGTGCGCGTGCCTCTTGCGGCCGCCCTGCCTGCGCTGGTGACCGCTGTGACGGCAGCCCGGACTGCCGGTGCGGCCGCGGGTGCGTGCGGCCGTCTCCCAGGGTCGCCGCCGGTGGCCCCGCCACGTCGGATCGCTCGTCCATAGGCCGTGCATCGCCCGTCGCCCCCCTCACACATCTGACTTGTCCGTCCCCGGCGCCGAAGGTGAGCGGCGCAGCCCCTGTCGGGACGATACACCAGTCTCGTCACTCAGGGACATACCATCTCTACTCTCCGTGACGACCAGCGCATATGCGGACACGGACCGCTTCCGGAAGGTGGCGGACGGTACGCGAAGCGGATGGCGGGCCTGTCGCGCGCGGCGTGCGCGGCCCTCGCGCGATGCTCAGCCGGTGAGCCTCACGCGCCTGCCGCGCCCGTCGTAAGGATCACGTTGCGCAGGGGCTCGCGGTTCACCCAGCGGCTCAACTGGTCCGTCAGCAGCCGCTCGGCGCGCGGCCGGAACGCGGACGTCGGCCCGCCCACGTGCGGACTGACCAGGACGCCCGGCGCCCGCCACAGGGGGTGCTCCGGGGGCAGCGGCTCGGGGTCGGTGACGTCGAGGGCCGCGCTCAGGCGCCCGGACTCCAGCTCCGTCAGCAGGGCCTCGGTGTCCACGACGGCGCCCCGGGCGACGTTGACCAGGAGGGCGCCGTCCTTCATCCGGGACAGGAAGCCGGCGTCGGCCAGGTGCCGGGTGGCGTCGGTCAGGGGGGTCGACAGGACGACGACGTCCGCCTGCGGAAGGAGGGCGGGCAGGTCGGCGAGCGGATGCACCGGACCGCGCTCCGTGGTGCGCGCGGAGCGCGCGACGCGCGCCACCCGCGCCAGTTCGAAGGGCGCGAGCCGGTCCTCGATGGCGGCGCCGATGGAGCCGTAGCCGACGATGAGGACGCTCTTGTCGGCGAGCGCGGGCCGGAACCCGCCGCGCCACTCCCCCTTGTCCTGGGCGCGCACGAAGTCCGGGACGCCGCGCAGCGAGGCGAGGATCAGGGTGAGCGTGAGTTCGGCGGTGCTCGCCTCGTGGACCCCGCGCGCGTTGCACAGCCGTACGCCGGGCGGCAGTTGCCGCAGGGCGGGCTCCACGTGGTCGGTTCCCGCGGACAGGGTCTGCACGACCTGCACGGAGCGCATCCGCGACAGCGGGCGCTGCCCGACGGCGGGCGGCCTCATGTACGGCACGACGTAGAAGGCGCAGTCCGCGGGGTCGGCGGGGAAGTCCTCGGCGCCGTCCCAGTGGTGGTAGCGGGGCCCGGCGGGCAGGCCCTCGATCTCCCGCGGCGGGATGGGCAGCCACACATCAGCAGTCATGCCCGGAGGCTATGTCAGGCGCACTCCGGCGCAGAGGTTAGGTTGGGGTGCCGGAAGAGGGAGGGTCACGGCCAGGTGGAGCGCAGGACGATCGGCGCGGCGGCACTGGAGGTGGGAGCCGTCGGACTCGGGTGCATGCCGATGAGCTGGGCCTACAGCGCGTCGCGGCAGCGGGGCGAGGAGTCGGTCAGGGCGGTGCACCGGGCACTCGATCTGGGGGCGAGCCTGCTGGACACGGCCGACATGTACGGCCCGTTCACCAACGAGCTGCTGCTGGGGCGGGTGTTGAGGGAGCGCCGCCGGGACGCCTTCGTGTCGACCAAGGCCGGCCTGCTGGTGGGCGAGCAGCACATCGTGGCCAACGGCCGCCCCTCGTACGTGCGTCGGGCCTGCGACGCCTCCCTGCGCCGCCTGCAGACCGACGTCATAGACCTCTACCAGTTGCACCGCGCGGACCCGGAGGTGCCGGTCGAGGAGACCTGGGGCGCGATGGCGGAGCTGGTCCGCGCAGGGAAGGTACGGGCGCTGGGGTGGTGCGCGATCGGCGCGCGCGGCGGCCGACGCTCCGGCGGGCGGCCGCACGAGGCGACGGTCCGCCAGCTCCAGCGGGTGCAGCAGGTCTTCCCGGTGAGCGCCGTGCAGGCCGAGCTGTCGGTGTGGTCGCCGGAGGCGCTGGGGACGCTGCTGCCGTGGTGCGGGGAGCGCGGCATCGGCTTCCTGGCGGCGATGCCGCTGGGCAACGGCTTCCTCACCGGCACCCTGAAGCCGGGCCAGGGCTTCGAGCCGGAGGACCTCCGGGCCCGGCACCCGCGCTTCACCGCGGAGATGATGGCGGAGAACCAGCCGATCGTCGCGGGTCTGCGGCGGATCGCGGCCCGGCACGGTGCGGGGGTCACGCCCGCGCAGGTGGCCCTGGCGTGGGTGCTGGCGCAGGGTCCGCACGTGGTGGCGCTGCCCGGCGCCAAGCGGGAGCGCTGGGTGGCGGAGAACGCGGTGGCCGCGGGGCTGCGGCTGAGCCGGGAGGACCTGGCCGAGGTGGCGCGGCTGCCCGGGGCGCGGGGATCGTGGGACTGACGGCCGCCGGACCGGGGACGCGGGCCGGACGGCGGCCGGGTCGGTGGTTCGCGGTGCCCGGATCGGGAACTTGTGAGGGCCGAGCGGTGTAAGAACAGTAGTACCCGCCGCGTCGAAGGGACCGAGATCGTGCGACTCCGAGCTGTGGCGGCCGTTCTGGCCGCAGGCGCCCTCCTGCTGACGGCCGGCTGCTCCTCCGGCGGGGGAGCACCGGACCGGGGCGCGAGCGCCGCGCCGCGCACGCCCGAGGACTCGCCCACCCGCCGCGCGGGCGACGTACCGCCGGCCAAGGGCACGGTGACGGTGGTGCGCACGGTCACCGGGGGCCTGGACACGCCCTGGGGCCTGGCGCCGCTCCCCGAGGGCGATCTGCTCGTCTCCTCCCGGGACAAGGCGACGATCACCCGGGTCGACGGGCAGTCGGGCCGCAAGACCGAGGTGGGCACGGTGCCCGGGGTCTCGGCGGCGGGCGAGGGCGGTCTCCTGGGGCTGGCGCTGTCGCCGGACTTCGCCGCGGACCGCATGATCTACGCGTACTTCACCTCGGCCTCGGACAACCGCATCGTGCGCGTGCTCTACGACGAGAAGCGGGCGGCGGGCGACCAGCTCGGCGCGCCCGACACCGTCTTCCGGGGCATCCCGAAGGGCTACGTCCACAACGGCGGCCGGATCGCCTTCGGCCCGGACAACATGCTGTACGCGGGCACCGGGGAGAGCGGCGACACGGGCCTGTCGCAGGACAGGAAGTCCCTGGGCGGCAAGATCCTGCGCATGACGCCGGAGGGCGAGCCCGCGCCGGGCAACCCCTTCCCGGACTCCCCGGTGTACTCCTACGGCCACCGCAATGTGCAGGGCCTGGCCTGGGACACCGAACAGCGGCTGTTCGCCTCGGAGTTCGGCCAGGACACCTGGGACGAGCTGAACGCCGTCAAGCCGGGCGGCAACTACGGCTGGCCGAAGGCGGAGGGCAGGTCCGGCGAGCCGGGCTATCGCGACCCGCTGGCCCAGTGGGCGACCGACGACGCCTCGCCCAGCGGTGTCGCCTTCGCGGAGGGCTCGGTCTGGATGGCCGGGCTGAAGGGCCAGCGCCTGTGGCGGGTCCCGCTGGACGGGACGGCCGCCTCGGCGGACCCGCAGGACTTCCTCAGGGGGAAGTACGGCCGGCTGCGCACGGTCGTCCCGGCGGGCGGCGACAAGCTGTGGCTGATGACGAGCAACACCGACGGCCGGGGCGACCCCGGGGCCGGCGACGACCGGATCCTGGAACTCCGGGTGACCTGAGCGCGGGTCCGGTGCCGTGACGGGTGGGGTTCACCGGCTCGCCCCCGGCCGCGGCCCTAGGGTGCGTCCCTCCCGGCGTCCTCGCCCGGCTCGTCCCCCGGCTGCTCGGACACCCGTATGACGACCTTCCCGGACGCGAGGTCTATCGGCCCGCGTCCGGGGTCGTTGTCCCCCACGTCCGTACGGGTCAGGTGCAGGCGTCTGCGCTCGTCGTTGGTGTGTTTGCGGCCCGGCGCGAAGATCTCCTCGAACGTGCTGAACACGGAACCTCCCGGGGCGGCGTCCTTCCCAGGGTAAGCCTCAGCCCACCGTTCCCGGGGTGGGCGATCCGGCCGGGAACATCCCCGTGCGGTGCGCGACGGCGGCGGCCTCTCCGCGGCCCGAGACGCCGAGCTTGCCGAGGATGTTCGAGACGTGGACGCTCGCCGTCTTCGGCGAGATGAAGAGCGTCTCGGCGATCTGCCGGTTGCTGCGCCCGGCACACACCAGCCGCAGCACTTCGCGTTCCCGGGTGGTGAGACCGAGGGCGTCGGCGGGGTCGGCCGGGGGCGGGGCGGCGGTCAGGGCGAGCCGACCGCGCCGGGCGAGCAGGGTCGCGGCGTCGGCCAGGGGGCGGGCGCCGAGGTGGGTGGCGGTGGCGCGGGTCAGCCGCAGGAGCGCGGTGGCACGGGCGCGGGCGTCGTCGCCGCCGTGCGCGAGCAGGGCCTCGGCCAGGCGGTGGCGGACACGGGCGAGGTCGTAGGGGCGCTCCAGCGCCTCGAAGGCGGTCACCACGTCCGACCAGGTCCGCGGGGTGGCCCGCGCGCGGGCGCGGTCGATCTCGGCGCGGGTCCACGCCTCGTACGCCAGCCACAGGGGCGCGCCGGTCGTGAGCCTGCGGACGGCCGCGAAGAGCCGTTCCAGGAAGGCGGCGCGGCCGGTGTCCGTGTGGGGTGGTCCGGCGGTGGCCGCGTCGGACTCGGCGACGGCCGCGGCGAGCAGCAGCGGCCAGGCGTGGCGGTGGGTGCCGGGTGGGAAGCCGGCGCCGAGGACACGGTCGGCCTCGGCGCGGGCGTCGAGGAGCCGGCCCTCGGCGGCGGCCAGGCCGAGGGCGAGGCAGGACATCCGCAGGTCGTTCTGCGGCTGGGGGTCGTGCGTTCCGTAGGAGGCGCGGCCGGCGCCGAGGAAGCGGGCCGCGGCGGCGATGTCGCCGCGGGCGAGGGCGAGTTGGGCGAGGCGGCCGGCGGCGGCGCCGCGGGGTTTCGCGGACTGGCCGATGCGCCGGGCGCTGACGGCGGCCTCGGTGGCCTCGTCCCAGTGGCCCCGCGAGATCAGGGAGGAGGCGAGGTTCGCCCAGACCCATGCCTCGGAGTCGCGCAGGCCCCACTCCTGGGTGAGGCGCAGGCCCTCGCGGAGCACGGCGACCGCCTCGGCGGAGCGGCCGACGCCCTCCAGGACGGCGGGCAGGTTGACATGGCTGCGGCCCACCACGGAGGTCAGTCCGCGCGCCACGACCTCGTCCCTCACCTCGTACATCTGGGCCAGTCCGGTCTCGGTGTGCCCGGCGTCGACGAGGAGCTGGCCCAGCGTGAGGCGCGCGTTCTGCTCGATGTCGTCGGCGCCGACCATCCGGGCGTACGCGACGGCCCGCTCGGCGGCCGACACGGCGTCCGGGCCGGGGTCGTGCAGCATCGACCAGTTGGCGGCGGTGGCCAGCACCTCGGCGTGCACCTCGGACGGAGGCAGACCCCGGACCAGGTCCTGGGCGCTGCCGAGTTCCCGCCGGCCGTCGCCGCGGGCCAGGGCCTGGATCAGCCGCGAGCGCTGCACCCAGAACCAGGCGGCGCGCAGGGGGTCGCCGCCGTCCTCCAGCAGCCGCAGGGCCCGCTTGGTGATCTTCAGCGCGCGGTCGCGTTCGCCGCACAGCCGTCCGGCGACGGCGGCCTCGGCCATCAGGTCCAGATAGCGCGGGGGCTCGTGCGCGCGGTCGCAGCCGCAGGGCCGGTGGGACTCGGCGCAGTCGACGGGCCGCAGGGTGGCCCGGATCTCCTCGGGGGCGGCGTCCCAGAGCTCCATCGCCCTTTCCAGCAGGCGCAGTTGCTCGGCGTGCGCGTGCCGGCGGCGGGCGGTGACGGAGGCGTCCAGGACGGCGGGCAGCGCCTTGGCGGGATCGTGGGCGTGGTACCAGTGGCTGGCGAGCCTGAGGGCGCGCTCGCCCGCGGGGACGAGCGTCGGGTCGCCCTCCAGGGCCTCGGCGTAACGGCGGTTGAGGCGGGAGCGCTCGCCGGGCAGCAGATCGTCGCCGACGGCCTCGCGGACCAGGGAGTGCCGGAAGCGGTAGCCGTCGTCGCCCGGCGCGGTGCTGAGGATGTTGGCGTTGACGGCGGCGCGCAGGGCCTCGATCAGGTCGTCCTCGGCGAGCCGGGCGACGGCGGCGAGCAGCCGGTGCCCGACGGTGGAGCCGCCCTCGGCGACGACGCGGGCGACGCGCTGGGCCGTCTCGGGCAGCCGCTCGACGCGGACGAGGAGCAGATCGCGCAGGGAGTCGGTGAGTCCGGCGCGGTTGCCCTCGCGGGCGGCGACGGCGAGTTCCTCGACGAAGAAGGCGTTGCCGTCGGAGCGTTCGAAGATGGCGTCGACCTGGTCGGGGTCGGGTTCGCGGGCGAGGATGCCGGCGATCTGGCGGCCGGCCTCGGCCCGGTTGAACCGGCCGAGCTCGATCCGGCGGACGGTGCGCAGCCGGTCGAGTTCGGCGAGGAGCGGGCGCAGCGGGTGGCGGCGGTGGATGTCGTCGGAGCGGTAGCTGGCCAGGACGGCCAGGCGGCCGGTGCGCAGGGTGCGGAAGAGGTAGGAGAGCAGGTGGCGGGTGGAGGCGTCGGCCCAGTGCAGGTCCTCCAGGACGAGGACGACCGTGCGGTGGGCGGCGACCCGCTCCAGGAGGCGGGCGGTGCGTGCGAAGAGGCGGGCCATGCCCTCCTCGTCGGAGCGGTGGGCCGGTGCGGCCGCCGCCGGTGTCTCGCACCACTCGGGCAGCAGCCGGGCGAGTTCCTCCTCCTGGCCGTCGGCGGCCGAGGCCAGTTCCTCGGGCAGGGCGCGGCCCAGGGCCCGCAGCGCGGTGGAGAACGGGGCGAAGGGCAGCCCGTCGGCGCCGATCTCCACACAGCCGCCGACCGCGACGACGGCGCCCTCGCGGGCGGCGGCGGTGGCGAACTCCTCGATCAGGCGGGTCTTGCCGACTCCGGCCTCGCCGCCGATCACGAGTGCCTGGGGCTCGCCGCCCGCGGCTCGGGCGAGGGCGGCGTCCAGCGCCGCCGACTCGGCCGCGCGGCCGACGAACACGGGGCTCACGGACCTGCT
>NZ_AGBF01000047.1 GCF_000225525.1 Streptomyces zinciresistens K42 | reverse complement strand
GCGGGGGATGCGGGACGCACGAGGGCACGGGCACGGGGGTGTGCGGGACGCACGAGGGCACGGGGGTGTGCGCGGCGGCGTCGGCCCCGGCCCCCGCCGGTGAGGCGCGCACCGACCTGGTCGCCGTGCGCCGCCGCGGCGCCGGTACGGACCTCGCGCCCAATGCCTGACCCGACCGTCGCCGACCTGCTGGCGCTCGACCGGCGGCACGTGTGGCACCCGTACGGTCCGATGCCCGGCCGGATCGAGCCGCTCGTCGTGGAGTCGGCGAGCGGCGTGCGGCTGCGGCTCGCGGGCGGCGCGGGCGAGCTGGTGGACGGGATGTCGTCGTGGTGGTCGGCCATCCACGGCTACAACCACCCGGTGCTCAACGAGGCGGCGCGCGAGCAGCTGGCGCGGATGAGCCATGTCATGTTCGGCGGACTCACGCACGAGCCCGCCGTACGGCTGGCGAAGCTCCTTGTCGACATGTCACCCGAGGGGCTGGAGCACGTCTTCCTCGCCGACTCCGGTTCGGTGTCGGTCGAGGTCGCGGTCAAGATGTGCCTGCAGTACTGGCGTTCGATGGGCCGGCCCGGCAAGCAGCGGCTGCTGACCTGGCGCGGCGGCTACCACGGGGACACCTGGCAGCCGATGTCCGTGTGCGACCCCGAGGGCGGGATGCACGAGCTGTGGAGCGGTCTGCTCCCGCGGCAGGTGTTCGCCGATCCGCCGCCCGCGCAGTACGAGGAGTCCTACGCGGAGCACCTGCGCGCGCTGGTCGAGCGGCACGCCGGCGAACTGGCCGCGGTCGTCGTCGAACCGGTCGTGCAGGGCGCGGGCGGTATGCGGTTCCACTCCCCCGGCTATCTGCGGGTGCTGCGGGAGGCGTGCGACGCGCACGGCGTGCTGCTGGTCCTCGACGAGATCGCCACCGGGTTCGGCCGCACGGGCGCGCTGTTCGCGGCGGAGCACGCGGGCGTCACCCCGGACGTCATGTGCGTGGGCAAGGCGCTGACCGGCGGCTATCTGACGATGGCCGCGACGCTGTGCACGTCCCGGGTGGCCGACGGCATCTCGCGGGGGGAGGTGCCGGTGCTCGCGCACGGGCCGACCTTCATGGGCAATCCGCTGGCGGCCGCCGTCGCCCGCGCCTCGATAGAACTGCTGCTCGCCCAGGACTGGCGGGCCGAGGTCGGCCGGATCGAGACGGGGCTGCGGACGGGGCTCGCGCCCGCGGCGGACCTCCCGGGGGTCAAGGACGTGCGGGTCCTGGGCGCGATCGGGGTGGTCCAGCTGGACCACGAGGTGGACATGCGGGCGGCGACGGCGGCCGCGGTGCGCGAGGGCGTGTGGCTGCGGCCGTTCCGCGACCTCGTCTACACGATGCCGCCGTACGTCACGGGCGACGCGGACGTCGCACGGATCGCCCGCGCGGTGTGCGCGGCGGCGCGGGAGGGCTGACATGGCGGTACTGGTCGTCACGGGCACGGGGACCGAGGTCGGCAAGACGGTCACGACCGCCGCCGTCGCGGCGGCGGCGGTGGGCGCCGGGCGCTCGGTCGCGGTGCTGAAGGCCGCGCAGACCGGTGTAGGGCCGGACGAGCCCGGGGACGCGCAGGAGGTCGCGCGGCTCGCGGGCGGGGTCACCGTCGACGAACTCGCCCGCTACCCGGAGCCGTTGGCGCCGGCCACGGCGGCACTGCGAGCGGGACGCGCCCCGGTCCGCCCGCGCGAGATCGCCGAGGCCGCCGCGAAGCTGGCCGCCGGGCACGACCTGGTGCTGGTGGAGGGGGCGGGCGGGCTGCTGGTCCGCTTCGACGCGGCGGGCGGCACGCTGGCGGACGCCGCCGAGCTGCTGGCGGCGCCGGTCCTGGTGGTGGCGTCGGCGGGTCTGGGCACCCTGAACACCACGGAACTGACGGCACGTGAACTGCGCGGCCGGAACCTCGACCTGCTGGGCCTGGTGATCGGCAGCTGGCCGGGCACACCGGACCTGGCCTCGCGCTGCAACGTGGCGGACCTGCCGGAGGTGGCGGGGGCGCCGCTGCTGGGCGCGGTGCCCGCGGGCGCGGGCGCGCTGGCACCGGCCGACTTCCGCACGGCGGCGCCGGGCTGGCTGGCCCCGCGGCTGTTCGGCACCTGGGACGCGGACGGGTTCCGGGAACGCGCGGCGCGGCACTGAGCCCGGGGACGTACGGGCGGGTGGAGGCGCGTCCCTCGCGGCCGACCCGGCAGAAGGACCTGGCGCGGCCGGCTCCGCCGACGGACCCCGCACGGGCCGGCGCCCTTCGGCGGGCGGGCTTCCGGCCGGCCACCGGGCCCGCGTTCCAGGGGCCGGTGGCCGGAACGGGCGGCTCAGGGGAACCCACCGTCCGTCCACCGCCCGGCACCCCGCGAGCCGCCGCCCCGCCCGGGGTCGCACCTCCGGGCGGCGCACCCGCCCCCGCCACGGCGGGGGTGCGGCGGGGCCGGTACGGGGGAGAATCGGAGGGAGACCCGACCTGCCCGGGAGGTTCCCATGGCCCTGCGGTCCGCCGGCTCCGGCAAGGCGTCGCCGGACGCCGTGCACCATCCCCTGTTCGCCCGCTGCTACGCCCGGATGAGCGTGAGCGCGGAGACCCGGATGGGCATGGGCGACCTGCGCGCACGACTGCTGGCCGGGCTGTCCGGCCGGGTGATCGAGATCGGCGCGGGCAACGGCCTGAACTTCGCGCACTACCCGCGTACCGTCTCCGAGGTCGTCGCCGTCGAACCGGAGCGCCTGCTGCGGAAGTTGGCGGTCGACTCGGCGCTGCGCGCGGCGGTTCCGGTGGACGTCGCGCCGGGCACGGCGGAGGCACTGCCCGTCAAGAGCGAGCGCTTCGACGCGGTCGTGCTCTCCCTCGTCCTGTGCAGTGTGCGGGACGTACCGCGGGCCCTCGGCGAGGTGCGCCGGGTGCTGCGGCCCGGCGGCGTCGTACGGTACTTCGAGCACGGCCGGGGCGGCGGGCGCGCGATGCTGCTGACCCAGCGCGCACTCGACCGTACGGTGTGGCCGCTGATCAGCGGCGGCTGCCATGTCTCGCGCGACCCGGTCGGGGCACTGCGGGCGGCCGGCTTCGAACTCGGCCCCCACCGGCGGGTGATGATGCCCGAGAACGGGCCCGTGCTGCCGTCGTCGTACTGCTCGCTGGGTACGGCGTGGCGGCCCGCCGCGGGCGGCTGACCGCTCGTCACCGCCGCCGCCCGCTCCTCACAGCGTCCACTGGCGCAGTTCGCCGGCGATGTCCTGCACGGACGCGTCGCCCGACTTCACCAGCCGTGCCAGGTCGCGCACCCGCTCCGGCGAGGTGACCACCTTCAGGCCGCCGGCGACGAGGCAGGCGTAGGCGACGGCGGAGGCGAACAGGGCGTTGGAGCGCTCCAGCGCGGGGACGTGGATCAGCAGTTGGAGCAGGGCGGCGGCCCGGGTGTGCGGGGTGTCGTACACGGGGACGTCGAATATCTCGGCCTCATGCCGTGCGACCGCGGCGACGAGGGCTCCCCAGTCGGTGACCCGGGGGTCCCCCGGCGTCCGCTTCTCGGCGAGCATGAGCAGCCAGGCGAGGTCGATGTTCAGCCGGCTCAACGGATCAGTGGCGACCTTCGCTCGTGTCCTCGCGGTCGCCGCCGAACTCCTCGGCGAACACCGCCTCGTACTGCTTCATGAAGTCGGCCGCGGCCTCGACGAAGGTGTGGCCGACCTCGCCGGTGTCCTGTCTGACCAGTTCCTCGATGTAGCGGTTGACGCTCATCCCCCGGGCTCCGGCGCGTTCGCGGGCGGCGCGGGCCGTGCCCTCGTCCACTCGCACGTTCAACTGGGTCTTCGCCATACCCCGACGCTAGCGCGACAGTGCTAGCACCGGCAAGGGGTGCGCACGGCGACTCGGCACGTGCCCCTCGCCGCCCTTCTCGGGGCCCGGCCTGGGACGGAGAACCGTCCGGGACCTCCGGGGGGTAAGCGGTGTGCGGTGCGTCACACCACGCTCGGCCGTTTCGAGCGATCCGACGTCCGCGAGGAGGCGGCCTTGTCGACAGCATCTGCCCGCTCCACCCCGGCCCCGGGGCCGCCGACCCCATCGCGGTCCCCGCCCGGGGACTGACCAAGGCGTACCGCGCGGGCGAGACGGCCGTCCTGGCACTCGACGCGGTGGACATGGAGAGCGCGCGGGGCCGCTTCACGGCCGTCATGGGACCGTCGGACTCCGGCAAGTCCCCCCTCGTGCACTGCGCGGCGGGCAGGACCGTCGCCTTGGCGGCCCACGACCCGGGCGCCGCCGCCCACTCCGACCTGGTGCTCTTCCTGATCGACGGGCGGATCGCCGACACCGTGGAGCGGCCGGCCGCCGATGCCGTCCTGAGGGATGGAACGGTTCGACAGGAGCCGCGCGCCGTCCGCCGACGACGCCTGGTCCGCGCCGCGGGAGACGCCCGCGGAGGGTTCGCCCACCGGGGACTGATCCGGTACTCAGGGCGACGCCCGCGCGGCCTCCGATCCCCGCGGCCCGCCCGGAACCCCTCCCCCGGGCCGCCGCGCGGTCGCCCCGGCCCGGCGACCGCGGCACGGCCGCCGACCGCCCCGTACCGTCCGCATCGCGGAATTCCGCATCCACCGCGGCGCCCCGTGGTGGGATCGCGCCATGGACGAGCTGCGCGTACGCCCCGCGACCACCGACGATCTGGACGCCGTACTGGCCTTCTGGAAGGTGTCCGCCGAGGGCACCAGCATCACGGACGACCGCGACGGCGTGGAGCGCCTGGTCGCGCGCGACCCCGGAGCGCTGCTGCTGGCGGAGCTGGACGGGGAGGCGGTCGGCACGGTGATCGCGGGCTTCGACGGCTGGCGCTGCCATCTGTACCGGCTGGCCGTGCACCCGGGGTGGCGGCGCCGGGGCGTCGGCTCGGCGCTGCTGGCCGCCGCGGAGGCCCGGTTCGCGGCGCTCGGCGGGCGCCGGGGCGACGCGATGGTGCTGGAACGCAACACGGACGCGCATCATGCCTGGCGCGCGGCGGGGTACACGCCTGAGGACCACTGGCGGCGGTGGGTGAAATACCTCACCGACTGACCGCTTTGCCGATCCTTTACGATTGACCGACCACTTCGGTACTCCCGTGACTTCGAAACCCCGCGACTTCGGTCCTCCAGTGAAAGGTGTGAGCGTCCGCCCATGGGCGAGCCTCCCAGTCCAAGACATCGCGCGAACCTCCCCGCCCTGCCCGACCATGGGACGGAGGTGACCCGATGACCGAAGTGCTCCTCCTGCTGCTCGCGATCCTGCTGTCGTTCACCTGCGGTGTCTTCGTCGCCGCGGAGTTCTCGCTCACCACCGTCGAACGCGGCGAGCTGGAGCGGGCGGTGGAGCGCGGCGAGCGCGGCGCCTCCGGTGCCATGAAGGCCGTACGCAATCTGACGTTCCAGCTCTCCGGCGCGCAGCTGGGCATCACCGTGACCAACCTGGTCGTCGGCATGCTCGCCGAGCCCTCGATCGCCAAGATGCTGGCGGGCCCGCTGCGGTCGCTCGGCATCTCCGGCTCCGCGGCGAGCACGGTCGGGCTGGTGATCGGTACGGCCATGTCGACCGTCTTCCTGATGGTCGTCGGCGAGCTGGTGCCCAAGAACTGGGCGATCTCCGCGCCCCTGGCCGTGGCCAAGCGGGTGGGCAACGCGCAGCGCTGGTTCAGCGCCGTCTTCCGGCCGCTCATCGGCCATCTGAACAGCGCGGCGAACCGCATCGTGCGACGCCTCGGCTTCGAGCCGACCGAGGAACTGGCCGCCGCGCGCGGGCCGCAGGAGCTGGCCGCCCTGGCCCGGCACTCCGCCCGGGAGGGCGCGCTGGAGGCGGACACCGCCGAGCTGTTCGTGCGCACCCTGAACCTGGCCGACCTGACCGCGGAGAACGTCATGACGCCGCGGGTCCAGGTCGTCGCCCTGGAGGCCCAGGCGACCTGCGAGGACGTGGCGAACGCGACCCGGGCCACCGGCCTCTCCCGGTTCCCCGTGTACCGCGGCAGCCTGGACTCGGTGGTGGGCACCGCCCACATCAAGGACGTCCTGGCGGTGCCCGCCGAGCGCCGGCCCCGGGTCTCGGTGGCCGAGCTGATGCGCGAGCCGCTGCTGGTGCCCGAGACGCTCACCGTCGACCGCCTGCTGGACCGGCTGTCCGGCAAGCGCACCATGGCCGTCGTCATCGACGAGTACGGCGGCACGGCCGGCGTGGCCACGCTGGAGGACATCGTCGAGGAGGTCGTCGGCGAGGTCCGCGACGAGCACGACCCGCACGAGACGCCCGACATCGCGCCCGCGGGCAGCGACGACGAGGGCCGCACACTGTTCTCGGCCGACGGCTCCGCCCGGACGGACCAGCTCGCCCGGGTGGGCCTGCGGGCGCCGGAGGGGCCGTACGAGACCCTGGCCGGCCTCGTCGCGGCCGAGCTGGGGCGCATCCCGGAGGTCGGCGACCGGGTCGAGGTGGCCGGCTGGCGGCTCGACGTGGTGGACGCCACGGGCCGCCGGGCCGCGCGGGTGCTGCTGCACGCGCGCACGGACGACACCGCCGAGGACGGGACCCTGGACCACGAGAAGGAGGACGGACGATGACCGCCGTCCAGCTGTTCATCGCCTTTCTGACGCTCGTCGTCAACGCCTTCTTCGTCGGCGCCGAGTTCGCGCTGATCTCGGTGCGCCGCTCGCAGATCGAACCCCACGCCGAAGCCGGCGACCGGCGCGCCAAGAGCGTGCTGTGGGGCCTTCAGCACGTGTCCGCGCTGATGGCGGCCGCGCAGCTCGGCATCACGCTGTGCACCCTGGTGCTGGGCGTCGTCGCGGAACCGGCCATCGAGCACCTGCTGGAGCCGCTGTTCCACGCGGCGGGCGTGCCGAGCGGCGCCGGGAGCGTGATCTCGTTCGCGCTGGCGCTGTCCCTCGCGACGTATCTGCACATGCTGCTGGGTGAGATGGTGCCGAAGAACATCGCGCTGGCCGAGCCGGTGCGCACCGCCCTGGTCCTCGGCCCCCCGCTGGTGACCCTGTCCCGCGCGCTGCGGCCGGTGATCTTCACGATCAACGCCTTCGCGAACACGCTCCTGAAACTGCTGCGGGTCGAGACCAAGGACGAGGTCACGGCGACCTTCTCGGACGCCGAGCTGGCCCGGCTGGTGCACGACTCCGGCGAGGCCGGGCTGATCGACGACCGGGCCCGGGAGCGCCTCAACGACGCCCTGGAACTGGGGCGCCGGCCCGTGCGGGACGTGGTCCTGCCGCTGGAGGGCGTCGTCTACACGCGCGTGGGCGTGACGCCGGAGGAGCTGGAGCGGCTGTCCGCCGAGTCCGGTTTCTCGCGCTTCCCGGTCGTCGACGAGGGCCGGCACATCGTGGGCTATCTGCATGTGAAGGACGCGCTGGACGCCTCTCCGAGGGACGTGCCGTTCCCGGTGACGGAGATCCGGCCCGTCGCCCGGGTGCGGGAGGCCACGCCGCTGGACGACGTCCTGACGGCGATGCGCGGCAGCCGCACCCATCTGGCGGCCGTCCAGGGCGCCGACGGGCGGCTGGCCGGGCTCGTGACCATGGAGGACGTCCTGCGGGTGCTGTTCGGCCAGCGGGCCTGAGCGGCCGCGCACCGGTGCCCCGGGCCCGACCGACCGGCGGGTATGGAGCCCGGGTTACCATGTGCGACGCCATGCAGACGAACCCCACCTACAGCAGCCTGGTCGCGGTCGGCGACTCGTTCACCGAGGGCATGTCGGACCTGCTGCCCGACGGCTCCTACCGGGGCTGGGCGGACCTCCTCGCCGGCCGGATGGCGGCCCGTACCCCCGGTTTCCGGTACGCCAACCTCGCCGTGCGCGGGAAGCTGATCGGGCAGATCGTCGACGAGCAGGTCGACGCCGCGGCCGCGATGGGCGCCGACGTCATCACGCTCGTCGGCGGGCTGAACGACACCCTGCGGCCCGCGTGCGACATGGGGCGGGTGCGCGGCCTGATGGAGGAGGCCGTGGAGAGGCTGGCGCCGGCGTGCCGGCGGCTGGTGCTGATGCGCAGTCCGGGCCGGCAGGGGCCCGTCCTGCACCGGTTCAGGCCGCGCATGGAGGAGCTGTTCGCCTGCGTCGGCGAGCTGGCCGAGCGGCACGGCGCCGTGGTCGTCGACCTGTACGGGGCGCCCTCGCTCGCCGATCCGCGCATGTGGGACGTGGACCGGCTGCATCTGACGGCCGAGGGGCACCGCAGGGTCGCCGAAGCGGTGTGGCAGGCCCTCGGGCACCCCGCCGAGGACACCGAGTGGCGCACCCCGATGCCCGCCACGCTGCCGCCCGGGTGGGTGAACCGCCGGGTGGCCGACGCCCGCTTCGCCCACCGGCACCTGCTGCCGTGGATGGCGCGGCGGCTGACGGGACGCTCCTCGGGGGACGGGCTGGCGCCCAAACGGCCCGCCCTGCTCCCGTACGAGCCGCACGTGCCGCTGCGCCCGGACGGCCCGGCGCACCTAGCCGGCGGCGGGGACGGCGCGGGCCGCGACAGGTGACGTGCGTCTCGTAGGTTCCGCCGAACCGGACCGGGGCGCCGGCCTGCACGAATCGCCAGTAGAATCTGGACACGTGACTTCTGCGCCCGCCAAGCCCCGCATCCCGAACGTCCTCGCCGGACGCTACGCCTCGACCGAGCTCGCCACGCTCTGGTCGCCCGAGCAGAAGGTGAGGCTGGAGCGGCAGCTCTGGCTCGCCGTGCTGCGGGCCCAGAAGGACCTCGGGATCGAGGTGCCCGACGCGGCGATCGCCGACTACGAGCGGGTCCTCGACACCGTCGACCTCGCCTCGATCGCCGAGCGCGAGAAGGTCACCCGGCACGATGTGAAGGCGCGGATCGAGGAGTTCAACGACCTCGCCGGGCACGAGCACGTGCACAAGGGCATGACCTCCCGCGACCTCACCGAGAACGTGGAGCAGCTCCAGATCCGGCTCTCCCTGGAGCTGATGCGGGACCGTACGGTCGCCGTACTGGCCCGCCTCGCCAGGCTGGCCGGCGAGTACGGCGAGCTGGTCATGGCCGGCCGCTCCCACAACGTCGCCGCGCAGGCCACGACCCTGGGCAAGCGGTTCGCGACCGGCGCGGACGAACTCCTCGTGGCGTACGGGCGCGTCGAGGAGCTGCTGGGCCGCTATCCGCTGCGCGGCATCAAGGGCCCGGTCGGCACCGCGCAGGACATGCTGGACCTGCTCGGCGGGGACGCGGCGAAGCTGGCGGACCTGGAGGACCGGATCGCGGCCCACCTCGGCTTCGCGCAGGCGTTCACCTCGGTCGGCCAGGTCTACCCGCGCTCGCTCGACTACGAGGTCGTCACCGCGCTGGTGCAGCTCGCCGCGGCGCCGTCCTCGCTGGCCAGGACGATCCGGCTGATGGCCGGGCACGAGCTGGTGACCGAGGGCTTCAAGCCGGGCCAGGTCGGCTCCTCGGCGATGCCGCACAAGATGAACACCCGCTCCTGCGAGCGCGTGAACGGCCTCATGGTAGTCCTGCGCGGCTACGCCTCGATGACCGGTGAGCTGGCGGGCGACCAGTGGAACGAGGGCGACGTGTCCTGCTCGGTGGTGCGCCGGGTCGCGCTGCCCGACGCGTTCTTCGCCCTGGACGGCCTGCTGGAGACGTTCCTGACGGTGCTCGACGAGTTCGGCGCCTTCCCTGCGGTCGTGGCCCGTGAGCTGGACCGCTACCTGCCGTTCCTCGCCACCACCAAGGTGCTGATGGGCGCGGTGCGCGCGGGTGTCGGCCGCGAGGTCGCGCACGAGGCCATCAAGGAGAACGCCGTGGCGTCGGCGCTGGCGATGCGCGAGCGGGGCGCCGAGCGCAACGAACTGCTGGACAAGCTGGCCGCCGACCCGCGCATCCCGCTCGACCGCGCCCGGCTGGACGAGCTGATGGCCGACAAGCTGTCGTTCACGGGCGCCGCCGCCGACCAGGTCGCGCTCGTGGTGGGCCGGATCGAGGAGCTTGTGAAGCAGCGCCCGCAGGCCGCGGGGTACGCGCCCGGCGCGATCCTCTGATCCTCCGCCGGCCATGGCACGCTTCACCGCCGCGCACCCGGAGGCCGCCCGCGACCGTCTCGTGCCGGACGCCGTCGCGGACGGTCCGCGGGTGCTGTTCTGCGGCGTCAACCCGGGCCTGACGTCGGCGGCGACCGGCCATCACTTCGCCCGTCCGGGCAACCGCTTCTGGCTGGTGGTGACCGGCCGGGGTTCACCCCCCGGCTGTTGAAGCCCGTCGGAGCAGGGGGAGTTGCCCGGTCTCCGGCTCGGCATCACCCACATGGTGGCGCGGGCCACCCGCGCGGGCGGACGAGCTCAGCGCCGAGGAGTACCGCGAGGGAGGACGGCTGCTGGCGGCCAAGGTGGCACGGCTGCGGCCGCGTTGACTGGCCGTCGTGGGGGTGACCACCTACCGGGCGGCCTTCGAGGACCGCAGGGCGGTGGTGGGCCCGCAGGAGCGGACGTTCGGGGAGACGCGGGTGTGGGTACTGCCCAACCCGAGCGGGCTCAATGCGCTGTGGACTATACCCAAACTGACGGATGCGTTTCGTGCGTTTCGGCTGGTCACGGGGCTACCCGACGCGTCGTGTGCGGGTGGCCCCGAGGACTAGTCTAGCCGTCTAGTGACCCCCCAGGGACGGCTACGGCTATCCCCGCCCGGCCCGTGCTGCCAGTACCGGAATAGCCGCGATCTTCTCGGGTGTCAGGTCATCCCACACCAAACCGCGTGGCCGTCGTCGGTTGGTGCACGGGATCACCTCGTCGGGCGTGACGATGTAGTCCACGGAGAAGTCATGCTCGGTCTCGGGGATGTCTTCCTCGACGACTTGCAGGGCATGAACCGGCGCGACGATCACCGTGCTTTCGGTCACCAGGCCGGCTTCGATAAGAAGCGCCACTTCAAGGTCGGAGTATCCGGCACCCTTCCCGATGCGTGCTCCCGAACGGTTCACGGCGACACTGCCGCACACCACCACGTCGATAGGTTCCATCGACTCTGGCGCAAGCCGGCGGGCTACCTGAGCCGCGCCCTTCTTCTCGGCGGCCTCCTCCGGCGGAAGCCCGAGGTTCTTAGGGTCGAGCAAGTAGAAGGGTTCGAGCGACGCCATGCGCGGCACGGCCATGTAGAGAAGCTTGCCGTCCTTGAGGGTGCGGACACGTACCGGCAACTGCGCCCAATCAGGGTTCGCCTTCACGGTGGTGGCCTGCTGCCAAAAGTCCTGGCGGGCCAACTGTTCCGCGGTGCCTTCAGCACCGTAGAACCCAGGAATCTTGCCGTACGAGTCGGCGGGTGCACCGCCACCGTCGATGAGGCGACGCCATACCTTCTCGCGCAGTTCCTGCTTGGCCTGGTCGATGTCCGTCAACGTCCCACCCGTTCTACATCAGGGCGAGCAGCCGATCGTTGATCTCCTGCGCCCAAGGTTCCGTCCGCCACTGCCGCAGCTCACGCCCAGCAGAGAACGCCAGGTTAAGACCGCCGCCGCCACGCGTCAGCTCCACGGCGTCAATCGTGCGGTGCATGGTCGCGGCGGCCTCGTCGAGCTTCCGCTGTCGGATGAGCGCAAGGGTCAGGTTCCCCAGCGCGATGGCTTGAGACTTCTTCTTGCTGGCCAGCGCTCGTGAAGTCGTACGGAGGATGGGTTCGGCACGTTCAGGAAGATCGAGAAACAGGTAACACGAGCCAGCCAGCCGGTTGTACTCGTTCACCGTGTAGAAGGGTGCGGTCAGATCATCGGGGTGCACGCGGTCGAACTGAGCGTCGGCCTTCTTCAGCGCCGCTTCGCACTCGGTGAGCGCGCCGGTCATGGCGTGCCCCTCGGCGACATGAAGCAGGCTCAATCCCGTGAGTGACGGACTGACGGCTTGAGCGGCGTCGGCTGCCTGCTCGGCGAGCGTCACACCGCGCACGGGGTTTTTCTCGCCGTAGAGCGCAACGAAGCTCATCCGCAGCGTGGCGTACGACTCCGTCGAAGGATCGCGGGCATGACGAGCAGCGTCGACGGCTTCTTTGAAGTACCCGACCGGAGCGTGGTGGTCGCGGCGCTGTGAAACATCCCAAACCAGTTGCCCCATGAGCGTGCTTGAGTCGGCCTCGACTTCGTACAGTGCCCGGCGCACGCGCGGGCTGGCGACGTTCTCGCGGAGGAAGCGCACCTGGCCGTGAAGTTGACCAGCGCGACCAAGCAGCGCGGTCGACGCCTCTTGGTCGTACGACTCATCCAGCTTGCGAAGCTGCTCGTGGAGGTAGGCGACCACCATGAGGTCGGCTGACGCTGGATTCTCAAGGGCATACGTCATCCGCTCGCTGGGACGCGGGTCGGTGATCGTGACGTCGTCAAGCAGGGCTTGAAGTTCGTCAGCCGACACCTTGAGCGCACGCGCCAGTTTTGGCCGCAACCATGCTTGCGGTTCCGTCTCGGCTGACTCCCAGCGACCTACCGTCGAACGCTCGACCCCGAGGAACTCGGCAAGGCTCTCTTGGGTGTGGCCAGCCGCTTTGCGCCGCCGGACGAGTCCCATCCGCTTCGCTGCCATCGCCCATCCCTCCGTGCGGGGGCGAACCTTCACCATAACCGTGCAGGTGACATCCGTGCAGGCCAGCACGGTGAATCCCGCATGAATGCGGCAAGAGTGCCGCACGTTTGCTGTGGTGTCTTTGCAGGTCAACCCGCTTCTCTGACAGGCAGGTTGGCGAGCAGATGGAACTTCCCGTGCCACTGCTCGCCAACCGCTCCAGTCCCCCAGGAGGAACGGATGCGACCGCTCATGTACGGGTACATGCGACTCGCCGCCAGTGATGATCCAGATGAAAACGCGGCAATCGAAGTGGAGTTGGGCCGCTACGCCCGCCGCGAGGGCTACGAGTTGAAGCGGCTGTTCATCGAACAGCTCGGCGTCAGCGATGAATCGGTCTTCCTCGCACTCGTCGATGCCCTCAAGAACGCCGACGTCAAGCACGTCATCGTGCCGTCGCTGTGGCACTTCGCCCGGCTGCCGGGTCTGCAAGCCGCGATGAAAGACCACATTGAAGGCGAATTGGGCGCACGGTTGTGGATTGTCCAAGGTGCTGTCGTCCAGCGGAGGGGCGTCACGTCATGAACGCCGACGACGTGAACCCCATCCCCCTGCTGGTGGCGACGGCCCGTTTGGTCGCAAAGCCAACCGCCGTTGCCGTGGCCCGGATGTACACGCGGTACACGCTGACCCGCTGGGAACTGGGCGAGCAGATCGACACGGCGACACTCGTCGTGAGCGAACTTGTCACCAACGCCGTGCTGGCAACGGAAGCCAGGCCGCAGCCGAGGAACGCCGTCACCAAGACCACCGGCGTTGTCGGAGTGCAGCTCCGTGCCATCGAGGCCAGCCTGTTCATCGAGATTTTCGATGCCACCGACGAGAGCCCGGTACGCAGAAGCCCTGCCCCCGAAGCAGAAGGCGGACGCGGCTTGCTGCTCGTCGACGTCCTGGCGAAGCGGTGGGACATTCACCGTTCGCGCGTCGGCGGGAAAATTGTCTGGGCTGAACTGCCGCTGGGGCTACCGCTCATGCCGTCGCCCTTCGACACGATGCCGGTTCCCCTCCAACTGCCTGCGGGGAGCCGTGCCGAGCGTGGGTCGGAAGACGAACAAGCACGCATGGCGCTGTTCGACAGGTTGTTGGACACAACCGCCTCTGTGATGTGCGCGCGGGTGAACGATGGCACCTGACCCTCGTGGCCGGCGTGCGGTAGAACCCGACGACCAACCAGAGGACGGCCGCTCGATGAAACCGCAACAGGTCTGGGACTTGTTCCAGTGGTATCGCGGTGCTTGCTTCCGCTGCGAAACCGTTGGGGTTCCGGTGGCTATCGTCGGCGACATTGCAGCGCAGGACACCACGCTGCCGCTGTACGCCTGTCATCTCTGTATCTTCCGGATGCAGTAGTCTCACTGGTTCCGAACGACCAGCCGGGCATGGCTCCTTGAGCGGTTGCAGCTCCCACCAAGGGAAGGCAAGCGAGCCGGGAGGACGGCGGCACTCAGATGGTTGGGCTACCGAAAATTAACCCTGGGTATTCAGCGGAATTGGGTGATCTGACGCCCCGATAGCAGAAAGGTGCCGTTGACCTGCAAGGATGTGAGTGTCTAGGTCATATCCGCTGCGGGAGCAAGGCACCTTTCTGGTGGTCGAGAGTACAGGGTGGGACCGTCGGCTGTCCGTGGTGGCTGACGGGAAGAGACTGATCGGGCATGCCGGGGCGGTGCTGCTGCGCCGATGCGCGGACCGCACGGGGCTGACGGACGCGTTGGCCGGGGTACTGCCGTCCAGCACCGCAGCCGGCTGGCGGGACCGCGCCGGGGTGCTGGTGCACCTCGCGATCGCGATCGTGCTCGGGGCGGCGAACCTATCGGAGGCCGAGCAACTCCAACTGCATCACCGGCCGTTGTTCGGGCCTGCCGCCTCGGACTCCACCACGCGGCGCACGCTGGCCATGCTCGACGTGGCCACCCTGGCGAAGATCGCAAAGGCGCGGGCGAAGGTGCCCCGGCAGGTGTGGAGTCTGCTGCATCTGCGGCCGGGCGGCTTCCCGTGGCTGACGGTGGCGGGCAAGCGGCTGACCGGCTGGATCGTCATCGACCTCGACGCCACCGTCATCACCGCCGCATCGAAGAAGGCCGGGGCAGCGGTCACCTTCAAAAAGACGTTCGGGTTTCATCCGCTGGCCGCGTGGTGTGCCAACACCACCGAGTCCCTGGCCATGCTCCTGCGGCCGGGGAACTCCGGAGCGAACACGGTGACCGACCACATCGCCGTTCTCACCGAGGCCCTCGCGCAGATCCCCGGATCGTCGGCCGCGAAGATCCTCGTCCGGGTGGACGGGGCCGGGGCCACCCACGGACTGCTGGAACACCTCGAAGCGTTGAACACCACGCGGCGCACGGTCCGCTACACCGTCGGCCGGAAGATCACCGAAGACGACGAGAAGGCCATCGCCCGCCTGCCCGAGGCCGCCTGGGAGACCTCCCTGCACCAGGACGGCAGCCTCCAAGAAGGCTACTTCGTCGCCGAGTTGACCGGCCTGAACACCCGTGAGGGCCGGCCCGAGGGCATGCGGCTGATCGTGCGCCGGGTGCGTCCGACCCGGCGGCACCTGAAGAAGCTGACCGCGTTCGAGAAGAAGACCGGCTGGCGCTACTGCATCACCGCGACCAACATCCGTCACATGTGGGGCATCGCCGGCTCGGGCCACGCCCAGCTCCTGGACGTGCTGCACCGCTCCCACGCCGGCGTGGAAGACCGAGTGCGCACCAACAAGGCCATGGGACTGGACAACCTGCCCTCCGCCTCCTGGGAGGTCAACCGCGGCTGGACGCTCGCCGCGAACCTCGCCGCCGATCTCGACACATGGCTGCGGCTCCTGGCTCTGCACGACATCGAAGACCTGGCCGACGCCGAGCCGGACACCATGCGTTTCCGCCTCTACCACCTGCCCGCCCGACTCGCCGACCACGCCCGCCGCCGCTGGCTGCGCATCGAGCGGACCTGGCCCTGGGCAACCTCGTTCACCACCTGCTGGCAGCGGCTGACCGCACTCCCGGCCATCACCTGACGACCGGCCGCCAGACCCGACGAAGACCAGGAAGGAGCAGGACCAGCACACTCCGGGAGCCGTGGAACCCCGGCGCAGCCGCAGCGACACGCGAAGGCCCCACCCGCGATCACGCGGAACAAACAGGGCGAACCACCGACCTGGTCATGCACTCACGACCTCTGAAGAATCGAGGTCAACTGCTGGGCGGACAAGGGCTACCAGGGCGCGGGCGGCACGGTCCGCCTCCCTTACCGCGGCCGATGGGACAGCCTTTCCGCCGGCCAGCAGGCCGTCAACCGGGCCCACGCGAAGGTACGAGCACTGGTCGAACAGGCCATCGCCACCATCAAGTCCTGGCGGCTCCTCCGCAAGCTCCGCTGCTCGACCACCCGAATCACAAGCCTCGTCCAAGCCGTCCTCACCCTCCACCTGGCCAGCTCAGACTGAGGATGGAAAAGGCTCAGTGACTTGCCGTCGACGGCGATCACCTGTCGCTTCCCGAGACTGTTCCCGCGGTGTTCCGGGCGGTGAGGTAGGCGCCGACCGCTTGGTCCAAGGCGTCACCGTCGACGGCCGCGAGCACGCGGCCGATCGTGGTCCGCGAGGGGGCACGGCGCCACCTGAGCGGATGCCGGCGGACTCCGACGGCCGTCAGCACGGTGTCCGAGGCCCGTGCCGCCCACTCGGCGATCTCATCCACACTCCTCATTCCGGAGACGGCCGCGCAGGCACAGACGAGGAGGATCGCGGTCAGCGAGTACCAGCGGCCCCGCCTCGCCCGCGGGTCGGGCACCCGCTCCAGAAAGGGCCGCAGGTCAGCGACTTGACTGGCATCCAGCGGATCCAGCTTCACCAGCACCGGCGGGATGAGAGAAGATGCAGCGGCAGGCACGGGCCACCTCATGATCGTTGAGCTTCGACACCCCAATGATCACGAAGCCCGTGCCTGCTCTGCTATGCACCCCAACCGGTCACGGCCCGACCAACCGCCCGACCCCGGAACTCGCCCAAGCCCTGGAACTAAGGGAGGCCACGGCGAGCAACGCGCGTTCGACCGTCACGTTCCAAACGGCGGTAAGTGACGCCAAGGACCTTGCCCGCCAGTTCGGCCGCAGCGTCACGGAAGACGACTTCATGAACCTCGACCGGTTCGAGGTCATCATGCGGTTGGCCACGACGGGCGGCGTGAGTTCCCGATGACCGGTGTCACGCTGCCGCCCGTTGATCCGACCGGCTTTGCCGACGAGGGCCGTCGGCTTTCCCATCAGGCTTACGGGCGGCCGGTCGGCGAGGTGGAGGCGGAGATCCAGCGCCGCCGCGGCGGACAGCCGGCCCCGGAGCCTTCTACGAAGCGGCGCCGGTTCGGTGGGCCCCGATGACCAACTGGGGCGTAGCTGCGGCTGAGTTGTACGCTCACCTGTTCACTCACCAGACCAGAAGGAGACAAATGGGTAGTTATTGGAATATTCAGAGGGCTCAACGCGCACTGGACCGTGGCGGCCATGGCGCAGGAGTACGGGCGGCTGCGGGCCGCCGAAGACTGAGCCCTCAGGGCGGGTCGATGTCCGTGACCATCAGCAGCAGTGCGGGCACGGCCTCGGGGTCCCGGTCGGCGACGGCCAGGCTGACCCAGCGGCCGGTGCCCGCCGCCTCCCAGGTGCGCAGGTCGTCCGCGCGGGAGGCGAACAGGGCCCAGGGCTCGGGCAGTTCCTCTCCGCGCGCCGCGCGCTCCAGGAGGGTCGCGCTCCCCCAGCGCGAGCCCTCGCCCCAGCGCTCCTCGAACCGCTGGACGAGAGCGGCCTCGTAGGCGTACAGATCCTCGGGGCCGTGCCGGGAGCCCGCGCTCAACTCGACCATGAACCAGCCGGGCCCGCCCGCCCCGGCGTCCGGCCCGCCGCGCTGAGCGGGAAACGCCCGCGCGCACAGCCGCTCGGTCAGGGCGAGATCCTCCGCGATGTCCATGTGATCCAGTATTGCCGCCCCCACTGACAATTGGCGCCCCGTCAGGCATCCCGCCGCCGCACGCACCAGGCGCCGGCCAGGAGGGCGCCCGCGGTCCACAGCGCGGTGACCGCGAGCCCCGGCCAGGGGCCGAGGACTCCGTCGTAGGCCGAGCGCAGGACGGCCTGGCCCGCCCTGTCCGGCAGCAGGTCGGCCACCGTCCCGGCGGAGTCGCCGACGACGAACGACACCACGAGGACGAACGGGACCAGGATCGAGAGCGCGGCCACACCGCTGCGCAGCACGGCGGTCAGACCCGTCGCGAACAGCGCCATCAGGGTGAGGTAGATCCCGCAGCCCGCGACGGCGCGCGCCGCTTCGGCCGCGGTGATGGCGCGCGCGGCGGCCCCGAGTCCGGCGCGTCCGGCGGCGAACGCGGCTCCCGCGGTGACCAGCCCGACGAGCAGGACGTGTCCGGCGACGGCCGCCGCCTTGGCGGCGAACCACAGCCCGCGCCGAGGCATCGAGAGCAGGGTCACCCGCAGCGCGCCGCCCCGGTATTCGCCGGACACGGCCAGCGCGCCGAAGGTGATGGCCGCGATCTGCCCCGGCAGGACGCCGGACAGCGCCGAGAACAGCGGGTCCGCCTGCGGGCCGGTCCCCTGGTCGGCGCCGGCCACCGCGGAGAAGGCCGTGGTCGCGGCGAACAGCGCCAGAAGGGTGCCCGGAAGGGACCTGAGGGTGCGGATCTTGAGGCATTCCGCGTGGAACGCGGGGCCGAAGGTCATGTGCGGGCCTCCTGCGGCGGGGCGGTGAACTCGGTCTCGCCGGCGGTCAGATCGAGGTAGGCCCGCTCCAGCGTGGCTTCCTCGGCGGCGAGTTCCAGCAGGGGGATTCCCGCCCGTGAGGCGAGCACGCCGATGGTCTCCACGCGTGCGTGGCGGACGGTCCAGTGCCCGTCCTCGTGGCGCACGCCCTCGTGGCCGTTCGCCGCGAGCGCGGCCCGCAGCGCCCCGTCGTCGGTGGTGCGCACACGCACGCGGGGCTCCACGCGCGCGTGGATGAACTCCCGCAGGGGGGTGTCCGCCAGCAGTCTGCCCCGGCCGAGGACGAGGAGGTGATCGGCGAACGACGCGGTCTCGTTCATGAGATGGCTGGAGACCAGCACGGTCCTCCCCTCGTCCGCGAGGCGCCTCAGCAGTCCGCGGATCCAGATGATGCCTTCGGCGTCGAGGCCGTTGGACGGCTCGTCGAGCAGGACCGCGCCGGGATCTCCCAGGAGCGCGGCGGCGATGCCGAGCCGCTGGCGCATGCCCAGGGAGTACGTCCCGACCCGGCGCCCCGCCACGGTCGCGAGTCCGGTCTCCTCCAGCACCTCGTCGACGCGGCGGCGCGCGATCCGGTTGCTCGCCGCGAGGACGCGCAGGTGGTCACGGCCCGTCCGGGACCCGTGCGGGGCCTGGGTGTCGAGCAGCGCGCCCACCCGGCGCAGGGGTTCGCCGAGGGCGGCGTAGGGGCGTCCGCCGACGGTCGCGGTGCCGCGGGTCGGCCGGTCGAGCCCGAGCACGAGCCTCAGGGTGGTGGACTTTCCGGCGCCGTTGGGGCCGAGGAAGCCGGTGACACGGCCGGGGCGGACGGTGAAGGTGACGTCGTCCACGGCTCGCCGGCCGCCGTACTCCTTGGTGAGGGACTGGACTTCGATGCGGGTCATGGGATCAGCGTGGCCGTCCCGGCGGGCCGCGGCCTCCCCCGCGCGCGGGGGCCGTCTCCCCCGCGCGGGGGAGGGCCGCTGTCGGTGGGGCCTGCGACGATGAGCGCGTGCCCCGCTTGCTGCGCCCCTTCACCCGGGCGGTGACGTACACCCGGCTGCTGCATCTGTGCGTGGCCGTGGTGTGGCCGGCGATGCTGATCTTCGTCAAGGAGGCGTGGTGGATCTGGCCGGTGGCGGCGGTGGTACTCCTCCCGGCGGCGCTGGTGCCCGCCGTGCGCACGGTGGAGGGGCTTCAGGCGCGGCTGCTGCTGATGGGCCGCAGTCACGACGACCGGGCCGCGGGGATCGTCGTGGCGCCGTCTGCGACCTGGGGCGACCGGGGACGGCTCGCGGTGTGGCTGCAGGCGCGGCTGCTGCTGGGCTCTCTGACGGCGGCGGCGGTCAGCCGACTGGTCTTCGCGCTCTGGGACATGGCGTGGTCGGTGTTCGGCGCGCGGCGCCCGGACGGCCCCCCGCCCCTCCCCGAGGGCGCCCTCTGGTGGCACGTCCCGCTCGTGGCGCTGCTCCTGCTCGTGCTGCTCGCGGTGACCGTCCTGGCCGCGGGCCGTCTGATCACCGCCCTCGCCCTGCGGCTGCTGGGGCCCTCCCCGGCGGAGCGCATCGCGGCGCTGGAGGAGCGCACCGAGCGGCTGCTGGAGCGGACCCGGATCGCCCGCGAGCTACACGACTCGATCGGCCATGCCCTCACCGTGGCCGTCGTCCAGGCGGGCGCGGCCCGCGCGGCCGGCGATCCCGCCTTCACCGAGCGGGCGCTGGGCGCCATCGAGGAGACGGGCCGGGCCGCTCTGGAGGATCTGGAGCGCGTCCTCGCCGTGCTCCGCGAGTCCGAGCGGCCGCCCGGCACCCGGCCGGCCCTCACCGACGCCGGACGTCTGCTGGCGTCCGCGCGGGCCTCCGGTACGGAGGTCGACCTGGACATGAGCGGGCCCCTGGAGAGCGTTCCGGGCCCGGTCTCCCGGGAGGGCTACCGGATTCTCCAGGAGGCGCTGACCAACGTGCTGCGGCACGCGGGACCCGTACCGGCGCGGGTCCGGGTCGCCGTCGAGGACGGCACGCTCACGCTGGACGTCCGCAACGCCCTCGCCGCCGGCCCGCCCGGATCCGGGGGCGGCAGCGGTCTGCGCGGCATACGCGAGCGTGCCGCCCTGCTGGGCGGACGGGCGCGGACCGGGCCCGCCGCGGGTGAATGGCGGGTGCACGTCGAGCTGCCGGTGAGGTGATCTAGGTGTACCGACCCGAGGGGCTGGGGACGCGGCCGGCGGGTGGCAGCCCCTTCAGGGCGGTGTGTCTCCGGTGGTGGTTGCGGTCGTGCGGCCACGCGGGGAACGTGTCGCGGCGTTCCCGTTCGCCGACGTGGGGCCTGGCGTGGGCCCGTTCGCCAAAGAGGGTGGGGTTGAAGCGTTCGTTCGACCTTCCCGTCGGTCTGTGAGCGGTAGAGGCGGGTGCGTCTGCGGGTGATCCCCGCGTCGGCCGACGTGATTGCCCAGGTGCGTGAGCGGTGGCAGGAGCCGTTGTCGGTCAGGACCCGCTGGGACGGTGATGCCGGTCCGGCTGAAGAAGTCCTGTGCCCGGGTCCGGAATGCGGATGCGGTCTCCTTCTTCTGATCGGCGAGGATTTCGCCGTGGGCCGAGCGGGAGTGATCGTCTACGGCGTTGTGGAGGTAGCTGCAGCCCCGGGCGATGCGGTTCTTTCGGCCGGCCCGACGCCCAAGCACCTGGTGGCCACCGCAGTCGGGGATGTTGCCGGGCTTCTCGATGTCGACATGGATCAGGTCGCCCGGTGCGGCGTGCTCGTACCGTCGGACGACGCGTCCGGTGGCGCGGTCCAGGTACGACGGACGGGCGATGCCGCACCGGCTGGGTACGGGGTGCACGGTGGACGGATTGAGACCGAGCAGGTAGGCAATCCGAGCTGGGCCCCAGCGGCGGAGAACGCGAACCGTGATGATGCGCCGCTCCTCCCGGGTCGGTGTGCGGCGCGTGCCGGAGTGAGGGCGGCTGGAGCGGTCCGCCATCCCCTCGGGGCCACTCTCCCGGTATCGGTCCGCCCACCGTTTCGCTGTGCCGGGTGAGACGTGGAAGCGTTCCGCGGCGCGGCGGAGCGGCCATTCGTCGTCGACCGCACACTGGGCCCGACTCAGGCGGCCGGTCTCCGGTCAAGGGTGCGTTGTGGTGGACCATGCGGGTCCTTCTGGTGCTGAGGATGCCGATGGCCGGGGCACGGCCGGTGTCCCGGGGCGCCGGCCGTCGAGCGGGCGCTGACGAACGGTGAGACGCGGAAGTGGCCGATGTCCAGCGGATTGTCGCGCCTGCTCAGGTCCGCTCGGGGCCCAGGGGGCTTTCCGGGCGCAGGTTGCCCTGGTCGTCGAGGCCGTTCAGCACCGCAGGCAGGCCCTTGGTGAGCATCTTGGTGCGGACGGCGCCGAGGATCTTGGCCATGAGGTAGCCTCCGGCCCCGGTGAAGCCGGTGTGGTCGTAGGTGAAGGAAGTTCCGTCGCCGTGCGGCGCGATTCGGTAGGCGACCTCGGTCACCTCGCCGCCGCTTTCGTCCTGCCACGAGTAGCGCAGCAGCGAAGGCTCGCGTACCTCCAGCACCTCGCACACCACGACGCCGCTCCAGCCCGGCTTGGGCTTCGCGATGAACTTGAACTTGGTGCCGACCGTGGTGGCGAAGCCCTCCGGCCGAGCGCCGGCGCCGGTGGCCGTCCACAACGGAACCAGCGCCGGATCGGTGACCGCGCGCCAGACCTTCTCCGGTGGATGCGGGTAGTCGCGGACGATGCGGACAGCGCTCATCGAGGGCTCCCTTCGCATGCAGGCGTCGAAGCCGGCACATATTTTTAGAGACTGTAAATTTACAGTAGCAGAAAATATCCGGGGCGCCGGACTATGCTTCAGTGATGACCATGCGCACTGTGGATTGGACGGCCCTGCGCCCGCCCGGCGAGGTACCCGCCGTCGAGGGGCTACGGGAGCGCAAGAAGCGGCTTCTTCGACGGCAGCTGTCCGACACGGCCACCGAGATGTTCATGGAGCGGGGCTTCGACGCGGTACGGGTCGCCGAGATCGCAGAAGCCTGCGGGGTCTCGGAGAAGACGGTGTTCAACTACTTCCCGACCAAGGAATCCCTCGTCCTCGACCTGGGTGAGGTCACAATTACCTCACTGAGGGCCATCCTGGCCGATCCAGACCTGTCGCCGGTCGACGCGGCATTGAAGATCCTCTCCAGCGAGCTGGCCAATCTCACGACATGGCTGAGCGCTCAGAACGACCCGGCCGAGGCCAAGGCCACGCTTCTGCGCTTCGGCATGCTGATGGGATCCACTCCGTCTCTGCGGGCCTATCAGCGTGACACCGCCGACAAGCAAGTCGCCGTAGCCGCCGAAATCTTGGCCCGGCGAACCGGGATGAGCTCGGACGACCCCGAATCGCAGATCGCCGCGACCGCCCTCCTCGCCCTGTGGTCCATCCAGTTCCGGGCGCTGCGCAAGCACCTGAACCGCACCCAGACCTTCGACGAACTGCGCGACGCGGTGAGTGCCGACGTCCAACGCGCGGCCCGACTCATCGACATCGGACTCAACTCGCTGGAGACCCGGCCAGAGCAGTCAGGGATTCGGACGTCCGGCCCCGGGGCGCCGTAAGCCACAGCGCCGCGACCGTGGCTTCCCCTGGTCGACCCTGCCCCGTCACCGACCTCTGCGGACAGAACATCTAGGCTGGCCGGGTGCCGGTCACCGTTCTCCTCGTCGACGACGAACCCCTCGTACGCGCGGGGCTGCGGGCCGTTCTGGACGCGCAGGCCGACATCGAGGTCGTCGGGGAGGCGGCCGACGGGGCGGCGGTGATCCCGCTGGTGCGGCGCCTGCGGCCGGACGTGGTCGCCATGGATGTCCGGATGCCGCTGATGGACGGGATCGAGGCCACGCGCGCGGTGCTGCGCACCGTCGACGAACCGCCCAAGATCGTCGTCGTCACGACCTTCGAGAACGACGAGTACGTGTACGAGGCGCTGCGCGCGGGCGCCGACGGCTTTCTGCTGAAGCGCGCGCGGCCGGCCGAGATCGTGCACGCGGTGCGCCTGGTGGCGGCGGGCGAGTCGCTGCTGTTCCCGGCGTCGGTGCGACGGCTCGCCGCGCGGTACGGCGACGGCGGCCGCGGGAACGTGCGGGCGCGTGACGTGCTGGAGCGGGCACGGCTGACCGGCCGGGAGGCGGAGGTGCTGCGGCTGATGACGCGGGGGCTGTCGAACGCCGAGATCGCGGCGCGGCTCGTGGTCGGCACGGAGACCGTCAAGACCCATGTGGGTGCCGTGCTCGCCAAATTGGGGGCACGGGACCGCACCCAGGCGGTGATCACGGCGTACGAGTCGGGCTTCGTGACGCCCGACTGACCCGGCCGGCGTGCGCGCCGCGGGACGGCGCGCACGGCCCGGAGAGCCGGCGGGCGGACCGGCTCACCGGTCGTCGCCGCCCGCGACTCGCCGGGGCCCTCCCCGGCGAGTAGCATCCGCCGCACACGCGCACGAGCTGGAAGGACGGACGTTGGGGCAGCTGACCGGCGGGGATCCCTCGCTGCTGCGACGGATCAACTCCGCGGTGGTGCTGCACGCGCTGCGTGCCACGGACGCCGCCACACTCACCGAGGTCACCCGGGTGACCGGGCTGTCCCGGCCCACCGTCGAGGGCGTCGTCGAGGGGCTCATCGAGGCGGGTTACGTCGTCGAGAAGGCCGCCGACGACAGCGTCGCGCGCCGGCAGGGGCGGCCTGCGCGGCGGTTCCGGTTCCGGGCCGAGGCGGGGTATCTGCTGGGGCTGGACATCGGCGCGCACCGGGTGGCGGCGCTGCTCGCCGACCTGGACGGCCGGGTGATGGGCGCCATCGCCAAGGACGTGGAGGAGACGGCCGGCGCCGACGAGCGCCTGGAGAAGGTGCGGACGGGCGTGGCGGAGCTGCTGCGCAGGGCCGGTGTGCCGCGCGGGTCGCTGCGTGCCGTGGGGGTGGCGACGCCCGGCATCGTGGACGCCGAGGGCACCGTGCGGCTCGGTGCCGCGCTGCCCGAGTGGACGGGGCTGCCCCTGGGCGAGCGGCTGGGCCGGTCGTTCAAGTGCCCGGTGCTCGTGGAGAACGACGCCAACGCGGCGGCCGTGGCGGAGCACTGGAAGGGTTCGGCCACGGAGTCCGACAACGTGGTGTTCGTACTGGCGGGGCTGAGTCCGGGTGCGGGCTCGCTGATCGGCGGGAAACTGCACCGGGGTTTCGGCGGTGCGGCCGGGGAGATCGGCGCGCTGCATCTGCTGGGCCGCGAGGAGACGCCGGAGACCCTGCTGTCCACCACGGACGAGCCGCTGCGCCCGCTCGACGAGCACGCGGTCGCCAAGGTCTTCGCGCAGGCCCGCGACGGCGACCAGGAGGCGCGGGACGCCGTGGACCGCTTCATGCAGCGCCTGGTGCACGACGTGGCCGCGCTGGTCCTCGCCCTGGACCCCGAGCTGGTCGTGGTCGGCGGCTGGGCGGCCGGTCTGGACGGCGTCCTTGAACCGCTGCGGCGGGAACTGGCCCGGTACTGCCTGCGGCCGCCGCGGGTCGCGCAGTCGCTGCTCGGTGAGGCCGCGGTGGCGACCGGTGCCGTGCGGCTCGCGCTCGACCACGTCGAGGAGCAGCTGTTCGCCGTGGAGGGCACGGTCACCGGCCGGCGCTGAACGTCGCCGGAACGGCCCGTGCCCCGGAGCCGCGCTCCGGGGCACGGGCGTCAGACGGTCAGGACGCCCGGCGTTCGGGGTCCTGGTGGACCACCACGCCGCCGGTGTCGCCGAAGGTCAGCCGGCAGGTGTCCGCGCGGTAGGTGGCGACGGAGAGGGCGGCGGCGCGCCCCTCGGCGATGTAGCGGGTCGTCACGACGAGGACCGGCGCCCCCGGCAGCCGGTCCAGTTCCTTCGCTTCGCCGGCGCGGGCCGAGCCCAGTTCGACCGCGCTCTCCTGACCCTCCAGCTCCAGGTGCTGCAGCTCGCGCAGCACGGCCCGCGCGCGGGCGGGTCCGGACGGGGCGTCGATGGCGGTGAGGCCGGGCACCGACTCCCGCGGCACGTAGAGCAGTTCGGCGGCGACGGGCTGGCCGTGGGTGACGCGGGAGCGCCGCACGGTGTGCACGGCGTCGTCGCGGCCGCTCTCCAGGGCCTGGGCGACGGTCGCGGGCGGGACGGCCAGGGTGCAGTCGGCGGGCTGCCAGACGTCGTCGGCCGAGCCCGGCCAGGCGTGCTGCTCGGTGCCGACGGCCACGCCCACGCGCGGGGGCGCGACGGTCGTGCCGACGCCGCGGCGGCGCTGCAGCCTGCCTTCGAGTTCGAGCTGCTCCAGCGCCTGGCGGAGCGTGGCACGGGCGACGCCGAAGCGGGCCGCGAGGTCGCGTTCGTTGGGCAGGATCTCGCCCACCGAGAACTCCGATTCCAATGCCTCAGTGAGCACGGTCCTCAGATGCCAGTATTTCGGTTCCGGCACCGATTCCAGTTGCGTGGTCCCCACCCTGTCCTCCGCAATCGCCCTGGCCCGGCGGCGTTTTAGCGCCCTTGTTTATTAAAGGTTGTTGCACTTATCAGCGACCATAGGACGGCCCACACCCTTGGTCAAGACCAATCGGCGCGAACGTTCCGGGGGGCCGCACCGGGCCCGGCCGGGCCGTCGCCCCGGGGGTCTACCCGTCGGTAGCAATTGCTGACAAGCTGTCCACGGCCGTCCTTCAGCGTGTTCAGACGAGGAGCACCGTCATGTCCGCCACCGTCTCCTTCCAGGTCGCCTCGCCCGTGGGACCGCGCGACGTGAGCGTCGACTACGCGCGCGTGGGCAGCGGCGAGCCCCTGCTCCTGCTGCACGGCATCGGTCACCACCGGCAGGTCTGGGATCCGGTCGTGGACGTCCTCGCGGGCGAGCGCGACGTCATCTCCGTGGACCTGCCCGGCTTCGGCACCTCCCCCGGGCTTCCGGACGGACTCGGCTACGACCTGGCCACGACCACGGCGGTGTTCGGCGCGTTCTGCGCGGCGCTGGGGCTCGACCGCCCGCACGTGGCGGGCAACTCGCTGGGCGGTCTGATCGCCCTGGAGCTGGGCCGCGAGAAGCGCGTACGGTCCGTCACCGCGCTCTCCCCCGCGGGCTTCTGGTCCCCGGCGGAGCGGCGCTACGCCTTCGGCGTGCTGCTGGCCATGCGGCACATCTCGCGCCGGATGCCGCTGCCGCTGGTGGAGCAGCTCTCCCGCTCGGCGGCCGGCCGGACCGTCCTGACGAGCACGATCTACGCCCGCCCCGGCCGCCGTTCGCCCGAGGCCGTGGTCGCGGAGACGCTCGCCCTCGCGGGCGCCACGGGGTTCGACCAGACCCTCGCGGCGGGGCGGACCGTGCGGTTCGGCGACGACGTCCCCGAGATCCCGGTCACCGTGGCCTGGGGCAGCAGGGACCGGCTGCTGGTACGCCGGCAGGGCGTGCGCGCCAAGCAGATCATCCCCCGGGCCCGCCTGGTGCGGCTGCCCGGGTGCGGCCACTGCCCGATGAACGACGACCCTGCCCTCGTCGCCCGCGTCATCCTCGACGGCAGTCGCTGACCTGGGGGTGAGGGCGCGGGGCGGGTCGGGGCACCGGGGTGTCCCGGGAGGGGGTGGGCCACCGGGAGGGGCTGCACGGACGTACGGGTGCGGGGGCGGGTCGCACCGTCCGGGGCTGCGGGAGCGGGTCGCGCCACCCGGGGTGTCCGCAACCGCCCGCGCGCGTGCGGGCACGGTGAGCCGGCGGTGCGCCCGCCGGACCCGAGAGCGGACCGCCCTCCCGCGCGCGGGGCACGGGTCATCTCGTCGGTGATGGTGACGTTGGTCTTGGACCGCCCTCCCGCGCGTGGAGCACGGTCTCCCGGCGGGCGCGGCCAGTTGTTCACCTGCGGTTTGCGTGTGCGCTGCGGCGCACCAGTAGTTGTGGCACTGCGCACTGGCCGGATCCCGCCCTGGAGGCTCCATGTCACACCGTCCCTTCCCGGCTCGCCGCAGTGTCCTGCGCGGCTCGCTCGCCGCGTCGGCGGGGCTCGCCCTGCCCCCGGCACTCGGCTCGGCACCGGCCCTCGCCCTGTCCGGGCGCCCACGCGCGGGCTGGGGCGTGCAGACCGGCGACGTGACCCGTGACTCGGGGCTGGTGTGGGTGCGGTCGGACCGCCCGGCCCGCATGATCGTCGAGACGTCCGCGACCGAGTCGTTCCGCTCGCCCCGCCGTTGGCACGGCCCGCTGCTGGGCGCGAAGACCGACTTCACCGGCACCACGCAGCTGCACGGGCTGCCGTCCGGTGAGCAGATCCACTACCGCGTGCTCCTGGCCGACCCCGACGACCCGCGCCGTACCGGCGAGCCGGTCACCGGCACCTTCCGCACCGCCTCCGCCAAACGCCGCGAGGGGGTGCGCTTCGTGTGGTCGGGCGACATCGCCGGGCAGGGCTGGGGCATCAACCCCGACCTCGGCGGCTACCGCATCTACGACGCGATGGCCGCCCTGGACCCGGACTTCTTCCTGTGCAGCGGCGACAACGTCTACGCGGACGGGCCCATCTCGCCCACCGTGGCCCTGCCGGACGGCAGCACCTGGCGCAACGTCACCACCGAGGAGAAGTCCAAGGTCGCGGAGACCCTGGCGGAGTTCCGGGGCAACTTCCGGTACAACCTGCTCGACGACAACCTGAAGCGGTTCAACGCCCAGGTGCCCTCCATCGTCCAGTGGGACGACCACGAGGTGGTCAACAACTGGTACCCGGGTGAGATCCTCACCGACGCCCGCTACACCGAGAAGAGCGTCGACGTCCTGGCCGCCCGCGCGCGGCAGGCGTTCTCCGAGTACTTCCCCATCTCGACGCTGCGCCGCCCCGAGGGCCGGGTCTACCGCGTGGTGCGGCACGGTCCGCTGCTGGACGTGTTCGTGCTGGACATGCGCACCTACCGCAACGCCAACTCGGCCAACAACCAGCCCGCCGACGCCGAGGGCGTCCTCGGTGCGGAGCAGCTGGCCTGGCTCAAGCGGGAACTGGCCTCCTCGCGAGCGGTGTGGAAGGTGATCGCGTCGGACATGCCGCTGGGCCTGGTCGTACCGGACTCCGGCGACGGCAGGCCGGACTACGAGGCCGTGGCCCAGGCCGACCCCGGGGCGCCGCTGGGCCGGGAGCTGCAGATCGCGGAACTGCTGCGTTTCGTCAAGCACCGCAGGATCACCGGCACGGTCTGGCTGACGGCCGACGTCCACCACACCTCGGCCCAGCACTACCAGCCGTCACGGGCCGCGTTCGCCGACTTCGAGCCGTTCTGGGAGTTCGTCTCGGGTCCGCTGAACGCGGGCGCCTTCCCGGCCAGCGCGCTGGACGGCACCTTCGGGCCGGAGCGGGTGTTCGTGAAGGCGCCGACGGCCTCGAACGTCTCCCCCGCCGGGGGCTACCAGTTCTTCGGCGAGGTCGACATCGACGGCGGCAGCGCGGAGTTGACGGTACGGCTGCGGGAGGCCGACGGCACCGTGCTGTTCACCCAGGTGCTCCGGCCGGGCAGGGTCGGCCAGTAGTCCCCCTCGGCCGTGCGGCGCGCCGGAGCACTCCGCTCCGGTGCGCGGCACGGTCGTCGGCGAAGGGCCGGGAAGCCGCCCCCGGCCCAAGGCGGGCAACCCCCGGCCGCCCGCCCCGCGTCCTCGCCGCGCTCCGTGAACTGCTCGCCGTGAAGAGCGTTTTCGCAGGTCGGACGGATTGTCAGTGGTCGCCTCTACGGTTTTTCCATGACGCGATCCTTGCAGGCCGTGGCCTATTGCCGATCTTCCGTGCTGGAGTCCTCGGCGGACGGACAGCGCCTGGGACTGGAGACCTCCCAGGGTGCGACACCCTCGGGTGTGCAGGACCATCCCCGCTTCTTCGCCGGCTTCCTGACGTCTCCGCAGATCGCCTCCGCGGGGCTGCTCGCGGTGGCCGACGTGGCCGCCGCCCGCTACTACCAGCAGCAGCTGCGCGCCTCCCTCGACCCCGTGGTGACGGGCAACGGCGACAGGCTGCGCTTCGAGTCGTTCTCCGGCTGCTGCGGGGTGTACGCCCGCCTGGACGTCCTGGAGCCGGGGCTCGACGGGGGCGAGGTGGGACACGGCACGACGAACGTCGACGTCAACAACCCGCTGCGCGAGGCCCTGTCCAGGATCGGCTCGGACGACCCGCTCCATCTGCGGGTGGGCCCCGAGGAGCTGGCCGTGACCACGCTCGACGGCCCGGTCGTCGAGAAGAAGGTGCCGCTCCCGGACCGCTGGCTGCGGGGCTTCGCGGAGGCGCAGGTGATCGCGGCCGGCTTCGATCTGCGGGCCGAGCTGCCGGCCGCCGAGGCGGTGCGGTTCCTGCGCTCCCTGCCGCGGGGCGGGGGGCGGGGGGCCTCGGGCGGGGCCCGCTGGGTGGTGCCGTCGGGCCGGGGCCTGCGGCCGTCCACCCGTCCGGTGCCGGGCGCGGTCTGCCTGCCGGGGCCGGAGCGGCTGGCTGCCCTCCAGCGGGTGCTGCGGCACGCCACGGCCCTGCGGGTGTACGGTCCCGCGGTCACGGCCGGGGCGGCGGCCACGGCGAGCGCGTGGGAGGCGGTCCTGCCGGGGATGCGGCTGACTCTGACGCTGTCACCGGACGCGTCGCGGGGGTTCTCCGGCGAGGGCGGCGTCCTGGACGCCCTCGCGACGGACGAGGCCGGTGAGGACGCGGAGCTGATCGCGGTCCTCCTCGCGTGGGAGCCGCGTGTCGACGTGGCGGACCTCGCGGCGTCCTCGGGACTGGCGCCCGAGCGCGTGCGGGCGGCCCTGGTCCGGCTCGGCACGTCCGGCCGGGTCGGGTACGACACGGCGGAGGCGGCCTACTTCCACCGGGAGCTGCCGTACGACGCGGAGCGGGTCGAGCGCCACAATCCGCGGCTGCGGTCGGCGCGGGCACTGGTCGCGGCGGGCGCGGTCACACTGGGCGGCTCCGTCGGGACGGTGACGGCCGAGGACGGGCACGTCCACCGCGTGCGCGACGAGGCGGGCGTCCTCAGCTGCAGCTGCGTGTGGTGGGCGAAGTACCGGGGCGGGCGCGGGCCGTGCAAGCACGCGCTGGCGGTGCGGATGGTGCGCCGGGGCGACGTCCCGGCGGAGCGGGACATGGCGGGAATCGAGGAGAGCGCGTGATGAGTTCACTGGTGGCGGCGGTGCGGGCCGGGCGGACGGCCGAGGTGGTGAGCCTGCTCGACGGGATGACGGAAGCCGAACGCCGCGCGTGCTTCCCCGAGTTGCGGGCGCTGCGCAAGGAGCTGCGGGCGGACCAGTGGAGTTCCCAGTCGCGCCGCGCCTATCCCGCGCTGCACGCCGCGGGCACCGCGTGCCAGACCGGTGCGGCGGGAGTGGCGACCTGGATCGCCGCGGCCGACCTGCGCTGGCAGCCGGTGTCCCCCGGGGTGCTGATCGACCTGCTGGGCGATCGCTCCCCCGCTTGGCTGGCCGAGCTGGTGCGACGGCTCGCCGAACGGCCGCCGGCCACCGAGGTGCCGTACGAGCTGATGGCGGGGCTGGTGCGCCTGTCGGGCTGCCCGGTGCCGACCACGGAGGCGTACGTCCACGGCTGGGCGGAGCACGTCGGCGGGCTCTGGCAGCGCGGCGGCACGCTGCTGGACCGGCTCCGCAAGGACCCCCATCTCGCCACGCTGACGGCGGCGTTGTTCGAGACCGAGGACATCGGCGGACGCCTGTCGTGGCCCGCGACGGAGGGCGAGGACAGCTGGAGCGGGGCGCTCGCGCGGCTGACCGCCGAGGGCGCCCTGGACCGGCGGGCGACGGTCGCCGCCTGTGTGGCCCGGCTGCTGCGCGGCGGCCCGGTCGCCGACCAGCGGTTCTTCCTGCGGATGCTCCAGACGTTCGCCCTCACCCGCGACGAGGAGCACGCGCACATCGCCGACTGGCTGGCACTGGCCGGCGACGCCCCCTCCCCGGTGGCGGCCCACGCCCAGTCGGTCCTCGCGTCGCTGGCCCTCGACGGCCGGCTGAGCACGCGCCGGCTGGCGGAGATGTCCGGCGCGGTCCTCTTCCGCCCGGAGAAGAAGCTCGTACGCTCCCAGCTCGTCCTGCTGGGCAAGGCGATCACGCGGGACCCGGGGACAGCCGACGAGCTGCTGCCCGTCGTCGCCCAGGCGTTCGAGCACGAGGACTCCGATGTGCAGGAGCGGGCGCTGAAGCTGGTGGAGCGGCATCTGCGCAAGGCGGCGACCGCCGAGGCCAGGGAGGAGGTCGCGGCACTCGCCGGCCGGCTGATCCCGACGCTGCGCAAGCGGGCCGCCGAGAGCCTCGGGGCCGCCCCCGAGGCGGCGGAGCCGGCGGCGTACGAGGAGATCCTGCCCCCCGCGCCGCAGCCGGCCAGGCTCGCACCGGCCCCCGAGTCGGCGGTGGAGCTGGCCGAGGAGGTCAACGTGCTGCTCGCCGCCGACGGTGACGTGGCGGCGTTCGAGCGGGCTCTGGACGGGCTGGTCCGGCACGCCCACCTCGACCGGGCGGCACTGCTGGAGGCGCTGGAACCGGTGGTCGCGGGCCGCTGGTGGAGCAAGGACGACCCCGCCCGCCACTACGGCACGGACGACTACTTCACCCGCCAGGGCCTGGTCGGCGCGGCGCACGGTCTCGAACTCCTGATGGCGACGCTGCTGGGGAAGGTGTCCACCACCGCGCTCCACCGGGCCGTCCGGCTCGGCACGGGCACCGGCACCCGCGAGTGCGGCCACCAGCCGCTCACCCGCGCCTTCGGGGCCCGGTTCTGGGAGGTGGCGTACCGCCTGGGCACCGAGCCGCTGCCGTTCCTGCTGTCCACGCCCACCTGGAGCACGGGGCTGCTGGAGCCGGACGACCTCGTGGCCCGGCTCGGCGAGTACCGCCGCCTGGGCGCACACGTCTCGGCGGCCGACTTCGCGCAGGCGCTGCTGCGGGTACGGCGCGCCGACCGTGCCGCGGCCGGAGCGGCGGCGCGGCGGGCGGTGGCGCTCGGCACGGTGGAGGGCGCCCGTCTCGCCGCATGGCTGGGCGGCGACGCCGTCGCCACTCCGGTGGTCCGGCGCACCGTGCACAGCCGCCTCCTGGTCGAGACCGGCGAGATCGCGGAGCTGCGGGACGTCCTGCCGGCCGCCTTCCGTCCGCTGGGAGAGCCGGTGAGCGTCTACAAGAACCGCTGGTACTGCTTCCACGGGGGCGACTCGATGCGCCGGCACTGGCTCGCACTGCTGCCCGAGCGGCGTGAGTTCGTGGCGGCCAGGCTGCTGCACGGCATCTCCTCGACCGCCATGGACGACACCCGCGGCGAGGCGGTGATCCTGCCGCTGCTCGCCGAGTCGGAGGGCGAGGCCGGTGAGGCGGTGCACCTGGCCGTGGCGTACGGGCTCGGCGCACGGCACCCCGAGGACCGGCTCGCCGCCGCGGACGCCCTGCTGGTGCTGGCGGCGCGGGGGCAGCTGGACGCCGACCGGCTGGGCTCGGATCTGGGGCAGTTGATACGGCGCGGCGCCGTGAAGCCGTCACGGCTCGTGGAGTCGATCCGTACGGCGGTGGACACGGGGGCGTACGGAACGGTCTGGGCGATACTCCGGCAGACCCTGCCGATCCTGCTCGCGGACCTCGCGGCGGCGACCTCGGGCACGGCCGCTCCGGCGCGCGGACTCGCCGATCTGCTGGGCATCGCCGCGGAGTGTGCCGAGCGGACCGGGGTCCGCGAGGAGTTGCCGCATCTGTCGCGGGCGGCCGAACGCCGGGGCACGTCGCGGCTGGTGAGCCAGGCCCGGCGGCTGCACGGCGCGCTGGAGGGGACCGCCGCGTGAAGGGGAGGGTACCGAGCGGGCGGCGGATGGTTGTGCGCCGCAACTGTAGAAAGCGGTATGAAATGCCATAAGCCTTCTTTACCGCCCGGTCACAAAGCGTTCGTGATCACGCAACACGATTCCTTCACAGTGACTGCATGAGTCGAGACTTGTCTGATGTGACCCGTGCCCGGCACGGACGCCCCGTCCACCACGGGCGGCGCCGGGCCGTGACCCTGGCCGCACTCCTGACAGCGGTCGCGGTGGCCGACACCGCGGCGCATCCGCTCGGGCACGGACCCGGGGCACCGGCGCTGCTGGTTCCGGCGGGGCTGCTGGTCGCGGCGGCAGGATGGCCGACCCGGTGGACACGTCGCCACGGTCACGCGCCTCCGGCAGGCGATACCGGTGCCCGGCCGCGCTCCGAGACGCCGGCCGGGCCCCCGCAGCCGTCGGGATTCCCGCGGCGTCCCAAGCCGTCCGGGCCGGCGGGGAGTTCGGGCGCGACGGGCCACTCGGGCTCTTCGCGTCCTTCGGGCCCCCCGGGTCCCTCGGGTGAGGCAGGCGGGGCGGGTCCCGGGCAGGAGCCCGGCCTGTGGCGGATGCGGACGACGGTGCGGGACGAGCCCGGCTCCCTGGCGGCGCTGTGCACGGCGCTCGCCGGGCTCCGCGTGGACATCCTGAGCCTTCAGACGCATCCGCTGGCCGACGGCACCGTGGACGAGTTCCTGCTGCGGGCCCCCGGCGGGCTCGACGCGGCGGGGATCTCGCGGGCGGTCGCGGCGGCGGGCGGTACCGGCACCTGGAGCGAGCGGGCCGACGCGCACGATCTGGTGGACGCGCCGACCCGCGTGCTGGCACTGGCCACCCGTACCGCGCTGGACTCCGCGGAACTGCCGCTGGCGCTGCGGCAGTTGCTGGGCCGGTGCACCATCCGGTCGCTGCCCGCCGGGGCGGCCCGGGGCGGGGCCCCGGTGGAGGGGGTGCTGGAGGACACCGTGATGCGCCTGCGGGCACCGGAGGGCGGGGTGATCACGGTGGAGCGGCCGTATCTGCCGTTCACGCCGACCGAGTTCGCCCGCGCCCGCGCGCTGGTGGAGCTGGACGCCCGGCTCGGGCCGCGCGTGCCGCACGGCCCGGACGTGCTGACCCTGCCCGAGGGGAACGACATCACCGTGCGCCGGGCCGACCCCGGCGACCACCGCGCCGCGAAGGAGATGCACACGCGGTGCTCCGCGCGGACCCTGCGGATGCGGTACCACGGGCCGGTCGGTGACGCCGACCGCTATCTGGGGCATCTGCTCAGCCCGCGCCACGGCCGTACGCTCGCCGCGCAGACGGCGTCCGGACGCGTCGTCGGCCTCGGCCATCTGCTGTGGGACGGCGACGAGACGGAGGTCGCGCTGCTCGTCGAGGACGCCTGGCAGCAGCGCGGCATCGGCGGTGAACTGCTCGTGAGGCTGGTGGCGATGGCGGTCGAGGCGGGCTGCGAGAGCGTGTACGCCGTGACGCAGTCCTCCAACACCGGCATGGTCGCCGCGATGCGGGGCCTCGGACTGCCCCTCGACTACCAGATCGAGGAGGGCACCCTGGTCATCACGGCCCGCCTGCCCGCTCCCCCGTCCGGACCGGCCACGGAACAGCTGTCGGGCACGAGCGAACGGGGCGGCGCCCCGGCACCGTGACCGCCCCGGGGCCGTCCTGGGGCCGCCCCGGGGCCGTCCTGGGGCCGCCCTGTCCGGCACACCGGCCCTCAACTCCGGCCGGGGCGCGAGCCAGTGGGCTCCGGCCGGGGCCGGGGGCCTCACCGCCGGGCGGGGGCGGTACGTTCACCTCCGTCCGCGGCGCGCGCCCTTCGGCGCGAGTCCAGTCCGGGGCGTGGGCCTCAACCCCGTCCAGGCTGTTCGCGGGAGCGTTGACGCGATGTCGCCCGTACCGATGAGTCTGATGCCGACCCGAGGTCGATACTCCTGGTTCAGCGGTCGGGGCTCCTGGATCGACGGACGAGGACGGGCCCCTGTGCCGGGGACGCCACATGCCTTCGCAAACGCCCCGCCCCGCCCCGCCGGGCACCCGTACCCGCCCGCTACGGGAGAGCGGACGTGTCCGCGGCCGGGAAGCCCGCGGTTTCCCGCGGGCTTCCCGGACCACGGCCCCGCCCCCGCGCCCCCGTGCGCGCGGGTCCTCAAGGCGGAGGGGCCCTCACCCCGCCGCGACCGCCACCGTGTGCCCCGGCGTCTCGTCGCCCCCGGCGGCGGCGCGGTGAAGGGCCTGGTCCAGGTCCGTCCACAGGTCCTCCACGTCCTCCAGGCCCACCGACATCCGCAGCAGCCGGTCGCTCACCCCGGCGCCCCGGCGGGCCTCGGCGTCCACGATGCGGTGGCTGATGGACGCGGGGTGCTGGATGAGGGAGTCGACGCTGCCGAGGCTGACGGCGGGCGTGATCAGCCGGACCCCGGCGATGACCTCGTGCGGGTCGCCGTGCACCTCGAAGGCGATCATGGCGCCGCCGATGCGCGGATAGCGGACGCGGGCGACGCGCGGGTCGGCCGCGAGGCGGCGGGCGAGTTCGGCGGCGTTCTCCGAGGCGGCCCGTACCCGGACCGGCAGGGTCGACAGCCCGCGCAGCAGCAGATAGCCGGCCAGCGGATGCAGCACGCCGCCGGTGGCGAACCGTATCTGCCGCAGCTGTCCGGCGAACTCCTCGTCGCAGGCCACCACCCCCGCCATCACGTCCCCGTGCCCGCCCAGGTACTTGGTGGCGCTGTGCAGGACCAGCCGGGCGCCCCGCTCGGCGGGACGCTGGAGCACGGGTGTGGCGAAGGTGTTGTCCGCGAGCAGGGGCACGGAGCCGCAGGCGTGCGCCAGGGCCCGCAGGTCGACCTCGGCGAGGGTCGGGTTGGCCGGGGACTCCACCATCACGAGCCCGGTGTCGGGCCGCAGCGCCGCGGCCGTCCCGGCCGGGTCGGTCCAGGTCACCTCGGAGCCGAGCAGCCCGGCGGTGAGCAGGTGGTCGCTGCAGCCGTACAGGGGGCGTACGGCGACGACATGGCGCAGCCCCGCCGCGGCCCGTACGAGGAGCACGGCGCTCAGGGCCGCCATCCCGCTGGCGAAGGCGACGGCCGCCTGTGTGCCCTCCAGACGGGCGAGAGCGGTCTCGAAGCGGGCGACGGTCGGGTTGCCGAGCCGGGCGTAGACGGGCGGGCCGTCCGGTTCCGCGCCGGTGGCCGCGAAGGCGTCGATGCGGGCGGCCTCGCCGCGGCTGTCGAACGAGGGGTACGTGGTCGACAGGTCGATCGGCGGGGCGTGCAGGCCCTGCCGGGCGAGGTCGTCACGGCCGGCGTGCACGGCCTCCGTGGCGAGCGCTCTCGTCGTGGTGCGTGCGTCGTCGTCACCGGTCATGCGGCTCTCCGCCTCCCTGCTCTCTGCGTCACCGGGCTTCCTGCGCCCTGGACGCACACAGTGAACAATGACCGGATCAGGGCGATCGGACCTCGTGTTACGTTCGCCGCATGACCGAATCTGTCGTACTGGATCCGGTCGATCTGCACCTGCTGCGGCTTCTGCAGAACGACGCCCGGACCACCTACCGGGACCTCGCCGCACAGGTCGGCGTGGCGCCCTCGACCTGTCTGGACCGGGTCACGCGGCTGCGCCGCTCGGGCGTCATCCTCGGCCATCAGCTCCGGCTGGACCCGGCCAAGCTGGGCCGAGGTCTTCAGGCGCTGCTGTCCGTGCAGGTCAGGCCGCACCGCAGGGAGCTGGTCGGGCCGTTCGTGGAGCGGATCCGGGCGCTGCCGGAGTCGCGCACCGTCTTCCATCTGACGGGTCCTGACGACTATCTCGTCCATGTGGCGGTCGCGGACATGACGGATCTGCAGCGGCTGGTGCTGGACGAGTTCACGGCGCATCGCGAGGTGGCGCGTGTGGAGACGCGGCTGATCTTCCAGCAGTGGGACTGCGGTCCGCTGCTGCCGCCCGGCGCGCCGAGGAGCACGCCCTCGGCGAAATCGGGCTGACGGCACACGGCACCCGGGGGAACCGGAATGACGCGGCGGCGGTCCGCGTACGAGGATGGTCGGCATGTCCGAGATCAAGACTTCGCTGCCCCGCGGTATCGCCGACGCCTACGTCGACGACCTCATCGCCCTCGACCCGGTCACCGGGACCTACCTCGGTGTGCAGGAGAGCAACAGCAGGCTGCCCGATCTCTCGCCCGCGGGCCAGGAGGCGGTCGCCGAACTCCAGCGGGCCACGCTCGCGCGCCTCGACGAGGCCGAGCGCCGGCGCGGCGCGGACAGCGACATCGAGCGCCGGTGCGCGCGCCTGCTGCGCGAGCGGCTGACCGCCGAACTCGCCGTCCACGAGGCCGCGGAGGGCCTGCGGGCGGTCGGCAACATGGCCACGCCCGCCCACTCGGTGCGTGAGGTGTTCACGGTCACCCCGCAGCAGACCGACGAGGACTGGGCGGCGATCGCCGAGCGGCTGCGCGCGGTGCCGGCGGCGTACGCCGGCTATCGCGCCTCCCTCGAACTGGGGCTGGAGCGCGGGCTGCTCGCGGCGCCGCGGCCCACCGCCACCTTCGTCGGACAGCTCACGCAGTGGTCGGGTGCGGGTGAAGGGCGCGGCTGGTTCGAGGAGTTCGCCTCCGCCGGGCCCGAGTCGCTGCGCGCGGAGCTGGACGAGGCGGCCCGGACGGCGACGGCGGCCGTGGTGGAGCTGCGGGACTGGATGCGCGAGGTGTACGCGCCGGCCGTGCAGGGCGCGCCGGACGCGGTGGGCCGCGAGCGGTACGCCCGCTGGGCGCGCTACTTCAACGGCACGGATCTCGACCTGGACGAGGCGTACGCGTACGGCTGGTCCGAGTACCACCGGCTGCTCGGCGAGATGCGCAAGGAGGCCGAGAAGATCCTCCCGGGCGCCGCGACGCCGTGGGTGGCGCTCGCGCACCTCTTTGAGCACGGCAAGCACATCGAGGGCGTCGACGAGGTGCGTGACTGGCTCCAGGGCCTGATGGACGAGGCCATGGAGAAGCTGGACGGCACGCACTTCGAACTCGCCGAGCCGGTACGGCGGGTGGAGTCCCGTATCGCGCCGCCCGGCGGAGCGGCGGCGCCGTACTACACGCCTCCGTCGGAGGACTTCTCCCGTCCGGGCCGGACCTGGCTGCCGACGATGGGGCAGACCCGCTTCCCGGTCTACGACCTGGTCTCGACGTGGTACCACGAGGGCGTGCCCGGCCATCACCTCCAGCTCGCGCAGTGGGCGTACGTCGCCGGGGACCTGTCCCGCTACCAGGCCACGATCGGCGGGGTCAGCGCCAACGCCGAGGGCTGGGCGCTGTACGCGGAGCGGCTGATGGACGAGCTCGGCTTCCTGACCGATCCGGAGCACCGGCTCGGCTACCTGGACGCGCAGATGATGCGGGCCGCCCGTGTCATCGTCGACATCGGCATGCACCTGGAGCTGGAGATCCCCGGGGACTCGCCGTTCCACCCGGGTGAGCGCTGGACCCCGGAGCTGGCGCAGGAGTTCTTCGGAACGCACAGCAGCCGTCAGGCGGACTTCGTGGAGAGCGAGCTGACGCGGTATCTGACGATCCCGGGCCAGGCCGTCGGCTACAAGCTGGGCGAGCGGGCGTGGCTGCTGGGCCGGGAGAAGGCGCGCGAGCGCCGCGGCGACACCTTCGACCTCAAGGCGTGGCACATGGCGGCCCTGTCGCAGGGCTCGCTCGGTCTGGACGACCTGGTGGACGAGCTGGCCCGGCTCTGACGCGGGCGGGGCGGCTCCGGCTCACCGCCGGAACCCGCCCTCGGAGTTGATGACCTCACCGGTGATCCAGGCCGCCTCGTCGGTCGCCAGCCAGGCGATGAGGCGGGCCGGGTCGTCGGGCATGCCCCACCGGCCCGCCGGGAAGCGGGCCGCGACGGCCTCGTACGCCTCCCCGGTGGCGTAGTCGGTGTCGACGGGGCCGGGGTTGACGGTGTTCACCGTGATCCCCCGCCCGGTCAGGGTGGTGGCGAGGGAGCGGGTGATCGAGGCGAGGGCGCCCTTCTGGAGGGCGTAGGCGATCTCGCCGGGCATACCGCCCGCGATGTCCTGGCCGGAGGTCATCATCACGATCCGGCCGCCGGGACCGGGGGGCCGCAGCCGGGCGTGCGCCTGGACCAGGAGCAGCACCGACCGGGTGTCGACGGCCCAGTGCGCGTCGAGCAGAGCGGCGTGGATCGCGTCGAGGGGGCCGTCGGAGCCGCTGAGGGCGTGGTTGGCGACGAGGATGTCGAGCCGGCCGCCGAGCGCCGCGGTGGCCCTCGCGACCAGTTCCGCGGGCGCGGACGGATCGGCGAGGTCGCCGGGCCCGTGCACGACGGGTGCGTCCGGGTCGCCGAGCGCGTCGCGCACGGAGGCGGCGACCTCCTCGGGCCGGTCGGCTCCCCACGGCATCGCCTCGTCGTGCGGCACGTGGTGGTGGAGGTAGACGCCGGCGCCGTGCGCGGCGAGCCGGCGGGCCACGGCGTGGCCGATGCCGCCGCGCCGGGCGGCTCCGGTGACGAGGGCGGTACGGCCGCGCAGCGGCAGGGGGTCGCGGCGCAGGTCCTCGGGGGCGGGGTGCGGAAGTCGGGGCATGGCAGGTCATCATGGGCGACCACCGGGCGCCGCGCACCCGGTTATGCGCACCCGGCTGTCCGCGCGCGGTCGTCCGTGCCCGCCGGGGGCCGTCAGTGCGGCAGCGGCCTCAACCCGACGAGTACGAGCCAGGTCTCGGGGCCGGGCCGCACGTGCGCGGCGCGCACGGCGTACGCGCCGGGCGCCAGCGTGACCTTCAGGTGCTCGGTCCGCTCCGTCTCCCGTCCCGGCCAGGCCGCGTCGAAGAGGACCACAGGGCCGGGGACCTTCCAGCGCACCTCGGCTCCCCACTCCGCGCCGGCGAGCGCGTCCGGGACACGGGCGAGCACGTCCTCCTCGGAGTCGGCGGCGCACCAGCGGACGAAGACGCCGTGGTCGGGGAGGTACGCGGTGGCTGCGGGGTCGTCCCCGAGCACCAGGGCCGCGCTGTCTCCCACCGGCAGCAGTCCGACGGCCCCGTCGATCTCGCAGGCCCGGTCGTAGTCCGAGGCGGTCTCGTCGCCGTCGGCGCCCGCCCAGAACGGCAGCACCGTCTCCGGGACAGCGATCAGGGGGCCGCCGCCGGACTCGATCCACTCCACCGTGCCGGGTTCCGCGTGTCTCACCATGAGAGCAGAACCTACACGCCCCCCTCCTTCACCCTGCCACCGCACTCAACAGCCCTCTCAGCAGTCGCAGTTGTGCACGCCGGCCGGTGCCGTGAGCGGGTCGGGGGGCGGTTCGCGAGGCCCTGCCCGGTCTCGGTGGCGCAGCCCTCGCGCACCCCGTACGCGAAGCCGCCGAGCATCTCCTCGACCCGGCAGCCGGGTTCGGCGAGGGCGGGGGCGGCCCGGGTCGCGCCGTCGCAGCCGGGGCTCCGGCAGTACGTGGCGACGGGCACCGCCGGTCCAGGAGGCGGCCGGCCCGCTCGGGGACACGGGCGGTGGGGAGGTGGACGGCGCCCGGGTTGCCTGAAGACCCGCCACGTCACCGGGGACGACTGCTTCGTCATCGGGGTCACGGCCCGTTCCCTGCGGCACCCGGAGGAGGTCTCGGGCCGGAGCGGCGCGCTCGGCTCGGTGACGACGAGCGTCGTCTGCTCGTCCCCGCCGCCGCGCCGGCTCCTCGGTCAGTGACCCCGCTGGCGCAGCTCCGACCCCGATCTCCCCTTCACGACCTCCAGTTGGGCGTGGATACGGCGGCGCAGGTCGGCGACATGGCTGACGATGCCGACGCTGCGGTCGCGTTCGCGCAGCGAGTCGAGGACGTCGAGGACCTCGTCGAGGGCCTGGTCGTCCAGGGTGCCGAAGCCCTCGTCGATGAAGAGGGTGTCCAGGCGCACGCCGCCCGCCTCGTCGGTGACGACGTCGGCGAGGCCGAGGGCGAGGGCGAGGGACGCGAAGAAGGTCTCGCCGCCCGAGAGGGTCGCCGTGTCGCGTGCCCGGCCGGTCCAGGCGTCGACGACGTGCAGCCCGAGCCCGCTGCGGCCGCGGCCGGACCGGTCGTCGGAGTGGACGAGGGTGTAACGGCCGGACGACATGCGCCGCAGCCGTACGGTCGCGGCGGCGGCGACCTGCTCCAGGCGTGCCGCGAGGACGTACGACTCCAGGCGCATCCGGCGTTCGTTGTCGGCGGAGGTGCCCGCGGTGAGGGCGGCCAGCCGGGCCACGCGGTCGTAGTCCTCACGCAGCGGCCCGAGCCGGCGGACGGCCGTGGCCGCCCGCGCGGAGAGGCGGTCCAGCTCGGCGCAGCGGCGCCGGGCCGCGTCCCGCGCGGAGGCGGCGTCGCGGGTCCGCCGGGCGGCCTCGGCCGCGGT
>NZ_AGBF01000048.1 GCF_000225525.1 Streptomyces zinciresistens K42 | reverse complement strand
GGCCTGGGCGGGCGGCGCGAAACCGGGGGCCGCCGCGGCCTGGGGCTGCTGGGGGGCCGCGGGAGCCGCCTCCTCCAGCACCTCACCGCCGAAGTTCCTCAGCAGGGCGTCCAGACCACCGTCGAACCCCTGTCCGACGGCCGCGAAGCGCCAGACGTCCTTCAGGTAGAAGTCGCCCAGCATCACGGCGCGCTCGGTGGTGAACTCCGAGCCGCTGAAGGCGTACCGGGCCACCTCCTCGCCGCCCGCGACGATCCGGAGATAGCCGGGGCCGACCTGCGACATCTGCCCGTCGCCGTCGATCGTCGCCGTGAAGGAGAGCTTCTGGATCCGCGCGGGGATCTTGTCGAGGGTGACCCGGAACGACTCCGTGTCCCCGGCCTGGGCACCGAGCAGCTGGACGGATTCCTCGGGTGACTTCGGCTGGTTGAAGAAGATGAAGTAACGGTCGTCGGACAGCCGTTCGTCGGCATCGAGACCGAAGCAGCTGATGTCGAAGCTCAACCCTGGGGCGGCGATCTGTACGCCTACGTACAGATCCGTACCCGCCGTGAGGTCACTGATCTTGGCCTTGTGGCCGCGTTGGAAATCCCTGGCCATGCGTACGACCGTCCCCCATCCCGAATGTAAGTGCGTCGCGTCAGGCTAACCGCAAACTCGGACATCGCACGAAGCCGGTACAGACCCGGTACAGAACGCCCGCCGGACCGTGGCGGAGGAACCGCCTCCGCGTTCGCCCCGGCGAACGGTCACCCGCCCCGGGCGCCGGGCAGATGCGGCAGCCGCTCGGCGGCGACGACGCCCTCGAGATAGCCCTTGGCCCGCTCGGTGCGGGGATACGCCTCCAGCAGCCGCCAGAAGCGGGGCCCGTGCCCGGGGACCAGCAGATGCGCGAGCTCGTGGAGCAGGACGTAGTCGACGACGTACTCGGGCATGCCCTGGAGGCGGTGCGAGAGCCGGATGCTGCCCTCGGCCGGGGTGCACGAGCCCCAGCGGGTGTTCTGGTTGGTGACCCAGCGCACCGAACTGGGGCGGGCCCGTCCGGCGAAGTACTGGGCCGACAACTGCTCCGCCCGCTCGGACAGTTCGGCGTCGCCCAGGACCTGCTTGCTCTCCTGGGCCGCCAGCTTGTCCAGCATGACGGTCACCCAGCGCTGCTCCTCGGCCTCGGACATCCGGGCCGGGATGAGCACGACGGTGCGGTCGCCTTCGCGATACGCCGAGACCGTCCGGCGGCGCCGGGTACTCCTGCGGACCTCGATCGCGCTCGCCCCCGAGCCGCTCGGCGGCGGGCTCGTCGTACTGCGCTGCGGTGCTCCGGCTCGGTGCAGTGGGTCGGCGGACACGCCCCGACGTTACCCGCTGTACAGGGCAGAAGTCCCGACCCCGGACGGTTCGATCCTGATCCCCCACGCTGCGCCCGATGAGGGCGACTGATTTGTACGACAAACATCCACCGCCTGTGGACAACCTTCCGCGACCCCCGCCGCATCCGGGCATGCTGACTGTCACCGGCGAGGCAACGACCGAGCCCCGCCGGGGTACGAGGACACTTCACGACGGCTACGGGGGCCAGTTCATGCGGGTGGCGATTTCTGACTCTTCGAGGCTTTCCAACAGTGCGACGGTTCCTGCCGGTTCGGGCGGCCATGAGGGGTCACTCGGTACGAGTTCCGCCGGAGGTTCGACGGATGCGCCGGCGCCGACAGCCTGCACCTCTCCGTCGCCGCCCTCGGGTCCGTCACCCTCGGATCTACCGCTCTCGGATCCGCCGCCCCCGCTGGCGCCTTCGATGAAGCCCGCGCTCAGGCGCGGCTGGCGCGACCTCAACACCGTGCAGTTCGGGATGAGTCCGGCACATGCCCTGACCCTGGGACCGGTGGACACGGCGACGGGAAGCTTCCTCGACCTCCTCAACGGCACCCGCGGGCTGGACCTGCTCGGCGAGGAGGCCCGGCGGATGGGTCTGCCCGACGGCCATGTCGACGCACTGGTGCGCCGACTGGCACGGGCCGGGCTTCTCGACGACGCCAGAGGAGGCGGCCCGGCGGCGGACGCGCTGCGGGCGAGGAGTGAGGTGATGGACCGGCTGCGCCCCGACCTGGCCTCGCTGTCCCTGACCACGTCCGAGCCCGGCGAGGCGATCGGGAGGGTCGCCGCCCGCCGCTCCCTGCGCGTGCTCGTGCGGGGTGCCGGACGGGTGGGGGCGATGGTGGCCTCGCTGCTGTCGGCCGCGGGCGTCGGCGAGGTCGACGTGCGCGACGTCGGCCGGGTCCAGCCCTGGGACGTCGCCCCGGGCGGGCTGCCCCCGGAGGCGGTCGGTGACCGCAGGGACGAGGCAGCGCGGCGGGCGGCGCGCCGCTGCGCACCGGACCGCCCGCCGCGCCGCGGCCCCCGCTCACCCCGCGGCCAGGACTCCGCCGGCCACTCCCTGGTGATCGTCGCGCCACGCGACGACGTCGCCGTGCACGCGCCGTCCTTCGCGGCCGCCGAGTCCCTGATCGCCTCCGGGACACCGCATCTGTACGCCGGTGTGGTGGAGGCCACCGGCGTGGTCGGCCCGTTCGTCCTCCCCGGTGAGACCGCGTGCGCGGGGTGTCTGGAGGAGGGGCGCACCGACCGGGACCCCGCGTGGCCCCGGCTGGTCGCGCAGTGGCGCTCCGGCACCGGACGGACACATGAGGTGCGGCCCTGCGATCTCACCCTGGCCACTACGGTCGCCGGGCTGGCCGCCGCCCATGCCCTCGCCTTTCTGGACGGCCGGATTCCGTCGACGGCCGGTGCCCGCTGGGAGGTGTCCCTACCCGGTCTGAGCTGGCATTCCCGGCCGGTGTGGGCACATCCCGCGTGCGGCTGCGGCGCCGCGGACAAAGGTGAGGGAGAACACCCCTCCGAGGACGCGGTGTCGCACGAGACAATGGCGGAGCAACGGCCGTCGAGGAAGTCCCGCCGCAAGGCGGGGACGCAGCGGCCGGCTGGGACCAGGAGGGCGCATGTCTGATCTTCCCCGCAAGGCGGTCACCCGCACCGCCAAGCTCGCCGCGCTCCCGCTCGGCTTCGCCGGGCGGGCCACCTGGGGACTCGGCAAGCGGATCGTCGGCGAGTCCGCGGAGATCGTGGGCCGCGAGCTCCAGCAGCGGACCGCGGAGCAGATGTTCAAGGTGCTCGGCGAGCTGAAGGGCGGCGCGATGAAGTTCGGGCAGGCCCTGTCCGTCTTCGAGTCGGCCCTGCCCGAGGAGGTCGCGGGCCCGTACCGCGCGGCCCTCACCAAGCTCCAGGAGGCGGCGCCCCCGATGCCGACCCGCACCGTGCACACGGTGCTGGCGGAGCGGCTCGGCGAGGACTGGCACGAGCTGTTCCTGGAGTTCGAGGACAAGCCCGCGGCGGCGGCCTCGATCGGCCAGGTGCATCGCGCGGTGTGGCACGACGGCCGTGAGGTCGCGGTCAAGGTCCAGTACCCCGGTGCAGGCGAGGCCCTGGTGTCCGACCTGAACCAGCTGAGCCGCTTCGCCCGGCTGCTGGGTCCGCTGATTCCCGGCATGGACGTCAAGCCGCTGATCACCGAACTCAAGGACCGGGTCGCCGAGGAACTGGACTACGGCCTGGAGGCGGAGGCCCAGCAGGCCCACGCGGAGGAGTTCGCCGACGACCCGGACGTCCTGGTCCCGGCCGTGGTGCACCAGAGCGAGCAGGTGCTGATCACGGAGTGGATCGACGGTGTCCCGCTCTCCGAGGTGATCTCCGACGGCACCGAGGCACAGCGCGACCGGGCCGGCCAGCTCCTGGCCCGGTTCCTGTTCTCGGGCCCCGCCCGCACGGGCCTGCTGCACGCCGACCCCCACCCGGGCAACTTCCGTCTCCTGCCGGGCGGCCCGGAGGGCGAGGACGACTGGCGGCTGGGCGTCCTGGACTTCGGCACCGTGGACCGGCTCCCGGGCGGACTGCCGACCCCCATCGGAGACTCCCTGCGGATGACTCTGGACGGGGAGGCGGACGCCGTCTACGAACTCCTGCGTACCGAAGGGTTCGTCAAGGAGTCGATCGATCTCGACCCCGACGCCGTGCTCGACTACCTCCTGCCGATCATCGAACCGGCCCAGGCCGACGCGTTCACCTTCACCCGCGGCTGGATGCGCAGTCAGGCGGCCCGCGTCGCCGACCCGCGCTCCCCCGCACACCAACTGGGCAAGCAGCTCAACCTCCCCCCGGCCTACCTGCTGATCCACCGGGTGACGCTGAGCACGATCGGGGTGCTGTGCCAGCTGGGCGCGACGGTGCGGCTGCGCGACGAGCTGGAGGAATGGCTGCCGGGCTTCGTCCGCGAGGACCCGGCCGCCGAGGAACCCTCCGCCGTACAGGGCTGACGGGACCCGGGGCCGGATGCGCGGGAACACTCATCCGGCGACGGCGCCGCCCCCGCCCTCCCGGGAACCGCCGACCCCACGCACTGCGGGGGCCGGTCCGTGTGCACGGACCGGCCCCCGCGGGGACTTGCCGCCTCCCTCGCCGGGAGGCCACCGTCTGGCGGTGTCGTCGGTTACTGCATGACCGCCATGGCGAGCGCGCGGCGCGCACGCAGCGAGGCACGCTCGGCCCGGCGCTGCATCCGGCGAGCGGTCACCAGACGCAGGGCCTGGCGCTCGCGCGCCGCCTCGTGCTGCCGCTCGTGCATATGCGCACGTGCCAGGGCTTCTTGGATGAGTTGCATCTCTCGGTTCCTGTTCTGACGCGAGTCGTTCGCGCCACGGGTGGTGACGTCTTCAGGCGCTGAGCCTGCGAATGCGTGAGTGGACGGCTTCATCGGGGCCTGCTTCTGGGGGTTGTGCGTGAGGGGACGGTCGATCGTTCCTGTGGTGTTCATGCCGTGACCGGGTTCTTGCGCGGGCGGCCACGCGGCCGCTTGCGTGCGACGACGACACCCTGGACGAACAGCTCTCCACCCCAGACGCCCCAAGGCTCACGCCGCTCCTTGGCGCCGGCGAGGCAGGCCGCCATCAGCGGGCAGGTGCGGCAGAGGGACTTGGCGTACTCGACGTCGGCCGGCGACTCGGCGAAGAAGACCTCCGGGTCGTAGGAGCGGCAGGGGACGGGTACGCCGAGGTTCTCGATGGCGTCGTCGAGCGCGGTGAGCGCGGTGAGGGGGATCAAGGTGGGGTCCTCCGTGGAGCCGGGCTTGGGGATCGCTTGTGAGGGCGGTACTGACGGGGCGTGCGCTTCGAGTTGCACGGTTCGTCTTCCTCGTCTGTTCGTTCCGGCCCTGTTGGGCCAGGTTGCGGCTGGTACCGGGTCTTACCTGTCCCGGGCCCCTTCGCTCTGCCGTCCCTGTACGAGGACAAACAGAAGGGCCGCGGATCCCGGATGGGGTTCCGCGGCCCTGAAGGCGCCGGCCTGATCGATCGTCAGGCTGGATCACTCCAGGGTTCTGGCCCACGGAAGGCCCACATCTGGTGGTGCTGCGTCGTCTGGTTCCGGAATCCGGCACCGGTCGCCGTAGAGGCATAGGGCTTCGCCTCTGCCACTGCTGCCGCTTCCAGTGCCTTGGTCGGTCGCTCATCGCGCTCACGGACGGGAAGGCCCGCGAGAGACAGGGAGGACGCCCGCCGGACGGCACGAATGCCGGACAGACCGGTGCCCTGGCCCGAGGCGACGAGCTTGCACAGGGAGGCGACGACCGAGAGATCGGTCATTTTGGCGCTGCTGAAGGAGCTGGCGTTGATGCTGATCACTGGAATCGCCTCCTCTCGGCGTCTCGGGGCACTGGTGTGAACCAGTCCTGCGGGTATGCAAGTACATCACGGAATCGGGGCCTTCGAGAAGGCCGCCGTCCCCGTGGCTAAGAACCTATGGGGATTGCCGGGGCATGCGCAAACTATTTTTTCGACGAGTTCCCGTCACTCCCCCTCCTCACCGCCCTCCGGCTCCTGGCCTGCGCAAATGGCGAGCACATCGGTCCCGTAGCGGTCGAGCTTGCGCTTGAGGACGCCGGGGATGCGGGACAGCTGAACCGGATCGCTCGGCTCCGCCTCGGCGATCGCGACGAGGGTCCTGTCGGTGAAGACGCAGAAGTCCGGCTGACCGCTCCGCTGCGCCTGGACGGCACGCCAGGTGCGCAGGCGTTCGTAGAGGCCCTCGTTCATGTCGGAGGGGCAGCTCTCGCAGCGCATCAGCTTCATCTCGCCGGCGTCGGTGAGGGTGCGTCCGCAGACCCGGCAGCGGGCCGGGGTGCGCTGGGTCCGCCGCGGGGCGGCCTGCGGTCTGCTGGTGAAGCCCCGCTCGACGCCGCCCGGACCACCCCCGGCGCTGCGCGCGGCGCCGCCTGTGGAGCCCGGACGCAGTCCGTTCAGAAAGCGGCTGGGACGGCGGTTGGGTCGGCCTCCGGGCGTACGGGTGAGCGCCCAGGAGACATGGAGGTGGCGCCGGGCGCGGGTGACACCGACGTACAGGAGCCGGCGCTCCTCCTCGATCTGCTCGTCGGTCTTCGCGTAGGTGATCGGCATCATGCCCTCGGCGACGCCGACGAGGAACACGACGTCCCACTCCAGGCCCTTTGCGGAGTGCAGGGACGCGAGGGTGACGCCCTGCACGGTCGGCGCGTGCTGGGCGTTCGCCCGCTCGTCGAGTTCGGCGACGAGGTCGGCGAGGGTGGCGCCGGCATTGGCGGCGGTGAAGTCCTGGGCCAGGCCGACCAGGGCAGCCAGGGATTCCCAGCGTTCCCTGACCGCGCCGGAGCCGGCCGGTGGCTCGGTGGTCCAGCCCTCCCCGGACAGCACGGCCCGCACCTGCGAGGGCAGGTCGACGACGTCGTCCAGGAGGGAGTCGTTGCCCCCGAAGCGGGCGGCGCCGCGCAGGGCCACACTCGCCTTGCGCACCTCGGGCCGGTCGAAGAAGCGCTCGGCGCCCCGCAGCTGGTACGGGACCCCGGCGTCGGCGAGGGCCTGTTCGTAGGTCTCGGACTGGGAGTTCGTGCGGAACAGCACGGCGATCTCGGCGGCGGGGACGCCTGCGTCCATGAGTTCGCGGATACGGCGGGCCGCGTTCTCCGCCTCGGCGGGCTCGTCGGTGCATTCGCTGTAGACCGGCTCTGGACCGGGCTCGCGCTGGGAGACCAGTTCGAGCCGGTGGTCGGCGGCGCGGCCGCGGGCCTGGGCGAGCAGGCCGTTGGCGAGGTGGACGACCTGCGGGGTCGAGCGGTAGTCGCGGACGAGCTTGACCACGGTGGCGCCGGGGTGGCGGGTGCGGAAGTCGAGCAGGTGGTCCGGGGTCGCGCCGGTGAACGAGTAGATCGTCTGGCTGGCGTCCCCGACGACGCACAGGTTGTCCCGGTTGCCGAGCCACAGCTCCAGCAGGCGCTGCTGGAGGGGGCTGACGTCCTGGTACTCGTCGACCACGAAGTGCTGGTACTGGGAGCGGACCTGGTCGGCGATGTCGTGGCGGTCCTGCAGGACACCGACCGTGAGCAGCAGGACGTCCTCGAAGTCGATGACGGAGCGGCTGCGCTTGAGGTCCTCGTACACGGTGTAGATCTGGGCGATCTCCGCCGGGTCGCGGGGGGCTTCACGGCCGGCTTTGGCGGCGGCCAGCGGGTAGTCGGCGGGGACGGTCTGGGTGACCTTGGACCACTCGATCTCCGCGGTGGTGTCCCGCAGCTCGCCCCGGTCGAGGCGGATCCGGCAGGCGGCGGCGGCGTCGGCGACGAGCTGGGCCTTGCGGTCGACGAGCCTCGGCATGGACCCACCGACGGCTTTCGGCCAGAAGTACTGGAGCTGGCGCAGGGCGGCGGAGTGGAAGGTGCGGGCCTGGACTCCTCCCGCGCCGAGCTGGCGCAGCCGGCCGCGCATCTCTCCGGCGGCCCGGTTGGTGAAGGTGACGGCGAGCACGCTGGCGGGCTGGAGGATGCCCGCCCTGACCCCGTAGGCGATCCGGTGGGTGATCGCCCGGGTCTTGCCCGTGCCCGCGCCCGCGAGCACGCACACCGGCCCGCGCAGGGCGGTCGCCACCTCGCGCTGCTCGGGGTCGAGCCCTTCGAGCACCGCGTCGGCGGAGTCCGGTACCCGCGGGAAGAGGGTGGAGTGCGTTGCTGCTGTCACACGGCCATGCTGCCAGGTCGCCCGGGACGGCTGTGTCGGTTGTCCACAGGGGGCCTTCATTAGTCGTACTGATGCGGCAGCCGTCACGTGGCCGGTGACGCCCCGGGTGGGAATGGCTGTCCCGTCGCGTACGTTCCTCCACCGGACGACCTGTTCCCCGAGCCATCGAAGGAGCGCGCGAGACATGCAGGGCACTGTGACGATGTACAGCACCACCTGGTGCGGCTACTGCCAGCGGCTGAAGAAGCAGCTGGAGCGCGAGGGCATCGCGTACACCGAGATCAACATCGAGCAGGACCCGGAGTCCGCGACGTTCGTCGAGAAGGCGAACGGCGGGAATCAGACGGTCCCGACCTTGCTCTTCGCGGACGGTTCGACGCTGACGAACCCCTCGCTGGCCCAGGTGAAGCAGAAGATCGGCGCGTGATCCACGCCTCGGGGAGCTGAGGCTTGCTGCGACAGAGGTGGCCGTCCGTGCCCGGACGGCCACCTTTCTCGTGCGCCCCGCGTCAGACGCCGCGGGTGGGCAGCGGCTTGCCGTACCAGAGCTCGATCAGGCGGGCCGCGATGGAGATGCCGTACGGCGGCAGCACCTCGCCGGACTCGAAGGCGGCCCGCAGTTCCTCGCGGGAGAACCAGCGGGCCTCGTGGATCTCGTCGCCGTCGACCTCGACCTCGGTGGTGGTGGCGCGGGCCATGAAGCCCAGCATGAGGCTGGAGGGGAAGGGCCAGGGCTGGCTGGCGACGTACTCGACGTGGCCGACGGTGATGCCGGCCTCCTCGGCGACCTCGCGGCGCACGGCCTGCTCGATGGACTCGCCCGGCTCGACGAAGCCGGCCAGTGTGGAGAAGCGGCCCTCGGGCCAGTGCACCTGGCGTCCGAGCAGGACGCGGTCCTCCTCGTCGGTGACAGCCATGATCACGGCGGGGTCGGTCCGGGGGTAGTGCTCGGCACCGCACGCCGGGCAGCGGCGGATGTGGCCGGCGGCGGCGATCACGGTGCGCTCGCCGCAGCGGGAGCAGAAGCGGTGGGTGCGCTGCCAGTTCTCCAGACCGACGGCGTGCACCATGAGGCCCGCGTCGCGCGGGGACAGCAGCAGGCCCGCCTCACGCAGCCCGGCCGGACGCGCGGACTGGTCGATACGGCCGGGCAGGGCGTCCTTCTGGAGGGCGAAGTAGCTGACGCCGTCCTGGTCGATGCCGAGGAAGTAGCGGTGCGCCTCGGTGAGGGGGGCCTCGAAAGAGGGGGTCATGACGAGCTCGGTACTGCCGTCGGCCGTCTCGTCGACGAGGACCTGGCCGCCGGAGACCACGAAGCAGCGGGTCGAGGGGTGGCTCCACGCCGCCGCGAGCCAGGCTTCGTCGAGCCGGTGGTGTGCGGCGCGGTCGATGCCGCTGGGGTCGGTGAGCGAGACGGGTCGGTCGGCGGTGTGGTCGGTCCAGGTGGTCACGGGTGCTTCCAACTCCCCCAGTGGAACGGTGTGCTTCGGCGGGCGGATCGGCGGGCGGTGCCGCGGCGGGAGAAGACCGGGTGCGGGGCGGCGGTTCCAGTCTGCCCCGCGCGCGAGGGCGCACGGGACGGCTCAGGGGGCATGACCCCAGCTCGCGGCGAGGTCGCCCCACAGGTACGCGGATGTCTCGACGCCTTTGAGGAGCAGCGCCAGCTCGACCTTCTCGTTGGGGGCGTGCCAACCGTCGGAGGGGACGGAGATGCCGAGGAAGAGCACGGGTGCGCCGAGGACGTCCTGGAGGTCGGCGGCCGGTCCGGAACCGCCCTCGCGCGTGAAGCGGACCGGGCTGTCGAAGGCGCGGCCCATGGCGCGTACGACGGACTGCAGGGCCGGGTGGTCGAGCGGTGTCAGACAGGGGCGGGTGGCGCCGCTGAAGGTGATCTCGCTGCGGATCCCGGCGGGGACCTGATCGGCCGCCCACGCGCGGACGGCCTTCTCGATGTGGTCGGGGTCCTGTCCGGCGACCAGCCGGAAGGAGAGCTTGACCATGGCGGAGGACGGGATGATCGTCTTGCTGCCGGGGCCCTGGTAGCCGCCGCCGATGCCGTTGACCTCGGCGGTGGGGCGGGCCCAGATCCGCTCAAGGGTGCTGTGGCCGGCCTCGCCGTGGGCGGCGTGTGACTTGGCGGTGTGCAGCCACCGCTGTTCGTCGAAGGGCAGCTCGGCGAAGAGTTCGCGCTCGCGGTCGGTGAGTTCGACGACGCCGTCGTAGAAGCCGGGGACCGCCACGCGCGCGTGCTCGTTGTGCAGGGCGGCGACCAGCCGGGCGACGGCGGTGGCCGGGTTGGCGACGGCGCCGCCGAAGGAGCCGGAGTGGATGTCCTGGTCGGGGCCGTACAGCCGGATCTCGCACTCGGCGAGTCCGCGCATGCCGGTGCAGACGGTCGGGGTGTCCTCGGCCCACATGCCGGTGTCGGAGACGATCACGGCGTCCGCGGCGAGCCGGTCCGCGTGCCGTTCGACGAGGGCGCGGAAGTGCGGGGAGCCGGACTCCTCCTCACCCTCGACGATCAGCTTCAGGTTGACGGCCGGGGCGGTGCGGCCGGTCGTGGCGAGGTGGGCGCGTACGCCGAGTGTGTGGAAGAACACCTGCCCCTTGTCGTCGGCCGCCCCGCGCGCGTACAGGCGTCCGTCGCGCAGGACCGGCTCGAAGGGGTCGCTGTCCCAGCCGTCCTCCCGAGCGGCGGGCTGCACGTCGTGGTGGCCGTAGACGAGGACCGTGGGCGCCGCGTCGTCGCCGGAGGGCCATTCCGCGAAGACGGCGGGCGCGCCCTCGGTGGGCCAGACCTCGACGATCGGGAAGCCGGTCTCTCCCAGCTTGGCGGCGAGCCAGTCGGCGCTGCGGCGTACGTCGGGCGCGTGGTCGGGCCGGACCGACACGGAGGGGATGCGCAGCCATTCGGAGAGGTCGTCGAGGAAGGCGGCGCGGTGCTGCTCGATGTACGTACGGACGGCGCTGTCCGGGGTCGGGCTCATGGTCACGAGCCTATCGGCCCGCGCCGACATCCCGCGGGGGCGGTTGCTCACACTCCGCCTCGCCGTCCGGCTCCCCGGTGAGCAGCCGTTCGAGGGCGGCGCGGTCGGGCAGGTCGCGCGGGCGGACGACCTCTCCGGTGCGCACGTAGAGGAAGGCGGCGTCGACCGAGTCGAGGGGCACGCCCTCCTGCTCGGCCCAGGCGAGCCGGTACAGGGCCAGCTGGAGCGGGTCGGCGGTGCGGGCGCGGTTGGTCTTCCAGTCGACGATCTCGTAGGTGGCGTCGTCGCCGACGCCGTCCCTGTAGACGGCGTCGATCCGGCCGCGCACGACACGGCCGGCGATCGCCACCTGGAACGGGGCCTCGACGCGGTACGGCGTGCGATGGGCGTACGCGGACCGCTCGAAGGCGTCCTTGAGGGCTTCCAGATCGCGTTCGTCGGCGATCTCGGCGTCGCTGCCCGGCAGGTCGTCGGGCTCCAGCAGGGGCAGGGTCAGCTCTTCGAAGCGGGCCTCGACCCAGGCGTGGAACCGGGTGCCCCGGCGTGCGGCGGGCTGCGGAGGGCGCGGCATGGGGCGTGCGAGTTCCTGGGCGAAGGCGTCGGGGTCGGCGGCGAGCCGCAGCAGTTGGGACGCGGTCAGCGACGCGGGAAGCGGTACGTCGGTGACGCCCGCGCGGGCGCGCAGCAGCTCCCCGGTCAGGGCATCGAGGTCACGGTCCCAGGAGGCGATGGCGCGGGCCTCCTCCGGAGTCAGGGGCTCGGTCACGTCTTCCGCGTCGACGGTGCCCGGCGCGTCCGGGCGGGAAGGCGCCGGCGGTTCGGGGGCGGCCGCCTGGTGCGGGATCGCGGGCCGGTCGCTGGTCCAGGAGTCCCAGTCGCCGGCGTCCTCCTCGGTGTCGTCCTCGGGAAGGCCGTCCGGCGGCGGGGGCCGGTCCGGATCCTCGTAGCCGTCGGCCACGCGCGCGGGGGGCGGTCCGTCGCCGTCGCGGGTCAGGTCCTCCAGACGGGCCAGGACGGTCGTGGCGGCCGCGCGCCTGCGGGCGAGGGCGTCCGGGTCCAGCGGCAGGGGCCACACCTGGTCGGCGCTTCGCGTGTGCAGGGCGGGGTTCTCGTCGTCCTCGCCCGGCTCGTCGGCCCACGCCTCGATCTCGCCGTACCCGGCGGCGCAGTGGTCGTGGAGCGCCATGAGGAAGCCGGAGGGGCCGCGGGGTCTCTTCTGGGTGGGACCCCACCAGTGGCCGGAACCGAGCAGCAGGGACCGAGGGCGGGTGAAGGTGACGTATCCGAGGCGCAGTTCCTCGGTGTGCTGGTGGTCCTTCATGGCCTCGTGGAAGTCCTTCAGGCCGCGGGAGTCCCAGGAGAGGACGTCGGGGAGCGTGTCGGCGTCGCCGCGCAGGGCGTGCGGGACGACCTTGCCCTGGGCGGTCCACTTCTCACGGCCCTGTGTGCTGGGGAAGGTGTTCACGACCAGGCCGGGGACGGCCACGACATCCCATTCCAGCCCCTTGGACTTGTGCGCGGTGAGCACCTTGACGGTGTTCTCGCCGCCGGGGAGGGCGTTGTCGAGGCCCTTCTCGTACTGGGCGGCGGTGCGCAGGAAGGCGAGGAAGGCGAGCAGGGTGGCCTCGTTGTCGCCGGCCGCGAACGAGGCGGCGACGTCGAGGAAGTTGGACAGGGTCTCGCGGCGGCGGGCGGCCAGCGCGTGCGGGGACGCCGACAGCTCCACCTCCAGGCCGGTGACGGCGAGAACGCGGTGCAGGACGTCCATCAGCGGGTCGGACAGCGAGCGGCGCAGGTCGCGCAGTTCGGTGGCGAGGCGCGCGAAGCGCACGCGCGCGTCCGTCGAGAACGGCAGCCCGTCGTCGTCCCGCTGCGTGTCGAGCGGTGTTTCGAGGAAGGTGTCGAGGGCGTCCGCGAGGGAGATCACCTCGGCCGGGTCGACTCCCTCGACGGCCTGGGCGAGCCTGCGGTCGGGGTCGTCGTCGCCGTCCACGCGCGCGTGCGAGACGAGCCGCCGGGCGCGGCGCCCCAGGAGGGCGAGGTCGCGCGGGCCGATGCGCCAGCGCGGGCCGGTGAGCAGCCGGACCAGGGAGGCGTTGGCCCCCGGGTCCTGGAGGACCTCGCAGACGGCGACCAGGTCGGCGATCTCCGGCAGGTGCAGCAGGCCGGACAGGCCGACGACCTCGACGGGGACGTCACGGGCGACGAGCGCGCCCTGGATCTCGGCGAAGTCCGTCGCCGTGCGGCACAGGACGGCGATCTCGCCGGGCGCCTTGCCGGTGCCGACGAGGTGGGCGAGGGAATCCGCGATCCAGTCGATCTCCTCGGCGTGGGTGGGCAGCAGGGCGCAGCGCACGGTGCCGTCGCGTTCGGCCCCGGGGGCGGGCCGCAGCGCCTCCACGCCCGCGTGCAGGGCGCGCAGGGGTTCGGCGAGGTCGTTGGCGAGGTCGAGGAGGCGGCCGCCGCTGCGCCGGTTCTCACTGAGTGCCTGGCGGGCGGCGGGCCGGCCGTCGGTGTCGGCGAAGTGCTCGGGGAAGTCGTCGAGGTTGGCGACGGAGGCGCCGCGCCAGCCGTAGATGGCCTGGCAGGGGTCGCCGACGGCCGTGACGGGGTGGCCGGTTCCGCCGCCGAACAGGCCCGCCAGCAGGACGCGTTGAGCGACGGAGGTGTCCTGGTACTCGTCCAGGAGGACGACGCGGAACTCCTCGCGCAGGATGCGGCCCACCTCGGGGACCTGGGAGAGCCGCGCCGACAGGGCGATCTGGTCGCCGAAGTCGAGCAGGTCGCGCTCGCGTTTGGCGGCGCGGTAGCGGAGCACCAGTTCGGCGAGTTCCCGGCGGGCCGCGGCCGTCTCGGGGACCTTGCGCAGGTCGGCGTTGGTGAGCTTGGCGCTCTGGAGAGTGAGCAGCAGCTGCGCGTCGTGGGCGCGCAGCGCCTCGGGCCGTACGAGGTGTTCGGCGAGTTCGGCATCGAGCGCGAGGAGGTCGCTGACAAGGTCGGGGAAGCCTCGGGTGAGGGCCGGGTACGGGCCGGGGGCTTCGCGCATCACGCGCGCGGCGAGCTGGTAGCGGGTGGCGTCGGCGAGCAGGCGGGAGGTCGGTTCGAGGCCGATGCGCAGGCCGTGGTCGGCCAGCAGCCGGCCGGCGAAGGCGTGGTACGTCGAGATGACGGGCTCGCCCGGCGGGTTGTCCGGGTCGATGACGTCGGGGTCGGTGACGCCGGCCCTGACGAGCGCCTTGCGGACGCGTTCGGCGAGTTCGCCCGCGGCCTTGTTGGTGAAGGTCAGGCCGAGGACCTGGTCGGGTGCGACCTGCCCGGTGCCGACCAGCCAGACCACCCGTGCCGCCATCACCGTCGTCTTGCCGGAACCGGCGCCGGCGACGATCACCTGCGGGGCGGGCGGCGCGGTGATGCAGGCCGTCTGCTCCGGCGTGAAGGGGATGCCGAGGAGTTCCTTGAGCTGGTCGGGGTGGTCGATACGGGCGGACACCTGACAGAGGCTAGCCGCGGCCACTGACAGCGGAGGCCGCGTCGGCCGACGGGCGGGAAGAAGCGCAGGTCAGGATCTTGGGTGCGATCCATCACGCTTGTCCCGCCGGCCGCTCGCCCTCACTCGACCACGTGCCGTCCCTCGGGGCGCGCGCTGCACGAGGCGCGGAACGCGCAGTGGGTGCAGTGCTGGCCGGTGCGGGGGGCGAACCGTTCGTCGAGGACCTTGCCCGCGGCCGTGGCGAGCAGATCGCCGACCCACCCCCCTTCGGGGCCCTCGGAGCCGTCGGGGCCGTTCAGGGGCTGCTGCCCCTGCACCTTCGGCAGCGTCTCACCGCCGTCGCGTCGGGCGGCGCCCTGGCGCAGCTGGACGAGTTCGGCGCCGCCCGGCCGGGGCCGTTGGCCGCCGAAGGCGTCGTCGACCGCGCCCTCGCGCACGGCGAGCTGGTAGACGGCGAGCTGCGGGTGGCGTGCCACCTCGGCGGCGCTGGGTGCCTGCTTGCCGGTCTTGAAGTCGACGACGTAGGCGCGGCCGTCGCCGTCGGCCTCGACGCGGTCCATCTGGCCGCGGATGCGCACCTCGAAGTCGCCCGCCCCGAGGGTCACGTCGAAGTCGTGCTCGCTGGCCACGGCGGTGCGTCCCGCGCGGTCCGTCACGTGCCACTGGAGGAAGCGTTCGAGCGCCACGCGCGCGTTGGCCTTCTCCTGCTCGGACTTCCAGGGCGCGTCGAAGGCGAGCGCGTTCCACACGGAGTCGAGGCGTTCCATGAGGACGGCGAGGTCGGCCGGGGTGTGCCCGGAGGCGACCTCGTCGGCGAGGACGTGCACCACGTTGCCGAAGCCCTGGGCCGCGGTGGCGGGTGCGTCGGCCTTCACCTCGCGGCCCAGGAACCACTGCAGCGCACAGGTGTTGGCGAGTTGGTCCAGGGCGCTGCCGGACAGGACGACGGGCTGGTCGCGGTCGCGCAGCGGCACCTTGGACTCGGTCGGCTCGAACATGCCCCACCAGCGGTAGGGGTGCGCGGAGGGCACGAGCGGGCGGCCGTCGTCGTCGGTGAGCGCCGCCAGCCGGGCCAGCCGCCGGGCCGCGGCCTGCCGGAGGGCGCCGGACACGCGCGGGTCGACGGTGGTCGCCCGCAGTTCGGCGACGAGCGCTGCGACGGACAGGGGGCGGCGGGGGCGGCCGGTGACGTCCCTGGGCTCCACGCCGAGTTCGGTCAGGAAGCGGGAGGGCTGGTCGCCGTCGTCCGCGGGCGCCTTGACCGCCGTCACGACGAGGCGCTCACGCGCGCGCGTGGCGGCGACGTAGAACAGGCGTCGCTCCTCGGCCAGCAGGGCGCCCGGAGTGAGTGGTTCCGCGAGTCCGTCGCGGCCGATGCGGTCGGCTTCGAGCAGGGACCCGCGCCGGCGCAGGTCGGGCCACAGCCCTTCCTGGACGCCGGCGACGACGACCAGGCGCCACTCCAGCCCCTTGGAGCGGTGGGCGGTCATCAGGCGCACCGCGTCGGGGCGTACGGCGCGGCGGGTGAGCGTGTCGGCGGCGATGTCCTCGGCGTCGACGCCCTCCAGGAAGTTCAGGGCCCCGCGGCCGCCGGTGCGCTCCTCGGCGCGGGCCGCCGCAGCGAACAGCGCGCACACGGCGTCCAGGTCCCGGTCGGCGTTGCGGCCGGCCGCTCCGCCGCGCCGGGCGGCGCGTTCCAGGCGGGTGGGCCAGGGCGTGCCCTCCCAGAGGTCCCACAGCGCCTCCTCGGCGGTGCCGCCGTCCGCGAGGCGCTCGCGGGCCTTGCGCAGGAGGGCGCCGAGCCGCTGGGCGCCACGCGCGTACGTGGGGTCGTGCACGGTGAGCCGCTCCGGCTCGGCCAGCGCCCGCGCGAGCAGTTCGTCGGAGGGTGGCGGCACGGCGTTGCCGGCGGCCCGCTCCTCCTCGCGCAGGGCCCGTCCGAGGCGGCGCAGGTCGGCGGTGTCCATGCCGGCGAGGGGGGAGGCCAGCAGGCTCAGGGCGGTCTCGGTGGCGAGCCAGCAGGGCTCGGCCGTCCCGTCGGCCGCCTGCGCGTCAGGACCCGCCTCGGCCTGGGCCGCCCCGCCCGCGACCTCCTCGACCTCCGTGCCCGACGCCACCTCCGCCTGTGCCTCAGTGCCCGACGCCGCCTCCGCCTGTGCCTCCGCGACCTCCGCCCCGGAACCCGCATCGGCCTCCGCCGTGGCCACCGCCCGCAGGGCGGCGAGCAGCGGCGCCACTGCGGGCTCGTGGCGCAGCGGCAGGTCGTCGCCGTCGATGTCCAGCGGCACCCCGGCGGACGTCAGCGCGCGGCGCACGGTCGGGATGGTGCGCGCGCCGGCGCGCACCAGGACGGCCATCTCGCCCCAGGGCACGCCGTCCTCCAGGTGCGCCCGGCGCAGGATGTCGGCGATGTTGTCCAGTTCGGTGCCGGCGGTCGGGTAGGTGTACACCTCGACGTGGCCGCCGTCGCGGACCGGGGCCAGGTCCCGGTGGGCGCGTGCCTTCTGCGCCGGGAGCCGGGTCAGGGGCATGCGCTGGGTCAGCAGCCGGGTGGCGGCGAGCAGGGCGGCGCCGGAGCGGCGTGCGGTGCGCAGGACCTCCACGCGCGCGGGGCGGCCGTCGGCGCGGGGGAAGGTGTCGGGGAACTCCAGGATGCCGTTCACGTCGGCCCCCCGGAACGCGTAGATCGACTGGTCGGGGTCGCCGAAGGCGACCAGGGTGCGGCCGTCGCCCGCCAGCGCGCGCAGCAGCCGTACCTGGGCCGGGTCGGTGTCCTGGTACTCGTCGACGTACACCGCGTCGTACCGCGCGGCGAGGCGCTCGGCGGCCCCGGGGCGGCGGGCGAGCAGCACCGCGCGGTGGACCAGTTCGGCGTAGTCGAGCACGCCCTGGAGGTCGAGCACGTCGAGATACTCGGCGAGGAAGGCGGCCGCGGCACGCCAGTCGGGGCGGCCGATGCGGCGGGCGAAGGCGTCCAGGGCGTCCGGACCGAGACCGAGTTCGCGGCTGCGGGCGAGGACGGCGCGGACCTCGTCGGCGAAGCCCCGGGTGGTCAGGCAGGCGCGCAGTTCGTCGGGCCAGCGCACATGGGCGAGCCCGAGGCGCTCCAGGTCCGGCTGGCCGGCGAGCAGGTCCCGTACGGTCACGTCCTGCTCGGGGCCGGACAGCAGCCGCATCGGCTCCACGAACAGATCGCTGTCCTGGTGGGCGCGGACCAGGGCGTAGCAGAACGAGTGGAACGTGGTCGCTTGGGGCGCGCGGGCCGCACCGATGCGCAGCGCCATGCGGTCGCGCAGTTCCACGGCGGCCTTGCGGCTGAACGTGAGGACCAGGATGCGCGCGGGGTCCGCGCCCCGGGCGATGCGGGCCGCCACGGACTCCACCAGGGTGGTGGTCTTCCCGGTGCCGGGACCGGCCAGGACGAGCAGTGGTCCCGCGCGGTGGTCAACCACGGAGCGTTGCGGCGCGTCAGGACGAGGGGGAGCCATGTGCGCGACAGGGGTGCGTACGAGCCGGTAAGCGCCACGGGCCCCCTGTCGCACCGCGGGGTGCGACGGGCGCCTGGTGGAGAAAGAGGAGCTCACGTGGTTCGCCGGTCCTGGTGGGTGTGCTGATGGGTCGCCCCACGCGCGGGGAGAGCGGTGGCCGCGGGGTGAGGGGGACGCGCGCAGCCGACGCTACGCCGCGGGACGGTACGGAAGCAGTGCTTCCGGTCCATCCCCCGGGGCACTCGCGGCACGTGCGCCCCCCGACCCTCGAACGTACGTCATGCCACGGACGTCCCCTGCTTCCCCCATACGGATCACAGGCGGTACGGCGGCGGAGCGTCCGAGGGCGGAAGCTGTCAGGTGTGACCTTGCGCGCGTGCGCCCCCGTCCCAGCGCGCACCCTTCATGTCGAGGCGCGGCAGGTGCCCCTGGGCGGCCCTGCTCGCCTCCCTCAGCGGCGTGCCCTCCGCACGGTAGTGGTCCAGGGCTCTGAGTTCGTGGCCCGGGAGCAGGGCGCCGTCCGCGCGCACCACCCGCCACCAGGGGACGGCACCCCCGTACAGGGCCATGACGCGGCCGACCTGGCGGGGCCCGCCCTCCTCCAGCCACTCGGCCACGTCCCCGTACGTCATGACACGGCCTGCGGGGATCAGTTCGGCGACCTCAAGGACCCGCTCGGCGTACTCCGGCAGGGCGTCCGACGTCCGCGGGGGGCCGTCGCCGTACTCCGGTCGGGCGTCGTACGGAAGGCTCTCGTGGCTCATTCCGCCCATCGTGCCTCACCCCGCCGACAATGTGACGCGCTCGCCACTGTGCGTAGCCCTCGCCCTGCGGCCAGGCTTCGGGCAGACTGTGCGCCCCCGCATTTGCACCCTGATGCCCCCGTGTGTCGGTGGGGCATGCCACCATCGTGCGGGCGGTGACCGGTGATACGAGACCAAGAAGAGGCGATGAAGCAGCAGGGTGTGCACCCGGAGGGGGCGGAAAGCACCTCTGAGGGTTCGCCGCGCCCCGACGCCTCCGAGGCCGCCACGAAGGACACCGCAGGTGAGCGGGGGGACACCGGGAGTGCCGACGGCGCGGAGGCCCGCCGCGCGGATGTCGGTGACGGGAGCCCGGACGGCTCCGGCGAGGGGAACACCGACGCGGTCGAGGGCGACGAACCGCTGCTCCCCGCGCGCGTGCACCGCCCCTCCGACCTCATGCGGCTCCTGGTGGGCCTGCTCGGCATCGCGGTGCTGCTCGCCATCGCCGCCTTCGCGCACGGCACCACCTCGGGCCTGGAACAGGACATCAACAAGGGCACCGGCCAGGCACCCGACGTCTTCAGCAAGCTCGCCGGGCTCGTCTCCAGCATCGCCATCCTGCTGGTGCCCGTCGCCTTCGCGATCGAACGGCTGATCAAACGGGACGGGCTGCGGATCGCCGACGGCGTCCTCGCCGCCGTCCTCGCGCACGGGGTGACCCTCGCCACCGATCTGTGGGTCGCGCGGGCCGCTCCGGAGTCCATCAGGGACGCCCTCACCCAGCCCTCCCCCGCCGACCTCGCCTCGCTCACCGATCCGGTGCACGGCTATCTCGCCCCGGTCATCGCGTACATGACGGCCGTCGGCATGTCCCGCAGACCCCGCTGGCGTGCGGTCCTGTGGGCGGTGCTGGTCCTGTACGCGTTCTCCATGCTGGTCACCGGCTACACGACGCCGTTCTCGATCATCCTGACGCTGATGATCGGCTGGACCATCGCCTACGGCACGCTGTACGCGGTCGGCTCCCCCAATGTGCGGCCCACCGGGCGGACCCTGATGGCCGGGCTGCGGCACGTCGGCTTCCGTCCGGTCAGCGCGGCCCGCGAGGAGGGCTACGACAGCCAGGAGAGCGGCGACCGGGGGCGGCGCTACCACGTCACCCTGGAGGACGGGCCGCCGCTGGACGTGACGGTCGTCGACCGGGAGCAGCAGGCCCAGGGGTTCTTCTACCGCGCGTGGCGCAATCTCACCCTGCGCGGCTTCGCCACCCGCAGCAGCCTGCAGTCCCTGCGCCAGGCTCTGGAGCAGGAGGCTCTGCTCGCCTACGCGGCCATCGCGGCCGGTGCCAACGCGCCCAAGCTGATCGCCACCTCGGAGCTCGGCCCGGACGCCGTGATGCTGGTCTACGAGCACATCGGCGGGCGCACCGTGGACTCGCTGCCGGACGAGGAGATCACCGACGGCCTGCTGCGGGACACCTGGCTCCAGGTGGAGGCGCTCCAGTCGCGGCGTATCGCGCACCGCAGACTGGCGGGTGACGCCATCCTGGTGGATCGTTCCGGCAATGTGATCATCACCGACCTGCGGATCGGCGAGATCGCGGCGAACAACCTGCTGCTGCGCATGGACATCTCGCAGCTGCTGGTGACGCTCGGCCTGCGGGTCGGCGCCGAGCGCGCGGTGGCCTCCGCCGTGGGCGTGCTGGGCCCCGACGCCGTCGCCGACTGCCTGCCGATGCTCCAGCCCATCGCGCTGACCCGCGCCACGCGCGCGACGCTGCGCCGGCTCGCCCGGGAGCGCGCGGAGCGCGAGCGCGAGGCCGTCCTGGAGGCGTCGCGGCACGCCAGGCAGGCCCGCAGCGAGGGAACGGCTGACGAGCCCGGCAAGCCGGACAAGAAGGCCGTACGGGCGCAGGCGCGGGCCGAGAAGCGGGCCATGGACGAGGCGCTCGACGAGGCACGCGAGGAGGACCTGCTCAGCCAGATCCGCCACCAGGTGCTGCGGATCAGGCCGCAGGCGCCGGTCGAGCCGGCCCGTCTGGAGCGGGTGCGGCCGCGGACCCTGATCAGCATCATCGCCGGTGCCATCGGCGCGTACTTCCTGCTGAGCCAGCTCACCCACATCGAGTTCGGGCCCCTGGTGGCGAACGCCCAGTGGGGCTGGGTGGCCGCGGCGGCACTGTTCTCGGCGGCCAGCTACTTCGCCGCCGCCCTGGCGCTCCTCGGGTTCGTGCCCGAGCGGGTGCCGTTCCTGCGGACCGTGGCCGCGCAGGTCGCCGGATCCTTCGTGAAGATCGTCGCGCCGCCCGCGGTGGGCGGTGTCGCCCTCAACACGCGCTTCCTCCAGCGCTCGGGAGTGCGGCCGGGGCTCGCGGTGGCGAGCGTGGGCGCCTCCCAGCTGTTCGGCCTGGGCTGCCACATCCTGATGCTGCTGTCCTTCGGCTATCTCACCGGCACCGAGAAGACGCCCTCACTGTCGCCGTCCCGGACGGTCATCGCCGGTCTGCTGACGGTCGCGGTGCTGGTGCTCGTCGTCACCTCGGTGCCCTTCCTGCGGAAGTTCGTCGTCACGCGCGTGAGGTCGCTGTTCGCGGGTGTCGTGCCGCGCATGCTCGACGTCCTCCAGCGGCCCCAGAAGCTGATCACCGGCATCGGCGGCATGCTGCTGCTGACCGCGGTCTTCGTGATGTGCCTGGACGCCTCGATCCGGGCGTTCGGCAGCGAGGGCACCTCGATCAGCATCGCCAGCGTCGCGGTCGTCTTCCTCGCGGGCAACGCGCTCGGGTCCGCCGCACCGACCCCGGGCGGCGTCGGCGCCGTGGAGGCGACCCTGACCGTCGGTCTGATCGCCGTCGGCCTGCCCAGCGAGGTGGCCGCGCCCGCGGTGCTGCTGTTCCGGCTGCTGACCCTGTGGCTGCCCGTGCTGCCGGGCTGGCTGGCCTTCAACTATCTCAGCCGCAAGGGCGCGTTGTAGCCCGGCGCGGCCACCGGGTCGCGTACGCGGGCCGGGGTGCGGCGCGCGGCACGCGCGCGGGGGCAGCGCACACGCGGCCGGGGCGGGACCCTTCGTACCTCGTACGGACCGCGCCCCGAGCGCCCCGCACCGGGCGACCGCAGGATGGGACCATGGCGAATCCTCCCCGGCCGCGTGCCGCTGCCCTGACCGCCGCCGCCCTGCTGGTCTCCGCACTGCTGGCGGGATGCGCCGAGAACTCCGGGGACCAGGACCTCACGGCCCAGAAGCTGGACTGGAAGGACTGCCCCGCACCGGACCAGGCGCAGGGCGGCGGCGGCAGCCCGTCACCGCTGCCGGACGACGGCACCTGGCAGTGCGCGACGATGAAGGCGCCCCGCGACTGGAGCGACCCCCAGGGCGACACGATCGGCATCGAGCTGATCCGGGTGAGGTCCACCGGCGAGGAGAGCCGCCGCATCGGCTCGCTGATCTTCAACTTCGGCGGCCCCGGCGGCTCGGGCGTCACCACGCTGCCCGCCTTCGGCGACACCTACGCGAAGCTGCGCACCCGCTACGACCTCGTCAGCTTCGACCCGCGCGGGGTCGGCCGCAGCGCACCCGTGCGGTGCGAGGACGACCAGCAGCTCGACGCCTACTTCCAGCAGGACGGGACACCCGACGACGCGGCGGAGCGCACCGAGTTCGTGAACAGCACCAAGGCGTTCAACAACGCCTGCAAGAAGAACTCCCAGGGGATGCTGCCCAACGTGCGCACCACCGAGGCGGCCCGCGACATGGACCTGATGCGCCAGGTCCTCGGCGACGACAAGCTGTACTACTTCGGCATCTCCTACGGCACCGAACTAGGCGGCGTCTACGCACACTTGTTCCCCAAGAAGGTCGGGAGAGCCGTGTTCGACGCGGTGGTCGACCCCACGCAGAACCCCGAGCAGAGCGCGCTCGGCCAGGCCAGGGGCTTCCAGCTCGCGCTCGACAACTTCGCCGCCGACTGCACCTCCAAGACGGAGGACTGCCCGATCGGCGACACCCCGCAGGACGTCAGGGACCGCATCGCGAAGCTGCTGAACGACCTGGACCGCAAGCCGATCAAGGGCATCTTCCCGCGGGAGCTGACCCAGACGGCCGCCACCGGCGGCATCGCGCAGGCCCTGTACTCACCGGACTTCTGGCCCTATCTGACCCAGGGGCTGGAGGAGGCGTACGGCGGGGACGGCAGCACGCTGATGCTGCTGTCGGACTCCCTGAACGGGCGCAGCGAGAACGGCGAGTACAGCAACATCACCGCCGCCAACGTCTCGATCAACTGCGCCGACGACAAGCCGCGCTACTCCACCGAGTTCGTGGAGGGGAGGCTGCCCGCGTTCCGGGCCGCCTCCCCCGTGTTCGGGGATTACCTCGCCTGGTCGATGCTCAGCTGCACCGACTGGTCCGTGGCGGGCGCGGCCGACCATCCCGACGTGAGCGCGCCGGGTGCGGCGCCGATCCTCGTCGTGGGCAACACGGGCGACCCGGCCACGCCCTACGCGGGGGCCCGGCGGATGGTGCGGGCGCTGGGTGACGGGGTCGGCGTCGAGATGACGTACAAGGGCCAGGGGCACGGTGCGTACGACAGCAAGAACCGGTGTGTGCAGGGCGCGGTGAACGGATACCTCCTGGACGGGAAGGTGCCGGCCGCGGGCACGGTCTGCTCCTGAGGCGCGAGGGCCGCGCAGCCGAGGCGAACGATCAGCACGCAGGGGGTAAATGCGCTGGTCAGAGAGTTATCCACAGGGTCCCGCGGCTGATTCTCACTCCGCCTACCATGGTCGGACCGCCATCCGCGGCACGGTGCGGACGGCTTGTGAGGGGGGACGTGACATGGCAGGTCTCGTACGGTGGGCCGCCCTGCTGGCCGCCGCCGCGCTGCTGGCGACGGGCTGCGGCGGCGGCTCGTCGGGCGGCCCCGAGGCCGGCGGCGGGCCGGGAGGGGCGAGTTCGCCTCCGACGTCCGCCGACGGGCCGGCCCCGCTGCCGGCGTCGCTGACCTCGCAGAAACTGGACTGGGGGGAGTGCAAGGCTTCCGAGGGCTCCCCCGCGCCGGGGGGCGGGTGGCGGTGCGCGACGCTCAGGGCGCCACTGGACTGGTCGAAGCCGAAGGGCAGGACGATCGGCCTGGCGCTGATCCGCGCCGAGGCTACCGGCGGAGACCGCATCGGCTCGCTGCTGTTCAACTTCGGCGGCCCCGGGAGCTCGGGACTGTCGACGATGCCGTGGTACGCCTCGTACACCGCCGAACTCAACAAGCGCTACGACCTGGTGAGCTGGGACCCACGGGGCGTGGGCGCCAGTGCGGGCGTGCGCTGCCGCGGCGACGAGGAGGTCCAGGCGTCCGAGTCCGTCGACGTCACACCCGACACCCCGGACGAGGAGCGGGCCTTCCTGCGGGACGCCGCGGCCTTCGGGCAGAGCTGCCGCAAGGCCGAGGGGCAGTTGATGGCCCATGTGTCGACCACCGACACCGCCCGCGACATGGACCTGATGCGCCAGGTCCTCGGCGACGGGAGGATGCGGTACTTCGGTATCTCCTACGGCACCGAACTCGGCGGTGTGTACGCCCACTTGTTCCCGAAGCGGGTGGGCCGGCTGATCCTGGACGCCGTCGCCGACCCGAGCGCGGACTCCGCGGGGCACGCCGAGAACCAGGCCCGGGGCTTCCAGCGGGCGCTCGACAACTACCTCAGGTCGACCGGGCAGGACGCCGGGTCGGGCACCCGGAGGATCGCGGCCCTGCTGAAGAGGATCGACGCGCGCCCGCTGCCGACGTCCTCGGACCGCGAACTCACCGAGACCCTCGCCCTGACGGGCATCATCAGACCGCTGTACAGCAAGGCGGGCTGGCCGGTCCTCACCCGCGCGCTGGAGGGTGCCGAGCGGGGCGACGGCACCCGGCTCCTGGCGCTCGCCGACGAGTACAACGACCGCAACCCGTCCGGGCGTTACGGCACGGGGGCCCAGTCGCAGCGTGTCATATCGTGCCTGGACGACAAGCAGCGGCCGACGCTCGCGCAGACGCGGAGACTGCTGCCGCGCTTCGAGAAGGTGTCACCGGTGTTCGGTCCGATGCTCGGCTGGGACACGGTCGGCTGGTGCTACGGCTGGCCGGTGGCCGGGCGGTCCGCGACCCCGGAGGTGAGTGCGGCGGGCGCGGCCCCGATCCTGCTGGTCGGCAACACCGGTGACCCGGCGACACCCTACGAGGGCACCCGCAGGATGGCGGACGAGTTGGGCAAGGGCGTCGGCGTGACGCTCACGTGGAAGGGCGAGGGCCACGGCGCGTACGGGAAGGGCAGTTCCTGCGTCGACTCCGCGGTGAACGCGTATCTGCTGGAGGGCACGGTGCCGAGGGACGGCAAGGTCTGCGGCTGACGGGGCGGGTCCGCTCCGGAGGGCGGGCCGGGGCGAGAGCGGCGGGGACCGTGGGCGCTGCGGTGAACGGGTGAAGTCCGTAGGCACACCGGGTGACGCGGCGGGACATTCCTCTGCTTCCGGGCAATGCTGGTCCGAGATCGATCACGCATGGAGGACTCAGCATGCTGCGTAGCAAGGCCACGGCAATGGCTGCCATCACCACCGCGCTCCTCGCCGTCCCCGTCGGCACCGCCGTCGCGGACAGCAACGCCGAGGGAGTGGCCGCCAACTCGCCCGGCATCGTGTCGGGCAACCTCGTTCAGGCGCCTCTCCACATCCCGGTGAACGTCTGCGGCAACACCGTCAACGTCATCGGCGCGCTGAACCCGGCCTCCGGCAACTTCTGCGCCAACGTCTGAGCGGGGCGCTCCCCGCCGGAGAACGACCGAAGCCCACGGTCTCTGCACTCGTCAGAGCCGTGGGCTTCGGCGTGTCCGCCGGTGGGACGGGAGGAGCGGTCAGTAGACCGGCTTGTCCGGTTCGATCTGGTTGACCCAGCCGATGACGCCGCCGCCGACGTGGACGGCGTCGGCGAAGCCCGCGGACTTCAGCACCGCGAGGACCTCCGCGCTGCGGACACCCGTCTTGCAGTGCAGGACGATCTTCTTGTCCTGCGGAAGGCTCTCCAGGGCGGTGCCCATGAGGAACTCGTTCTTCGGGATCAGGCGGGCGCCGGGGATCGAGACGATCTCGTACTCGTTGATCTCGCGGACGTCGATGATCTCGATGTTCTCGCCGTCGTCGATCCACTCCTTGAGCTGCTTGGGAGTGATCGTGGAGCCGGCGGCCGCCTCCTGGGCCTCCTCGGAGACGACGCCGCAGAAGGCCTCGTAGTCGATGAGCTCGGTGACGGTGGGGTGGTCGCCGCAGACCGCGCAGTCCGGGTCCTTGCGGACCTTGACCTGGCGGTACTGCATCTCCAGGGCGTCGTAGATCATCAGACGGCCGACCAGGGGCTCACCGGTGCCGGTGAGGAGCTTGATGGCCTCGGTGACCTGGATGGAGCCGATCGACGCGCACAGCACGCCGAGGACGCCGCCCTCGGCGCAGGAGGGGACCATGCCGGGCGGCGGGGGCTCCGGGTACAGGCAGCGGTAGCAGGGACCGTGCTCGGACCAGAAGACGGACGCCTGGCCGTCGAAGCGGTAGATGGAGCCCCACACGTACGGCTTGTTCAGCAGCACGCAGGCGTCGTTGACCAGGTAGCGGGTGGCGAAGTTGTCCGTGCCGTCGACGATCAGGTCGTACTGGCTGAAGATGTCCATCACGTTGTCGGCTTCGAGCCGCTCCTCGTGGAGGACCACGTTCACGTACGGGTTGATACCGAGGACGGAGTCGCGCGCGGACGCGGCCTTGGAGCGGCCGATGTCCGACTGGCTGTGGATGATCTGGCGCTGCAGGTTCGACTCGTCGACCTCGTCGAACTCCACGATGCCGAGGGTGCCGACGCCCGCGGCGGCCAGGTACATCAGCGCCGGCGAGCCCAGGCCGCCGGCGCCCACACACAGGACCTTGGCGTTCTTCAGCCGCTTCTGCCCGTCCATCCCGACGTCGGGGATGATCAGGTGGCGGGAGTACCTGCGAACCTCGTCTACGGTGAGCTCGGGGGCCGGCTCGACCAGGGGTGGCAGCGACACGGGGACTCCGTTGGTCGGTCGATCACTACGGTTGTTCTCCGCGTAACACTGCCACGGCCTTTTTCATTCCGAGACACCCGTTCCGATCCGCGAGACGATCTCGTCCCAGTAGCCGGGCATGGTCTCCCAGGGGTCGGTGCGTCCGCCCCGGTCGGTGCGGTCCGTGAACCAGATCGTCGCGGCGCCCTGCCAGCGCGCGATCCGCAGCGCCTCGTCGAGGTGTCCGCGCGGCACTCCGTGGACCAAGTGGCAGAAGCGGTCGGGCGGGTGGTCGGCGGTCCACTCGGCCACCTGCGACCAGCGGTAGTCCGCCCATGGTCCGCGGAACGTGACGAGCTGGTCGGCGCACTCGGCGTAGCCGGGGTGGGGGTGGGTGCCGTGACCGAGGACGATGTGGGCCTTGTCACGCAGCGCGCGCAGGGTGGTGATCGTGCGTCGGATCTCCGGGAGCCGGGCCCGGTCGCTCGGGCAGTGGTCCAGGAGGAAACCGTCGACGCGGTACCAGTCGGCGTAGCGCCGGGCCTCGGAGATGAGCTCGCCGAAGGCCCGGTCGCCGCGTGCGACGTGTGGGCGGGGGTCGCCGCGGCGCGGGCGTGCGGTGCCGAGACGGAGTTCGGCGGGGCCGCCCGCGACCGGGCGGGCGGCGTTCAGGCGGCCGAGGACGCGTACGCCCGCGTTGCGCAGGCGGCCCGCAGCTTCCAGGCAGTGCGGGTCGGGGCGGGTACCGGGGCCGTCGGCGACGTCGAGGACGGCCCAGTGCACGGGGGTTCCCGGACGGGTGAGTTCGCCCCATTCGCCGGGTGCGAGCAGGGGGTGGGCGTAGCCGGGGATGCCGAGGCCGGTGTGCAGGCCCGTGTGCGCCCTGTCGGCCTGGGTGCCGGTCAGATGCGGCATGCCGCCTCCATCCAGATGTCGCCCAGGGACTCCTCCAGGTTGATGCGCGGGCGCCAGCCGAGGCGGTCGCGCGCCGTGCGTACGTCGGCCTGCTGCCAGCTGCCGCAGCCGTCCGGGTAGGCGATGGGTGCGTTGTGGGCGGCGTGCGTCGCGTGGGCGGCGTGCGTCGGGTGAGGGGGGTGCGCGGTGTGGGCCGGGTGGTCCGGGTCGGGGCGGGGGTGGCCGATCGTCGCGCGCAACGGGTTGGGGGGGCCGTCGAGTTCGTGCAGGGCGCCGCCGTAGCCGGCCACGCGCGCGAGGACGGCGGCGGCGTCGCGCAGGCGTACGGCGCGGCCGGAGCCGATGTTGATGACGCCCTGGGCCGCGGAGAGGGACGCGGCGTGCACGGCGCGGGCGACGTCGCGGACGTCGATGAAGTCGCGCTGGGCGCCCAGGCCGGTGAGCTTGAGCTCGCCGTCGCCCGACTGCATGGCGCGGCGCATCGCTTCGGCGAGGCGGCCCAGCGGGGAGCCGGCGGGGGTGCCGGGGCCTGCGGGTGAGAAGACGCGCAGGACTACGGCGTCCAGTCCGGAGCCCAGGACGAGTTCGGTGGCGGCGAGTTTGCTGACGCCGTAGGGGCCGCCGGGGCGGGGGACGGCGTCCTCGGCCGTGGAGGAGCCGGGCTGGCTCGGGCCGTACTCCGCGCCGCAGCCGATCTGGACCAGGCGGGCACCGCAGCCGCTGCGGCGCAGGGCCTCGCAGACGGTGGCCACCGCGACGGTGTTGTGGCGGGTGAGTTCGCGGGCGCCGCCTCTGGTGGCGCCCGCGCAGTTGATGACGACGCCGGGGTGGACCGCGTCGAGGAAGCGGGTGAGGGCGCCGGGGCTGCCGGAGGCGAGGTCGAAGCGGACGTCGGCGTCGTCGCCCCGCCCCAGGGCGGTGAGCTGGACGGCGGGGTCGGCGAGGAGGCGGTCGGCTACGAAGCGGCCCAGGTAGCCGTTGGCTCCGATCAGCAGGACTCTCATCGGACGGCTCCCGGGGCCGAGCGGTGGTCGGATCGGGAGGTGATCATTTGGGGGTTCTCCTTCTTCCACGTGGTGCCTGGGGCCGGGGGCCTGGGCGGGGTGTGCGGTGGGTCCTGCGGGGCTGTGGGGTGCCGGTGGGGGTGCCTCGGCGCCTGTGTCGGTCTGTGGTGCCTGTGGTGGTCCATGAGGGCTTCATGCCGGTGGCGGTCTGGGGGCTTGGGTCGCGCCCGTGCGGTGCGTTGTGGTGCGGGGCCGTGCCGGGGGTGTCCGTCCTCGGTCCGGCGGGGCCCCGGGATGGGTGGTGCAGCCTCTTTTGACGCCGGACGCCGGACGCCGGACGCCGCGGGCGGGCACCCCCGGGCACGGCCCTTGCCGCCGTACGCGCGTGGCCGGCCCGAGGGCTGCGCCTGTGCTCGCTTGTCCGCGCGTGGCCGACCGGGGGTGGCGCCTGCGCTCGTCGCGGGTGGGCTTCCCGGGGTGGCACCTGTGCGCGTACGTGGGGGCCTGGTGCCGGTCCTTTCGCGAGGGTCAGCATGGGGCGGGCCTGGGGGCGTGGGCTGACGCTCTGGTGAGGGTGCGGGCGGCGTGGAGCAGGAGGGTCAGGGCTCCCGCGCCGCAGGCGATCGTCGGGATCGCCGAGGTGCCCCAGGTGGCGACCAGGGTCTGGGTGGGGGTGGCCAGCCAGGAGGCGCCGGGGAGGCGGGCCGCGAACACCGTGGCCAGGGCCGTGGCCTCGGCGGAGGCCGCTGCGGTGAGGGCCAGGGCGGGGGCCTGGGTGAAGCCGTGGACGGTGAGGAGGCGGGCCAGGAAGAGCAGGGCGCCCAGGGTGAGGGTGCGGGCGTAGGCGGGAGGTTCGTCCAGGGCCGCCGCGGTCAGGGTGAGAAGTGCGGTCAGGGTGGCCAGGTAGAGCGTGAAGGCGCCCAGGAGAAGGGGTTTCGCCGAGGTGGCGAAGTCCTGGAGGGCTCGGCTGGCGGAGAGTCTGCGGCGGGCGCGTACGGCCAGGAGGTGGGTGCACCAGGCGGCGGGGGCGCAGGAGAGGGCCAGAGCCAGGAGGGGGGCCGTGGTCAGGGGCCAGGGGCCGCCCGCGGCGCCGGTGGGCAGGGCGTCGGGGCCGCCCGCGACGGCTGCCCGGAGGAGGCCGTCGCCGAGGACGGCGTACGCGAGGAGCCAGCAGGTGCGGGTGGTGGCCGAGGGGGCGCGGTGGGGGGTGGCGAGCGGGCCGCGGTGCAGGGCCGCGCGCAGGGCGAGGATCACGGCGAGAGCGCCCGCGGCGGCCACGGCTTGGCGGGGCCGGCCCTGGGTGAGGTGCAGTCCGGCCACGGTGGCCGCGCAGAAGGCGCCCGGCAGGAGGCTGAGGAGGATCCAGACGGCCCGCGCGCGGGGCGGCGTGAGGGGGGCGGGGTCGGCGGGCTGTTCGTCGTCGCGGGGGACGCGCGCGTACATCTCCTCCGCCAGGGAGAAGACGTCCCGGTGCAGGAAGCGGGCCGCGGTGCGGTCGGTGACGCCGTGCGCCTCCAGGCCGGCCGCGATCTCCAGGGGGTCCACGGCGCGGGCGCACAGGTCACGGTGACGGTGCATCAGCGCCTTGACCGGGTCGGCGGCGCCCGCGCGGCGGGCCCGCCGGGGCGCCGGTCCGGGCTCGCCGTCGGTGGTGAGCCATTCCCCGGACTGCTCGCCCCAGGCGCCGGGGCTGGTCGGCGCTTCGGGGCGGTCCAGTCCGCCGAGCCCGCTCATCGCGCTCCCTCCGGTTCCGGTGCCGCGGTCGCGCGGACGGGCGGGTGTGCCGGGCCGCCGCGTGCGGTCACGCGCGCGGGGCGCTCGGTCCAGCGGCCGGGGATGTGGGCCTCGGCGGGCATGGCGAACGGCAGTGGCTCGCCGCTCCCGTCGAGGACGACCCGGCGGACGGGGGTGCGTGCGACGATCTCCAGGTAAATGCCGTGAAATGCCGCGATGTTCTGCTCGACGGTGAACAGTTCGAGGGCACGCGCGCGTGCGGCCGCACCCAGGCGCTCACGGCGCTCGGGGTCGCGCAGCAGCGCCACGCACGCCTCGGCGAGCGCCCGCGGATTGCGCGGGGGTACGACGAGCCCGGTGCCGCCGATGACCTCGACCACGGCGCCGACGTCGGTGGACACCGTCGCCCGGCCGCAGAACATGGCCTCGACGAGTCCGACGGGGAAGCCCTCGACGACGCTGGACAGGACCGTGACCGCGCCGCAGGCGTACGCGTCTGCCGGTGACGGGATCTCGGGGCCGCCGATCTCCTCGAAGGAGACGGGGTTGTCGCCCGCCCGGTGCGGCCCGTCGGCCTCGTCGGGGAAGAGCTGTGCGGCGAGGGAACGACAGTGGGCGAGGTAGGCGGCGCCCTCGGGGCCGGCCGGGGCACCGACGATCCGCAGGCGCGTCGCCGGCTCCTCCTTGCGGACCTCGGCGAAGGCGTGCAGCAGGGACACCAGGTCCTTGGCGGGTTCGACCCGGCCGACCCAGACCAGCGCGCCCGGGTCCGCGCACGCGGCCGTCTCGCCGACGTCCGCGAAGCGGCTCGCGTCCATGCCCGGGTAGACGGTGCGCAGCTTCGCGCGGTCGGCGCCGCACCGTTCCTGCCAGCGGCGGGCGTGGCCGTTGCCGGGGGTGACGAGCGCGGCGCGGCCGTAGGTCTCGGCGGCGAGGCGGCCGTGGAAGGCGGCGAGCAGGGAGCGCACGGGGGGCGGGGCCTCGGGTGCGTCCAGGTAGTGGGCGCGCAGCCGGACGCCGTACTCCGTCACCAGCAGCGGTACGCCGGCGAAGTGACGGGCGAGCAGTCCGGGCAGGGCCGCCACCCCGCCCGCGGTGGCATGGCACAGGTCGACGGAGCCGAGGCCGTCGTCGCCGTACCAGTCGAGCGAGAGGGGGCGCAGGGCGTGTTCCAGGTGCGCGGCGACCGCGAGGAGTTCGGGCACGCGCGCCTCGCGCGCCGGGCGCGGGGCTCCCGGCGCCCGGCAGGCCCGCTCCAGGATGCTCACCGCGGTCTCGGAGCGCAGGGCCGCCACCAGGCCGCCCTCGTCGTGGGCGAGGTCGGCGAGCCCGTACAGCGCGTTGCTGAAACGGTCCGCCTCAGGGGCGGAGGGGTCCGTGCGCCCCTCGGACGCCGGTGCGCAGAGCGCGGCGGCCAACTCGCCGTAGTGCTCGGCGAAGCGCCGGCGCGCACGGCGGCCGTGCACCACGCCGTCGTCGTCCGCGCTCCACATGGGGGCGGTGCGCACCCGGCCGACCTGCGGGGGCAGCGGGATCCACCCCTCGTCCTCCTGGCGCTCGCTGCGGCTGAGCGCGTAGAGATCGAACTCGTGCTGCGCGAGCCCGCGCACGAGCCGGTCGCACCAGAGTCTGGCGTCACCGCTCACATACGGGTAACCACCCTCCGCAATCAGTCCGATGCGCACGTGTACACCCCCGATCTCCGTAAGGGAGCCGCCGTTCCTCCGGCGGCCCACAGCGGGACGAACGTATGCGGACAAGGCGGTGGCGCGACGGACGGTTGTCCATCGCGCCACCAAAAGGGGTGAACGGTCGTAACTTTCCCGTGCGGGCCGCGTTCGGTCGCGCTAGGAGAGCGGACGGGCACGCATCGTCACTGGTGAACCGGTTCTGCGGCGGTGCGGGGGCGGTCTTCGTCCGATGGTCCTACCGCGGACAGTTGCGCGCGTTCCGCACCCCGCCGCGCCGCGACCCGCGGATCGAGCGCCGGTACGGTGGCCAGGAGCCGCCGGGTGTACGGGTCGCGCGGGTCGTCGTGCACCTCGTCGGCCGGTCTCGACTCGACGAGCCGGCCGTGGCGCATCACCGCGACCCGGTCACTGACCCTGGCGCTCGACGGCGAGGTCGCGGGCGATGAAGACCAGCGCGAGGCCGAGTTTCGCGCTGCGACCCGCCGAGCAGCGCGACCACTTGGGCCTGCGTGGTGACGTCCAGCGCGGAGACGGGCTCGCCGCAGGCGACGACGCGCGGGTCGGCCGCGGATCGGCCGCGGATCGGCCACGAGCGCCCGCGCGATGCCCTACGCGCCGGCGCTGTCCGCCGCTGAACTCGGGCGGTACCGGTCGTGGTGCGCCGCTTCGAGCTCCACGCGCTCCAGGAGTTCGCGCACCCGCCCCCGGATGCGCCCCTCCTCGGGTTCGCCCCGCGCGCGGAGCGGGTCGGCGATGGACTCGCCCCCGCCGCGGCGGGGGTTGAGGAAGGAGACGGGGTCCTGGAAGACCGTCTGCACGGCCGGATCGACGCTCCCGCGCGCGTGCCCGTCGTGGCGGGCCTCCCCGGCCGCGGGCTCCAGAAGCCCGACGAGCATGCTGCCCGGAGCCCTTGCCGCTGCCGCTCTCCCCCACGACGCCGAGGGTCTCCCCGCGGCGCACGGTGAGCGCCACGTCGTCCAGGGCCGTGAACGCCCGCTTGTCGCACCCGAAGTCGCGCCGCAAAGTGACGGCCTCCAACACCGGCTCACCGCGGGCCCCGGACGCCTCGCGGACGGCCCGCGGACGGCCCGCGGTGTGTCCACGCGCGGGACAGCGCCGAGGAGTTCACGGGTGCAGGGCTGTACCAGCGCGCTGAGCACGTCGGCCACCGGGCCGCGCTCCACGACCCGCCCGTGCCGCATCACAGGGACGTCGTCGGCGCTCTCCACGGCGACACCGACGTCGTGGGTGACCAGGAGCAGCCCCACGCCGGTCTCCGCGCGGAGCGCGTGCAGAAGGTCAAGGATCTGCGGAACGGGCGGACGTCTGCCCCGCCACCGGGCCACCGGGCCACCGGGCCACCGCGCCACCGCGCCACCGCGCCACCGGACCACCGGACCACCGGACCACCGGACCACCGGACCACCGGACCACCGGACCACCGGGAAAGCGTGGCCTGGTCAGCGGGTGAAAGCCATGGCGGAGATGAGGAAATCACGACGCCCCTGTCGGTGTGACATGGGCGTCACCCGTCAACTCCGGGGCGAGGGCCAGGGGTTGGGCCGGCACTTGATCCCGTCGTGGTCGAGGAACTTGGTCTGCTGTTGCATGACCGGCGCGAGATCGCCGTCCTTCTCGCACTTGACGTGGCCGAAGCCGAGCCGGTGGCCGACCTCGTGGTTGATCAGCATCTGCCGGTACGCGTGGATCCGGTCGCCGTACGTCTCGGAGCCGCGGGCCCAGCGGTAGGCGTTGACCATGACGCGCTCGGTGGAGGCGGAGTCGCACGAGACGTTGTCGTCGGTGGTGTCGAGCCCGGACTTGGCGCACCACACCGCGGTCGTGCCGGGGCTGGCCAGCGTGATCACGAAGTCGGCGCGGCCGGATCCGACGCGCTGGAAGGTGCGGGCGCCGTCGCGGGACCAGCCGCGGTTGTCGTTGAGGGTCTTCTGCACGGCCTCGGCGAACAGCTCGCCGTCGAGCCCGAGCCCCCGCTCGACGTCCACGCGGTAGGTGAACTTCTGCCCGCGTGAGGGGACCTTGTCGGTGCCGCCGATCGCGTCGAACTTCCCCGGCCCCTCGAAGTCGGCGGCGAGGGCGTAGGTCTCGGCCATCTTCTGGTCGTACGTCAGCGGCACCGCGCCCGTCGACTCGGACGGCGTCGGCCGCCCCTCCCCGCGCGAGGCCGGGTCCCGGGTGTCGCGCACGCCGTCCGCGGCGGACTGCGGCTGCCCGCCGGCGTCCTGGCGCCCCTTGGCGACCTGTCCGGTGACGACGACGGCCAGCACGGTGACGACGGCCGCCGCGGCGATCCCGGTGAAGGCCCGGCCCTTGCCGCCCTTGGCGGGCTCGGGGCCGTCCACGGGCGGCGCGTCGCGGAGGAGGGTCCCTGCACCGCCCCCGGCGCCCCGGTCGGCCGCGGAGGCGTACGGGTCGGCGGCCGACGAATCGGCGGCGTACGCGGTGGCGGTCCTGCGGGGCTCGAAGGCGGCGACGTACTCCTGGCGGGGGCCCTCGGACCGCGAGGCCCGCCGGGGGCGGGGCACCGGGGCACCGGTCGCGGGCGGGGCGGCGGCGCCGTGAGCGATGCCGGTACGGCCCCTCGGCTCGCCCCAGCCGCCGCCCGGTTCACGCTGCTCCGGGTGACCGCCCCGGGCCTGCGGGACGCCACGCGCGGGCGTGCCGTCGGACAGGCGGGGGAAGCCGTGCGCGGGCGTGCCGTCCGGCAGACGCGGAAAACCGTGCGCCGGGGTGCCGTCCGGCAGGCGGGGGAAGCCGTGCGGGGGCGTGCCCTCGGCGCGGCGAGGACCGCCGTCGGGCGCCGGGGTGCGCCGGGGAGCGGGTGGGCCGGAGGGGCCGGCCTCGGAGCCCTGTCGTGCGTCGGTCTCGGCGGCGTCGCGCTTGGCGAGCCCGCGGCGGCTGTGACGTCCCACGTCGCGCCTCAGCTTCCCGAACCCGCGGGCAGGGCGTCGGCGCCGCCGTCACCGCGGCCGTCACCGGCCTCCGCGAGGAACGCGCGGACCGCGCGGGCGACGACGTCCGGGTACTCCATCATCGCCACGTGCCCGGCCTCCGGAAGGCTCAGCAGCCGGGAGTCGCGGAAGGCGCGCACGGCCCGCTCGGACATGCGGTGCCCCACGAGCTGGTCGCGTCCGCCGTAGACGAGGAAGGTGGGTGCGAGCACCCGCTCGGCCTGGCGCCACAGGGCGTGCTGGCCGCCCAGCGTGTAGGCGTTGACCAGCCCGCGCGCGGAGCGCGTCATCGCGTCCCAGAAGTACGGCAGTTGCAGGCGGCGCTCCATCTCCTGGACCGCGTCGCCGAAGCCCTCGGGCGAGACGCGCGCCGGGTCGCCGTAACACAGCTGCAGCACGCCGCGGACGCGCTGCTCGGCCGTCCACTGCCGGGTGAGCCGGGTGAACAGGGCGGTGACGCCGGGCACCGCGAGCAGGCCGGTGGGCACGGCGCTGCGCTGTACGCGGATCTCGGGCAGCGCGGGCGACACGAGGGTGAGCGTACGCACCAGGTCCGGGCGGACCGCGGCGACGCGCGTGGAGACCGCGCCGCCGAGCGAGTTGCCGAAGAGGTGCACCGGACCGCGGCCGGAGGCGTCCAGACAGCGGATCACCGCGCGTGCGTGCGCGGTGAGGGAGTAGTCGCCGTCGTCCGGTGGCGGGGAGTCGCCGAAGCCGGGCAGGTCGACGGCCTCGCCGTCGACGTCGCCTTCGAGCTGCTCCATCAGCGCCGACCAGTTCTGGGAGGAACCGCCGAGGCCGTGGACGTAGAAGGCGGGCGGCAGCCCTTCGCGCGCGGGGGGCCTCGACCGGACGGTGAGCGTCACGCCGGGCAGCCCGACCGATCGCAGCCGCTCCCCCTCCGCGACCCTGACGGCCGCCACCTTGGGGAGCACGTTGGCGGCCGGCACGGAGGGCAGCTCGGTCGAAGACATGCGGCAATGTTACGAGACGATCACGCCCTGGTTCATGTGTTCGCCGTCACAGGCCGGCCGGAACGCGGCGGCGCCCGCGCCGGGAACCGGCGGAAGGGGGAACCGGCTCCGGAGCCCGCTCCGGGAGCGGCCCGAGCGGTCGCGGCGCCCCCGCCGACCGCATGGCGTCCCGATCCGGTGTTCCCTAGGCTCGTACGCAGGGCACCCGGATACGGCCCCTGCCGCGCCCGGGGACGTCGTGCCCCACGGGGACGTCCTACGAAGGGAGCCCGCCATGGCCGCCGTCGACCCCACCGACCCCGAGAGCTTCGCGCACGAGGAGCCCAGGGACCCCGGGGACTACGAGGACGTCGATGCCACGGAGGACGCGCCGGAACTCGGCGTCGAGGCACCCGCGGCCGACGCCGCCGAGCAGCGGGCGGACGTCCGGTCCGACCGCGACGACCCGCTGACCGGCGCCGACCGGGACCGGGCCGACGAGGGCGACCTCGCCGAGCAGGCCCGCGTCGTCGCGACCGACGAGGACGACTACCGGTGACGTGACCGCTCGCGGCCGTCCGGCGGCGCGCGGACCGCGGCTCCGTCCTGTGCGAAATGCGGTGCCCCTGAGCGGAAATGAGCAATCCCCCTGCCCCTTCCAGCCTGATTTCAAACCTTCTGCGAGGCTTTCGTCACCGTCCGGTCCGTGAAATTCTGCGCTCGCACCGCGCACACCGGGGTTACCGAAAAGTACGATGGCCGCGCGGCGCACACCGCATGAGGACGACTTTGGGAGGCGGCGTGACAGCCATCGAGCAGACAGAGGCGGCACGCCCGCGAGGCACGCGCCTGCCGCGCCGTGCCCGACGGAACCAGCTGCTGGGCGCCGCCCAGGAGGTGTTCGTGGCGCAGGGCTACCACTCTGCCGCGATGGACGACATCGCCGAGCGCGCCGGGGTCAGCAAGCCGGTGCTCTACCAGCACTTCCCGGGCAAGCTCGACCTCTACCTCGCCCTGCTGGACCAGCACTGCGAGTCCCTGATCCAGTCCGTGCGGCACGCGCTCGCGTCGACGACCGACAACAAGCAGCGCGTGCGGGCGACGATGGACGCCTACTTCGCGTACGTCGAGGACGACGGCGGCGCGTTCCGCCTGGTCTTCGAGTCGGACCTGACGAACGAGCCCGCGGTGCGCGAGCGGGTGGACAAGGTCACCCTCGAGTGCGCCGAGGCCATCTGCGACGTCATCGCCGAGGACACCGGCCTCTCGCGCGCGGAGTCGATGCTGCTGGCCTCCGGCCTCGGCGGACTCGCCCAGGTCGTGGCGCGCTCCTGGCTGCACAGCGACCGCAGCGTCCCGCGCGACCAGGCGGTCCAGTTGCTGACGTCCCTGGCCTGGCGGGGCATCGCCGGCTTCCCGCTGCACGGCACCGAGCAGCACTGACGGGACGCGTGCCGGGCGGATGTTCCCGTGCGCTGTTCGCTCCTGGCGTTCTTCGGCGGAGCGTACGGGTCCCCTCACCGGGCTAATGTGTGCTGGTACGGCGCGGAAGGTCGCGCACTTCACTGACCGTCGGAGGGACATAGCCGTGGAGGTCAAGATCGGCGTGCAGCACGCGCCCCGCGAGATCGTTCTGGAGAGCGGTCAGACTGCCGAGGAGGTCGAGCGGGCGGTGTCCGAGGCGCTGGCGGGCAAGTCGCAGCTGCTGAGCCTCGTGGACGAGCACGGCCGCAAGGTCCTGGTCCCGGCCGACCGTCTCGCGTACGTCGAGCTCGGTGAGCCGGCCCCGCGCAAGGTGGGCTTCGGCGCGCTGTAGGCGCATCCGCCGCGAGGGCGGGGTACGCGGGGGCCCGGCGGCCGGTGGTCGCCGGGCCCCCGCGGCGTTGTCGGGCCCCGCGGAGCGTCGGGCCCGTGCGGGGTTCGCGGTGCCCCCGCCGACCTCGGTGTCCCGGCGGGGTCTCGGGTGTCTGGGTGTCTGGGTGTCTCGGGTGCCTCAGGGTCCCGGGGTCCTCGGGCGCCCTCCTCGGACGGCGGACGGGCCGCTCCCGGGGGAGGATTGGATTTCGCAGGTCAGGGGTATGACGGGCTACGACCGTTTCGTGCAGGTCGGCCACGTGGGAGGGACCCCAGCATGCTCTTGGAAGCGCTCAGCTCCGCGATCCTCGGCCTGGCCCTGGCATGGGCCGCGGCGCACCGTCTGCCGCACCGCATGCCCGTGCGTTCGCTGGTCCTGTCGACGGGTGCGGCGGGCGGTCTCTTCGGAGCGTTCCTCACCCACAGCGCACTGGACTTCGGCAACCTGCTGGTGATCCTCGTCGGCGCCGGGGTCGTCTCCGCCGCCTCGCTCTCCCTGCTGGTCCGCCCCGCGGGAAGACTCGGCCGGCACTCGGCGACCGCGTAGACCCCGGGAAGCGGCCGCCGTCTCCGTGACGCCGCCGCGTCCCCGCGGTCCTGCCGTGCGCCGACCCCGGACGCGCGGGGCCTGCGACTCCTTGGACATCCCCGTCGCCTCCTCGGGGAGCCCGGCCCCGGGCGCACGGGGCCGGCGAGGCCCGGACACGCGGGGCCGACCCGCACGGCAGGCTCCCGACCGCCACCGACCCCGCCTGTCCGCGCCGGTGGCGCAGGCGTCCCGGGCGGCGGGCCTCAGGCCGCGAGTCCGAGCGCGGCCATCCGCTTGGTGTGCGCCTCCGTGATCCGCGAGAACATCTTGCCGACCTCGGCCAGGTCGAAGCCGTCGGCGACCCCGCCCACGAGCATCGTCGACAGCGCGTCGCGGTCGGCGACCACCCGCTGCGACTGCGACAGCGCCTCGCCCATCAGCCGCCGCGCCCACAGCGCGAGCCGGCCGCCCACGCGCGGGTCGGCGTCGATCGCGGCCCGCACCTTCTCCACGGCGAAGGTCGCGTGCCCGGTGTCGTCGAGGACGGCCAGCACCAGCGCGCGCGAGTCCGCGTCGAGCCGGGCGGCGACCTCCCGGTAGAAGTCACTGGCGATCGAGTCGCCGACGTACGCCTTGACGAGCCCCTCCAGCCAGTCCGAGGGCGCCGTCTGCCGGTGGAAGCCGTCCAGCGCGGCGACGAACGGCTCCATCGCCTCCGTGGGCTCCGCGCCGATCTCGGTCAGCCGGTCGCGCAGCTTCTCGTAGTGGTGGAACTCGGCCGACGCCATCTTGGCCAGCTCCGCCTTGTCCGCCAGCGTCGGCGCCAGCTTGGCGTCCTCCGCCAGGCGCTCGAACGCGGCCAGCTCGCCGTAGGCCAGCGCGCCGAGCAGATCGATGACGGCGGCCCGGTACTGCGGGTCGGCGGCGGCCCGCGCCCAGTCCTGGGCGGCGACCCCGGTGTGGGCGACCGTGGGGTCGGAGCCGGCGGCGTCGGGGATGTTGTCAGGCGTCGTCATGAAGCGCACAATAGCCCGCTCGCGGTGCCTCGGAAGTCCCTGGTCAATCACTGTGACGACGACTACGTGACCAATTCGGCCATCGCATGTGCGCGTTTCCGGGGTATGGTGGTAATGCGCCTGCTGGGTACTGCGATGTATCCGACGGGCCGCACGTTATGAGGATGCCCGGTCGGTGGCCCGATCGGCTCCGACCCGACAGCCCTCCCCGTCCGTACGGCACTGATGCGTACGGCGACCGGAGGGACACCCTCAGCGGTACGAGCGCTAGAGCGTCGTCAGTGGTCCCGTGCCTTACGGCCCGACCGTACGGCAGCCGACGTCCCCGGCACGGTCCGTCAAGACCCCCGCGCTCGCCTCGCACCGCGTACACAGAAGAGGCAGCACCCTGACTACGACTTTCCGAGAGCTCGGAATCCTCCCCGAGACGGCCGAGGCCCTGGAGGCCGTCGGTATCGTCAACCCCTTCCCCATCCAGGAGATGACCCTCCCCGTCGCCCTCTCCGGCACGGACGTCATCGGCCAGGCGAAGACCGGCACCGGCAAGACGCTGGGCTTCGGCCTCCCCCTCCTGGAGCGGGTGACCGTCCCCGCCGACGTCGAGGCCGGCCGCGCCGGACCCGACGCCCTCACCGACGCCCCGCAGGCGCTCGTCGTCGTCCCCACGCGCGAGCTGTGCCAGCAGGTCACCAACGACCTGCTGACCGCGGGCAAGGTGCGCAACGTCCGCGTCCTCGCGATCTACGGCGGCCGGGCCTACGAGCCCCAGGTCGAGGCCCTCAGGAAGGGCGTCGACGTGATCGTCGGCACCCCCGGCCGCCTGCTGGACCTCGCGGGCCAGAAGAAGCTCGACCTCAAGCACATCAGGGCGCTCGTCCTCGACGAGGCCGACGAGATGCTCGACCTGGGCTTCCTGCCCGACGTCGAGAAGATCATCAACATGCTGCCGGCCAGGCGCCAGACCATGCTGTTCTCGGCGACCATGCCGGGCGCGGTCATCGGCCTCGCGCGCCGCTACATGTCGCAGCCCACCCACATCCGCGCCACCGCGCCGGACGACCAGGGCGCGACCGTCGCGAACATCGCGCAGCACGTCTACCGCGCGCACAACATGGACAAGCCGGAACTGGTCGCGCGCATACTGCAGGCCGAGGGCCGGGGACTGGCCATGGTCTTCTGCCGCACCAAGCGCACCGCGGCCGACCTCGCCGACCAGCTCCAGCAGCGCGGCTTCGCCTCCGGCGCGGTCCACGGCGACCTCGGCCAGGGCGCCCGCGAGCAGGCGCTGCGCGCCTTCCGCAACGGCAAGGTCGACGTGCTCGTCTGCACCGACGTCGCCGCGCGCGGCATCGACGTCGAGGGCGTCACGCACGTCATCAACTACCAGTCGCCCGAGGAGGAGAAGACCTATCTGCACCGCATCGGCCGCACCGGCCGCGCGGGCGCCTCGGGCACGGCGATCACGCTGGTCGACTGGGACGACATCCCGCGCTGGCAGCTGATCAACAAGGCGCTGGACCTGGTCTTCAACGACCCGGTCGAGACGTACTCCACGTCCCCGCACCTCTTCGAGGAGCTGAAGATCCCCGCGGGCACCAAGGGTGTCCTGCCCCGCTCGGAGCGCACGCGCGCCGGCCTGGCGGCGGAGGAGCTGGAGGACCTCGGCGAGACCGGTGGCCGCGGCGCACGCGGTCGCGGCGGCCGGGGCGGCCGTGACGACTCCCGCGGCGCCGACCGCGAGCGTGCCGCGCGTACGCCGCGGAGCCGTCGCCGCACGCGCGGTGGCACCCCCCTGGAGGGCGGAGTGC
>NZ_AGBF01000049.1 GCF_000225525.1 Streptomyces zinciresistens K42 | reverse complement strand
GGCCGCGCCCTCGGGGACCGCGCGGTCCCCGCCGCCGGCGGCCCGCACCGGGACCGCGCTCTCGCCCGCGCGCCGGGCGCGCGCGCCGAGGACGTCCGCCACACCCCGTACGAAGGTCTCCGGGGCGGCGGCGACCCTGCGGCCGCCCAGCAGGACCAGGTCGACGTCGAGCAGGGCGACCAGGTTGCCGGCCGCGGTGCCCAGGACGCGGGCCGCCCCGGCGAGGTCGCCGCGCGCCACGGCGGCCAGGCACAGCGCCTCCGCGCAGCCGCGGTTGCCGCAGCCGCAGGGCGGGCCGTCGAGCTGGACCACCTGGTGGCCGAACTCCCCGGCCCCGGTCCGGGAGCCGCGGTGCACCGCTCCCCCGATCACCAGGCCGCCGCCGAGCCCCGCGCCGAAGTGCAGATAGGCGAAGGAGGCGCCCTCGCCGCCGACGGCGAGGCCGAGGGCGGCGGCGTTGGTGTCCTTGTCGACCACGACCGGCAGCCCGAGGCGCCGGGCGAGCACGTCGCGCAGCGGGAAGCCGTTCCACTGCGGGAAGCCGGTGACCCGGTGCAGCACGCCGCGGCGGTGGTCGAGCGGTCCGGGCAGGGCGACGCCGACGCCGAGCACCGCGCCCGGCCGGCCGCCGTCCGCCGCCAGTTCGCCCACCGCGCGCACGGCACGCTCCACGACCGGCTCCGCGCCCGCCCCGAGGTCCAGCGGGGTGCTCCGCTCGGCCACCACCGCGCCCGTCAGATCGCAGAGCACCGCGGTCAGCGCGTCCCGGTCCAGATGGACCCCCACCGCGTGCCCGGCCTCCGGCACCAGCCGCAGCACGGTGCGCGGCTTGCCGCCGGTGGACGCCCGGCGCCCGGCCTCCGCCGCGAGTCCGTCCTCCCGCAGCCGGGCCGTGATCTTGCTGACCGCCTGCGGGGTGAGACCGGTGCGCTCGGCGACCTCCAGCCGGCTGATGCCCCCGGCGCCCGCCGTGCGCAGCAGATCGAGCACGAGCGCGGTGTTGTGGCTGCGCAGGGCGTCGAGGTTCACGCCGCCGGCACCGCCTTCCGTCCTGTTCACGGAACCCATTGTCCCCGGCGCTTGCACTTTGGCAACAGCGTTGTGAAAGTGGGGGCCATGAGTGCTACTCCCCTCCGCGCCGGCCTGGTGGGCTACGGCCTGGCCGGCTCCGTCTTCCACGCCCCGCTGATCGCCACCACCGCCGGGCTCGCCCTGGACACGGTGGTCACGTCGGACCCCGGGCGGCAGGAGCAGGCCCGCGCCGAGCACCCGGGCGTCCGCGTCGTCGCGACGCCCGACGAACTGCTCGCCCGCGCCGGCGATCTGGACCTGGTCGTCGTCGCCTCCCCGAACCGGACGCACGTCCCGCTCGCGACGGCCGCGCTCAAGGCGGGCCTGCCGGTCGTCGTCGACAAGCCGGTCGCGGGCACCGCGGCGCAGGCGCGCGAGCTGGCGGCGCTGGCCGAGGAGCGCGGTCTGCTGCTGTCCGTCTTCCAGAACCGCCGCTGGGACAACGACTTCCTGACCCTGCGCCGGCTCCTGGCCGAGGGCGGACTCGGCGACGTCTGGCGCTTCGAGTCCCGTTTCGAGCGCTGGCGCCCGCAGACCAAGGGCGGCTGGCGCGAGTCGGGCGACCCGGCAGAGATCGGAGGTCTGCTGTACGACCTCGGCAGCCATGTGGTGGACCAGGCGCTCGTCCTGTTCGGCCCGGTCACCCGGGTGTACGCGGAGGCGGTCGTGCGCCGCGCCGGCGCCGAGACCGACGACGACACCTTCCTGGCCCTCACCCACGCCAACGGTGTCCGCTCGCACCTGTACGCCTCCGCCACCGCGGCCCAGCTCGGCCCGCGCTTCCGGGTGCTCGGCTCCCGCGCGGGCTACGTCAAGTACGGCCTGGACCCGCAGGAGGCCGCCCTGCGCGAGGGGCGGCGGCCCGGCGCGGACGAGCCCGGCTGGGGCACGGAGGAGGAGGCGCTGTGGGGCCGGGTGGGCGCCGGGGAGTCGCCGCTGACGGGCGGCGGCCGTGCCGAGCCCACCCTCCCGGGCGACTACCCGGCCTACTACGCCGCCGTGGCGCGGGCCCTGCGGGAGGGCGGCCCCAACCCGGTCACCGCCCTGGAGGCGGCCGACGCCCTCGACGTACTGGAGGCGGCGCACCGCTCCGCCCGTGACGGAGTGGCGGTGGCGCTGTGACGGGCGGCGGCGGGTCCACCCCGCGGACACCGTCCGAGCTCACGCCGTCGGTGGCGGAGCTGGAGGCCGAGGAACGCCGCCTGGTCCTCGCGCGGTTCACCCACGAGGACGCCTGGGCGCTGGGCTCCCTGCTGGTCGCGGCGGCCCGGGACGGCGGGGCGCCGGTCGCGGTCGACATCCACCGCGGCGGGCAGCAGCTCTTCCACGCGGCCCTGCCCGGTTCGACCCCGGACAACGACGCGTGGATCGCGCGCAAGCGCCGGGTCGTGGAGCGCTACGGCAGCTCCTCCTACCTCGTCGGCGCCCGCTTCCGCGCCAAGGGCACGACGTTCGAGGAGTCCTCCCGGCTGGACCCCGACGTCTACGCGGCGCACGGCGGCTCGTTCCCGCTCGCCGTCGAGGGCGCGGGCGTCATCGGGTCGGTGACCGTGAGCGGTCTGCCCCAGCTGGCGGACCACCGGATGGCGGTGGCGGCGCTGGAGCGGTTCCTGGCCGAGCGGCGCGGGTGAGCGGGGCGGCGCCGCGGGCGGTGGCCCGCGGCGCCGTCGCGCCTACGCGTCCTCGAACTCCTGCCGCTGCCGCCCGAGTCCCGCGATCTCCAGCTCCACCACGTCCCCGGACCGCAGGTACGGCTTGGGCTCGGGCTGCCCGAGGGCGACCCCCGCGGGCGTACCGGTGTTGATGACGTCACCGGGGTGGAGGGTCATGAACTGGCTGACGTACCGCACGACCTCGCCGACCGGGAAGATCTGCTCGGCGGTGGTGCCGTCCTGCTTCAGCTCGCCGTTGACCCACAGCCGCAGCGCGAGGTCCTGCGGGTCGGGCACCTCGTCGGCCGTCACCAGCCAGGGGCCCAGCGGGTTGAACGTCTCGCAGTTCTTGCCCTTGTCCCACGTCCCGCCGCGCTCGATCTGGAACTCCCGCTCGGAGACGTCGTGCGCCACCGCGTACCCGGCGACGTGCGCGAGCGCCTCCCCGGCCGAGTCCAGATAGCGGGCCGTGCGTCCGATGACGACGGCGAGCTCGACCTCCCAGTCGGTCTTCGTGGAGCGGCGGGGCACCAGCACGGTGTCGTGCGGGCCGACCACGGTGTCCGCGGCCTTGAAGAAGACGACCGGCTCGGCGGGCGGCTCGGCGCCGGTCTCGCGGGCGTGGTCGTGGTAGTTCAGCCCGATGCACACGACCTTGCCGATCCGGGCGACGGGCGGCCCGATCCGCAGGCCGGCCGGGTCCAGCGCGGGCAGGGCGCCGGAGTCCGCGGCGGCGCGGACCCGGCCGAGCGCGGCGTCGTCGGCGAGCAGCGGCCCGTCGATGTCCGGCACGACGCCCGACAGGTCGCGCAGCGTCCCGCCGCCGTCGAGCAGCGCGGGCCGCTCCGCTCCCGCCGTACCGACTCGCAGCAGCTTCATGATCACATTCTCCCTCGCTCGCGGGGCGCCCCCCGACAGGTGCAGCCATCGGAGGACTGGTCGATCGTCCAAGGTCCGGGGCCGGTCCGCAAGACCCGGTTCACGTACTGGACCGCAGGTCCCGGCGCGAGCGCTGCCGTCGGCGTCAACGGGGTCGCACGGTCAGCGGGGCGCAGCGGGGTCAACGGGATCAGCACGGTCAGCGGTAGAGGACGGCTCGCTCCACCGCGCTCCACGTCGTACTGGTCACCACGTACAGGGCGGCGGCCAGCGGGACCACGGCCACGGTGAACAGCGTGAAGAACGACATGAACGGCATGACCTTGCCGACCGCGACCAGGCCGGGCAGGGCCTGCCCGTCGGGCGCCGGCAGCGCCGGGTTCGCCGCCGTCATCAGCCGGGTGCGGCGGACGTTGAACGCGGCGACGGCGGCGACGAGCGCGAACAGCGCGGCGTAGACGAGGCCCGCCGCCCCGAACATCCCGCCGTCGGCGAGGGCGTCGGCCCACCGCTCGCCGAGGGGCGCGGCGAGGAGTCGGTGGCCGAGCAGTCCGTTGGGCCGTCCGCCGATCGTCGTGCTGGAGAAGAGGCGGTAGAGGAGGAAGAAGGCGGGGAGCTGGAGCAGTCCGGGCAGGCATCCGGCGAGCGGCGACACCTTCTCCTCGGCGTGCAGTTCCATGACGGCCCGCTGGAGCCGCTCGGGGTCCTTGCCGTGCTTCCCGCGCAGTTCGGCGATCCTGGGCTGGAGTCCGGCGCGTGCCTTCTGCCCGCGCGCGGCGGCCCGGGACAGCGGGTGGACGAGAAGCCGTACGAGCGCGGTGAACAGGACGATCGAGGCGGCCGCGGCCGACGCCCCGAACAGCGGTTGGAGCAGCTCGGCGAGTTGCTGGACGAGGTCGGCGATGACGGACATGGGTGGACCCTCCGGTGGGCGTGGTCGTGCCGGGTGACGGGCATGCCGGGTGACGGCATGGCGGCATGACGACCCGCGCGGGTCACGGAGGGAGGCACGGGGGTGCGCCGGCCGCGGTGGCGGTCCGGCGGGGTCCCGGCAGAGGGGGTGCGTGCCCTACGCGAAGGTCGCCTGGAGGGCGTGCCCGGGTGCCCTGGGCCGTGGCCGGCCGGAGGCGTCGGGGTCGCGCTGGGGCAGGAAGGCGGTACGGCGGGCCCGGTCGCGGATGGCGGTGCGCACGCGCGTGGGCGCCACCCGGGGCGCGGCGCGCGAGGCGAGCAGGGAGCAGACGGCGAACGCGGAGCCGGCCGCCGCGGTCGCGGCGAGGGCCACGGCCGCGGAGAGGCTGCCGGTGTCGAGCAGCGCGAGGTCCAGGAGGAGGAGCACCAGCGCGACGGCGGGACGCGTCTGCACCCAGCGGCTGATCACCGGCGGCCCTCCCCTCGCGTCCGTGCGTCGGCCTCGTCCCGTTCGTTATACAGGATGTCCCGGCGCGGCGGACCGGCCCTCAGGCGGATGGCGTCTCCAGGGGCTGGAGGAGCCGCCGGGGCGTGAGCAGCGCGCGGCTGACCGGATCGGCCGGTTCCGGATCGAGGCCCGGTCCGGGCTCCATCAGGACGTCCGCGACGGGGACGACGGTGGCGCAGTGGGGGCATTCGCCGTAGGACCCGAGTTCGGTGCCGCAGCTCACGTGCCGGAAGACGCGCAACTGCTCCTCGCCGAGGTGCTCGCGGCCCCAGCGGCCGAGCGCGCGCAGCGTGGGCCACAGCGCGGCGCCGCGGTCGGTGACGACGTACTCGTCGCGCGGCGGGGACTGCTGGTACCGGCGCTTTTCGAGGATGCCCTCCGCGGTGAGCGCCTGGAGGCGCGCGGCCAGCACCGCGCGGGGGATGCCGAGGTGGACGAGGAAGTCGTTGTAGCGCCGGACGCCGTAGAGGGCGTCGCGTACGACGAGGAGCGTCCAGCGCTCACCGACGATCTCCAGCGCCCGCGCGATCGAGCACTCCTGTGTCGCGTAGTCCTTTCCCAGTGCCATGCCGCCCACTGTAACCCTTCTCCACCTCATAGGTTCAATGAACGAATCAATGGTGCTACGGTGACGCCATGGCTAGGTTCACTGAACGAACTCTGAGTACGCGCCCCGAGGCCGCCCCGGCCGGCGCCCGCCCGGCCCCCGCCGCCGAGGCACCCCCGCGCGCCCGCGCCACCCTCGCCCTGACCAGCGCCGCCACCGCCGTGGCCCTGATGACGTACACCGCGCCCCTGGTCACGCTCCCCGACACCGCAGCGGCCCTGCACACCCCGCCCTCCGCCCAGGCATGGCTGCTCAACGGCACCCCGCTGGGCCTCGCCGCCCTGCTGCTGGTGGCCGGCAGCCTGGCCGACGACTACGGCCGCCGCCGGATCTTCGTCCTCGGCACCTTCGCGCTCGGCGTCACGACCGCCCTCGGCGCGCTGGCCGGCGGCACCTGGGCGTTCACCCTGGCCCGGGTCGCCCAGGGCGCGGCCAGCGCGGCCCTGCTCGCCAGCAGCCTCGGCCTGATCGTGCACGCCTTCCCCAGCCCGCGCGGGCGGCTGCACGCGACCGGCGTCTGGGGCGCCTTCGTCAGCGGCGGCATCGCCCTGGGCCCGGTCGTCACCGGCGCGATACCGAACTGGCGGGTCACCTACGCCGTCCTGGGCGCCGCCGCCCTGGTCGTGGCCGCCCTGTCCCGGCGCGCGCTGTCGGAGTCGCGCGCCCCGCGCGGCGGCCGGCCCGACTTCGCCGGCGCGGTGACCTTCGGCCTCGCCCTGGTCGCCCTGGTGGCCGCCCTGACCCTCGGCCGCGACGGCTGGCTGCGGGCGCCGGTGGGCCTGCTGCTCCTCGCGAGTGCCGTCCTGCTCGCCCTGTTCGCCGTGGTGGAACGCCGTACGGCCACCCCGATGATCGAACTCCCGCTGCTGCGCCGCCCCCGGTTCCTCGCGTCCTCCGTCGGCGGGCTGTTCACGGGCTTCGCGGTGATCGGCCTGTTCAGCTTCCTGCCCGCGCTGCTCCAGCAGACCCTCGGCCTGTCCGTGATGGACACGGCGTGGCTGTTCCTGCTGTGGTCCGGCCTCTCCTTCGCGGTGGCCCTCCAGGCCCGCCGGCTCGCGGGCCGGATCACTCCGCGGCTCCAACTCTCCCTCGGCTTCACCCTGCACGCGGCCGGCGTCCTGACGATGCTGGGCGCGCTCGGCGCCGGGTCCTGGCAGCGGCTGCTGCCCGGCCTGGTCGTCGCCGGTGTCGGCAGCGGCCTGCTGAACGCCGCGCTGCCGCTGCTCGCGGTGGAGTCCGTGCCGCCGCAGCGCACCGCGATGGGCTCGGGCGCCCAGCAGACCTTCCGCTACATCGGCTCCTGTGCGGGCGTCGCCCTGACCATCGCCGTCGCCACCTCCTCCTCGGGCGGCCTCGCGGCGGGCGCGAACACCGCCATGCTGGTGTCGGCCGTACTGGCGCTGGTGGCGGCCGTGAGCGTGGCCGCGCTGCGGGAGCGGACGGCCTGACGCGCAGGGTATGCCTGGCGCGCAGGGTATGCCTGACGCGCAGGGCGTGCCTGGCGGGGCCGGGGTGCCTGGCGGGGCCTGAGGGCCGGGGGTGGCGGGGGTGCCTGGCGGGCCCAGGGGTGCCGGGGGTGGCGGGGGTGCCCAGGGTGGCGCGGGTGCCGGGGGCGGCGGGTTCTCAGCCCGGCCGGGGCTGCGTCGAGACGAGCTTGCCCCACACCACCAGCCGGTACTTCGAGGAGAACTCGGGCGTGCAGGTGGTGAGCGTGAGGTAGGAGCCCGGCGCGTCGTAGCCGTAGCCCGGCCGGACGACCGAGCGCGGGACCGGCCGGATGACGCCCCCGTCGCGGGGCGCCGTGCGCGGCAGGGTCCGGTCGACGGCGTACGTGTAGACCGCGTCGCGCGTCTCGACCCGGACGACGTCCCTCGGCACGAGCCGGTTGATGTACCGGAACGGCTCGCCGTGGGTGTTGCGGTGCCCGGCGAGCGCGAAGTTGCCCGCCCGGCCCGGCTGCTGGGTGCCGGGGTAGTGGCCGACGTAGCCCTTGTCGAGCACCCCGCCCCTGCCGACGCCCTCGGCGACGGGGACGCGCAGTCCGAGGCGGGGGATGCTGAGGACGGCGTACGCCGGGGACCGGTCGGGGGCGGGCGCCCGGCGCGCGGTGCCGGTGGACCGCTGCGAGCGGCCGGACTCCTGTGCCCCGGCCCCGGCCCCGGCCCCGGCCGCGGGACCGGGCTCCGCCGAGGGCACCGCCGTACGTCCCGCTCCGCCGCGCGAGGCGTCCCAGGCCCGCTCCAGCGCCCGTACCTCGCGCCCGGCGCCCTGCCTGGCCTCGCGGTTGGTCCACCACGTCTGGTGCACGACCAGCAGCAGGAGCACCGCCCCCACCGTGACGAGCGCCTCCCCGCCCGCCCACAGCACCCGCCGCCGCGCCGCGCGCCGCCGCAGCCCGCCGTGCCGCACGACGCGCACCCGCCCCATCACGAGCCTCCTTCGCCGGGGCCCGCACGATAAGGGGCCCGGCCGTAGGTCTCCAGCCCCGCGCGGGGGCGGGAGGGGCGTCCGCCCCGCTTCCTCCACCGTCCTCTCCCTCTGTCACCCGCGGGCAGTACGGTGTCCCCCATGCGCCCCGACACGCCTGCCGAGAACGTCGACCACACCGCCGAGGCGGCACGCCTGGAGCGGACCGCCGGCCTGTACCCCGAGGACACCGAGGCCCTGCTGCTGCGGGCCGCGGCCCATCTGGAGCTCTCCGGCGACCGCCCCGCCGCGACCGCGCTCTACGACCGCCTGCTGGCGTCCTCCGCCCCGCTCGACGAACCCCATCTGGTCCGGGCCCTCAAGGCGTCGAACCTGTGGGAGTACGGCCACGAGGCGGAGGCCCGCGCGATCATCGACGGCGTCCGGGCCGCCGCCCCCCGGGAGCCGGCGCCCTGGGTGATCGTCGCGGAGGCGCTGGAGTCCCACGACGAACTGGAGCAGGCGCAGGAGGCGTTCACGCAGGGCGCCGGCCTGCTGCTGGCGGACGGGGCCGAGCCGCCGTACGCGACGCACCCTCTGCTGTTCGGCCGCCACCGGGTGCGCCGGATGCTGGGACTGGCCCACGACGACTGGGACGCCCTCGCCGACACCCTCCACTCGATGCCGGTCTCCCTGGACGAACTGCACGACCCCAAGCGGGTCTGGTCCCTCGGCTCGGACAACCCGGCGGAACTGGAGGCGGAGATCTCCCGCCTGCGCGCCGAGCTGGGCGCGTACCGGGAGGCCCTGTCCCGCCCGTTCCCGGTGGCCGTCCTGCACTGGACGGAGGAGGAACTGGCGGAACTGGTCGCCGCGTACCCGTCCCTGGCGGACGAGTACCCCTCCCACCCGGAGCACCTGGCGACGATAGAGGGCTCCCTGCGCGAACTGTCCGCCTCCGGCACCCCGAACCTTGGCATCGTCACCGGCACGGTCCCCTCCTACGAGGCGTTCGCCGCCTCGGAACTGTCCTCCCCGACCGACACGTCCCTCCTCCCCCAGTACGCGACGACCCTGGCGGCCCGAGGCCGAGCGACCACCTGGCCCCCGCAACGGACGACGGGATGCTGGTGCGGGTCGGGGGCTGCTTACGGGGAGTGCCACGGAGGGACAAGCTGACCTGGCCCCTCGTTCCCGAGCGTGAGCGGGGCGGGTCGGGCTGGCGATCACCAGTGATCCAGGGGGTTGTCAGTGCTGCCTGTTACAACAGAGCTGTCGCCGTGTGGGGAAGGGGGAAATCAGCGTGGCTCAGCCGAGGGATCTGTCGCAGCCTGTCGCCGGTGTCTACGAGGTCCTGGTGACCCAACGCATGCGCGAGCAGATGGACCGGCTGGGCGCGGCCGGGTGGAAGGCGGTCGATGACGAGGTCAGCGAGGAGTCGTCGCCCCACGTACTCGCTCGGCACGTCGGCGAGGCCCTGAGCCAGCGACTCAGTCAGCTGCCGCCCGACAAGCGGGTCGCGTTGGCCAACCACCTCATCCAGGCGCTCGGCTCCGACGCCTCCGACTCTGGCGGCACCGAGGCAGGCGACCTCATCGCAGTCGGCCCTCGCCAACTACTCGCCCTCGCCGAGAAGGAGGCTCCCGGCGTCTACGCGATGCGGCCGCTGACACCCCTGTCCGAGACGGCGCTCATCACCAACGCCCCCGACGATCCGAGCCTCGGCAGCGAGCTCCGCGCCGAGCTCGCGACGGCGGACCGCATCGACCTGCTCTGCGCCTTCGTGAAGTGGTACGGGCTGCGCGTCCTGGAAGACTCGCTCCGCGCCGCGGCGGAACGGGGCGTACCCATCCGAGTAATCACCACCACTTACATCGGCGCCACCGACCGCCACGCACTCGATCGACTCGTTCGGGACTTCGGCGCCGAAGTGAAGGTCAACTATGAGCTGAGATCCACTCGCCTGCACGCGAAGGCATGGCTGTTCCGCCGGGAGAGCGGCTTCGACACCGCGTATGTCGGCAGCTCCAATCTCTCCAAAGCCGCACTGCTCGACGGCCTGGAATGGAACGTACGGCTGTCGTCCGTGGCGACGCCCGCGGTGCTCGGCAAGTTCGAAGCCACCTTCGACGCGTACTGGAACGACATCGCCTTCGAACCGTACGAACCGGATCGCGACGCCGGCAGGTTGGAGGAGGCGCTGCGGACGGCAGGCGGGTCGTCGTCCGGCTACGAGGGACGGATCAGCCTTTCCGGGCTTGAGGTTCGCCCGCACCCTCACCAGGCGGACATGCTGGAGCGGCTGCGCGTCGCACGCGAAGTGCTCGGCCACGACCACAACCTGCTCGTCGCGGCGACCGGCACGGGCAAGACGGTCATGGCCGCCCTCGACTACCGCACCCTGCACAAGGAGTGGGGGCGCCAGCGGTATCCGCGGCTGCTCTTCGTAGCCCACCGCAAGGAGATTCTGAAGCAGTCGCTGCGCACCTATCGCGAGGTACTGGATGACGCGTCCTTCGGTGAGGAGCTCTTCAGCGGCGAACTGCCCCGCGACTGGAGCCACGTCTTCGCCAGCGTGCAGTCACTGACGGATCAGCGGCTGGAGCAGTTCACCCCCGAACACTTCGACATCATCGTGATCGACGAGTTCCACCACGCCACAGCCGCCACCTATCGCCGGGTTCTCGATCACTTCCGGCCGAAGCAACTCCTCGGGCTGACCGCGACTCCTGAGCGGGCCGATGGGCTCAACGTGCAGGATGAGTTCTTCGACGGACGGATCGCCGCCGAGATGCGGCTGTGGGAGGCGCTGGACAACGACCTGCTCTGCCCGTTCCACTATTTCGGTGTGCCGGACGGCACCGACCTCACCCGCCTCGACTGGCGCTCCGGGACCTACGACCAGAGCCAGCTCGGCGAGCTCTTCTCCGCCGACCGGGCCCGCGCCCGCGTCGTCATCAAGCAGGTACGGGACAAGGTGTCCGATCCGACGGCCATGCGCGCGCTCGGCTTCTGCGTCAGTAGAAAGCACGCTCACTTCATGGCAACGTGCTTTCGCGAGGCCGGCATCAAGGCCGAGGCTCTCGACAGCGCGTCCGCGCCCGGCGAGCGGGATCGGGTTCTGGCACAGCTGAAGGCCGGGGAGATCCAGGTCGTCTTCTCCGTGGACCTCTTCAATGAGGGCTTGGACATACCCGATGTGGACACACTGCTCCTCTTGCGCCCCACCAGTAGCGCCACCGTCTTCCTCCAGCAGTTGGGCCGGGGTCTGCGTCGCACGGCAGACAAGCCTGTACTGACGGTCCTCGACTTCATCGGGCAGCATCGCGCGGAGTTCCGCTTCGAGGAGCAGTTCCGTGCGATGACCAACCTGTCGCGCAACCGCCTCCTTGAGCACGCTGAGCGCGACTTCCCCCTTCTGCCGTCCGGCTGCCAGATCATCCTTGAAGGCAAGTCCAAGGACCTTGTACTGGACAACATCCGCACCCAGATCAAGGCAACCGTGCAGACGCTGGCCAAGGAGGTTCGGGCCTTCGCCACCCCGCTTCTCGCGGACTACCTCAAGGAGAGCCGCCGCGAGATCAAGGAGTTGTACAAGTCCGGCAACTCCTGGACGTCGGTCCTGCGCCGGGCCGGTCTCGCCGACCTGGCGGAGCAGCCGGGTGAGGATGGCTTGCTGAAGCGAGCGCACGCGTTCCTGCACGTCGATGACCTCGAACGGGCCCGGGTATACGGCCGATTGCTGAGCGATGACGCGCCGGCGTATGACGCGTTGAACGCCCGGGACCAGTCGTTTGCCCGCATGCTCTTCTTCAACCTCTGGGACAAGGCGGGCGGTTTCCGTTCCTACGCCGCAGGTCTTGCGTCCCTCCAGGGGCAGCGGGCACTGCGGAGTGAGTTGCGGCAAGTGCTCCAGCATGTGGTGGAGCAAGCCGATCACTTCCCGATCCCCTTGACGGGCCCGCACGCGCACATCCCCTTGAAGGTCCACTGTGCGTACAACCGCTCGGAGATCCTGGCGGCGCTCGGCGTCGCTCGCCTCGGTGGCCAGATGCCCGGCTCCTTCGCCCAGGGTGTCCTATGGGATGAGCCGAACCAGACCGATGCCCTGCTGATCACGCTGGAGAAGAACGAGAAGGACTTCTCGCCCACCGTCCGCTACAAGGACTACGCGCTGGCGCCCTCCCTCTTCCACTGGGAGTCGCAAAGCACCACCGCGGCCACCTCGCCCACGGGCCTGCGATACCAGCAGCACGCTCAACGCGGCTCGCATGTCCTGCTTTTCGTGCGCCGCTACAAGGACACCGATATCGGCAAGGCCCAGCCCTGGATGCTCCTCGGTCCGGCGACATACGAGCGGCACGAGGGCAGCAAGCCCATGGCCATCACCTGGCGTCTGCACCACCAAATGCCCGCGGACGTTTGGTCCTACTCGACCATCGTCGCGAGTTGATCGGCCATCAATCCCGCACACCGCCGCCGGAAGTCGACCGGGGCGTCACCAGCTCACACCAAGTGGTCTTCCCGGCGCCATCCACTTGGACTCCCCACAGGTCGGTGAGCGCGGCGACGAGAACCATGCCGCGCCCCGCCTCGCAGTCCTCCCCTGCCCGAACGAGGACGGGTAGCGCCTGGGCTCCTGGATCACGCACCTCGATGCGGAGCCGGGTGCCGCGCGCGGACACCGTGACGCTTGCCGGCGTTCCGACTCCTACGTGGTCGATGACGTTCGACACGAGTTCGTCTACACAGAGCAGCGCGTCAGCGACGAGGTTGCTCAACCCCCATAGCTCCAGGTGGGCCCGCATGACGCGGCGGATACTCGCGACCTCTGCCGGCTCCGCCGAGAAGGCAAGCTCCCATGATCGCCTTGGCGGTTTCAAGGCACAGCTCATCCCTCAACTCCTCAACAAATCGGCCAAGTTGCGGGACGCAACCGGCTACACGGTCAGCGTGACAGTGGAACTCTCAAATTGGAACTCTCATCTACTCTGAGTGGAAGCACAGCCACTTCCACGCGCCCCCAGCGCACACCTCCTTGCAGCCCCACACGGGCAAGCCTCAAGATCTGATGGATCGACATGGAGGCCAACGACATGGCAGTGGGACCCACCACCCGTAGGCGCCAGTTGGGTGCCGACCTCCGCCGCCTCCGAGAGCGGCAAGGGATGACGTTGGAGGAGGCAGGCGCGCGAGTCGGCGTCTCAAAGGCGACGTTGAGTCGCTACGAGACGAAGGAGGGCTCAGTCAAGTGGCCGGCCGTCGACGCCCTCTGCCGTGAGTACGGCGCCACCGACGAGGAGCGGCGCGCCCTGGTGGATCTCGCCAAAGGTGCCAAAATCCAGGGCTGGTGGCGATCGTTGGCGGACCCCGTCCCCGAGTCGATGAACCTCATGCTCACCCTTGAGGACGAGGTCGTCCGCGAGGATCACTACGCGAGCGTGTACGTGCCCGGACTGCTTCAGACCCGCGCATACGCGGAAGCTGTTCATCGGGCCTCGGAAGTGCAGTGCCCCGAGCGGGAAGTTCAGCACATGGTGGACATCCGCATGAAGCGGCAAGAGCTCCTCGATCGCGCCGACCCTCCGCACATCTGGAGCGTGATCGATGAAGCGGCGCTGCGACGCCGAGTGGGTGGCGGCGCCATCATGCGGGATCAACTACGTCATGTACTGGCGGTAGCGCAACTGCCCCACATCACCGTGCAGGTACTCCCCTTCGCAGCCGGTGCGCATGCGGCCGCCGTAGGCAGTTTCGTCGTCCTTCGGGGTCCCGTGGCCGAGTTGGACGTGGTGTACGTCGACTTGCTCGGGGGTGGCCTCTTCATGGAGAAGCAGAAGGAGTTGGAGCGCTATAGGTTGGCGTTCGAGTACCTGAGCGCACAGGCATTGGACCTCGACTCCTCCATGGAGATCGTCCACCGGATAAGCAAGGAGCTGCGATGACGGCGCCCCCGCCCTACCAGTGGTTCACCTCCTCGTACAGCGGTGGCAGCGGGACCGAGTGCGTGCAGTGCGCTCGCACCGACCCGGGCATTCTCGTGCGCGACTCCAAGTGCACCGGCGGGCCTGTCCTGTCGATCCCCATGCAGGCTTGGCAGGACTTCATCGACGCGTTGCAGGTCACACCCTGAGGCTTTCCCTCGTGGGCGGATTCCATCGCGCGCCGGCATCTTCCGGATGCGGCGGGACCTGGGCAGTAACGGGTCCTCAGAGCCTGCTTCTCAGCACGTGGATGACGGGGTGTGGGCTGCGCGGCCCACACTGCGCCCGCCCGGGCTGACCCGCCCTCATGGCCCGTATGCCAGCCCCAGAGCGCGATGTCCGGCATATCGGATTAGCCTCCTGAATGAGCGCGAAGTGGATCTTTTGTCGCGCGCTCCACTCACCTCTAGGAGGAGAAATGCGCAAGCTTCAGAGGGCCGCTGTCGCGGCCGCCATGGTCGGGAGCCTCAGCTTCATAGCCACCGGCACGGCCGGCGCGCAGCCCGCCTACGGAGGCGACGGATGCCGTTCGCACGACTTCAACCTGGACCTCCTCGGTGAGGTCGGCATCGCCAACGGCCTCGCGGGCAACCTGCTCAACGGTGAAGGCAGCCCAGGCGCGCAGAGCACGCACCAAGGATCGAGCTGCGGCGGTCACTGAGGACCGGGGACCGCACGACGCAGCGCACCGCGAAAGCCCCGCCGTCCGGGTCATGAGCCCGGCCGGCGGGGCTTCTCGTTCCTGCGGCGGTGGGCCGGGCCGGGGTGCGGCGTCCGGGGCACCCGTCACCGCCTGAGAGGATGACGGCCACCACCGAGAACGAGGGGGATGAGCATGATGGTGCTCGCTCTGGCCGGACTGCTGCTGCTCGCCGTCGGAGGGTGCGTCTGCGTCGTGTGGGCGTCGCGGGGCGGCCCGCGCTGGGTGCGGGTGGTCTCCCGGGTGACGCTGGCCCTCGGCGAGGCCGTACGGGCGTCGGGGCGCTCCCGGCGGAGTTCGGGGCTGAACTCCGGCTCCGAATCGGGCGACTGACCTCGGCGGCGGGGGTGCGTGAGGGCGCGAGGCACACGGCCCGCCCCGGCGGCTCCGCGGGCTTGCGGACCCGCGCCGGGTTCGGGCCGCCGGCAACCGGTTAGCCTCGTGACGTTCCGGGACCGGCGGACACGGCCGGCGTGATCGGTGGGAGGCGGACATGGCGAGGATCCCCAGTGCGGCGCTGGCCGCGGGCGGGCTCGTCGGCGGATACGGCGTGGCCCGGTGGACCCGCAAGCGGCAGCTCGGCGGTGCCGTGCTGGCCGTCGCGGGCGCCACGGCGGCGCAGCAGTGGCGGCAGCAGGCGGGCGGGACGGCCGCGGGGGCGCTGACGGCCGCGTACGTCGCCGCCTTCGCCGGATCGCATCCGCTGGCCAGGAAGGTGGGCGCCTGGCCCGCCGTGTTCGGGGTGGCGGGGGCCATGGCCCTGGCCTCCTGGGCGGTGGCGGACCGGCGCGGCTGAGTCCGGCGGACCGCACGGGGCCCAGTTCCCCGGCTCACCAGGCCGTACGGCCGGCCCGGCGCCCCGTCCGGGCACCGCGCCCCGCGGTCCCCGCCCGGCCCCGCCCCCTCAGCCGCCCCCGGCACAGGGCACCGACGCGGGCGCAGGCCGCATGGAGCGCGGCGGTCGGTCATGCCGGTGACCTGGCCGGAGGTGACCGGCAGTCCGCCGCCGGGCTCGGACAGCCGGGGTGCGATGGCGCGGACGACCGCGACCTCCAGGCCGTCGAGGACCACACGGTGCCGAGACCGGTCACGGTCGTCCCGTGCCGGCGCGACCACGGCAGGCGGTCGAGTCCGGTGGGGATGCCGAGTCCGGCGGGGATGTCGGGGTCACGGAACGGCCGGTCCCGGCTTCCGCGGTGGTCAGGGCCCCTCCGCGTCGAGCGGAGCCCCGGCCGGGTGCCTTGCGGGGGCCGGTTCCACGCCCTACGCCCAGAGCGCCCGGGACACCGTGTAGATCAGCAGTCCGGCGAGCGAGCCCACCACGGTGCCGTTGATCCGGATGAACTGCAGATCGCGTCCGATGTGCGCCTCGATCTTCTTCGTCGTGTGCTCGGCGTCCCAGCCCGCCACGGTGTCGGTGATCAGGGAGGTGATCTCCGCCCGGTAGGTGGTCACGACGTACACCGCCGCGCCCTCCACCCAGCCGTCGATCTTGTTCTGGAGCCGCGGCTCGACCGCCATCCGCGCGCCCAGCGACAGCAGCGAGGCCCGTACGCGCAGCCGCAGTTCGCTGCGCTCGTCCTCGGCCGCCGAGACGATCATGGATCGTACGGCGGTCCAGGCGGAGGCGATCAGGTCCTGGACCTCGCCCCGGCTCAGCACCTCGCCCTTGAGCCGCTCGATCCGCGCCCGGGTCTCGGTGTCGGACTGGAGGTCGGAGGCGAAGTCGGTCAGGAACCGGTCGAGGGCGCCGCGCGCCGGGTGGGAGGGCATGTCGCGCATCTCGGTGACGAAGCGCAGCAGTTCCTTGTAGACCCGCTCGCCGACCTTGCGGTCGACGAAGCGCGGGGTCCAGCCGGGGGCGCCGCCCTGGACGGCTCCCATGATCTCGGTGTCGTGCAGGATCAGCCAGTTCTGCGCGCGGGCGACGACGAGGTCGACGACCCGCTTGTGGCCGCCGTCCGCGACGATCTTCTCCAGCATCTTCCCCAGGCCGGGCGCGATCTCCCGGGCGTCCGCGCGCCGGGTGATGGCCTCCCCCACGACCGCCTGGACGTCGCTGTCGCGCAGGACCGTCAGCGCGCCCCTGAGCGCCGCCGCGAGCTCCGCCGTGACCCGGTCCGCGTGCTCGGGGTCGGCCAGCCAGGCGCCCAGCCTGCTGCCGATGCCGACGGCGCGCAGCCGCTGGCGCACGACGTGCTCGGAGAGGAAGTTCTCGCCGACGAACTCGCCCAGGGAGACGCCGAGCTGGTCCTTCTTCGTCGGGATGATCGCGGTGTGCGGGATGGGCAGGCCGAGCGGGTGCCGGAACAGGGCCGTGACCGCGAACCAGTCCGCGAGGGCGCCGACCATGCCGGCCTCGGCGGCGGCCGCCACGTAGCCGGCCCAGGGCCCCGCGCCGTTGTTCGCGGCGACCTTGGCGAGGACGTACACCAGTGCCACGAAGAGCAGCAGTCCGGTCGCCGTGAGCTTCATGCGCCGTACGCCGCGCTGCTTCTCCTCGTCGGCGGGGGTGAACGCGGACATCGCACGTACGCCCGACGCGGGGGCGGGCCGGTTACCGGCCGCTTCGGGACGGGCATGCTCCTTCACGTCGCGCGTTCCCGGTTCATCCGCATTCGTACGTTCCATTCTGCTCCACCCGTCCGTGATCCCCCGCACACATTGTCCCTTCCTGACCTACTCCTGGAACGAATCAAGAGTTCCCGGCGTCTGTGCGTGAGGGGAGGTCGATGACGAACTCCGGATGAACTCCGGCGGCACGATGGGGGGTCCGTGCGCCTCCCTTCCGCTTCATGACGCATCATGAGGTGATCACATCGGAGCCTCGGGCTCCCGTCCGTCCGAGGAGACCGCACCGCATGACCAGGCGCAACGGTTATGCCTTGCTCGCCGCGATCGTCGCCCTGATCGTCTCGCTGTCCGCCGCCCTCTACGTCGGGGTGGCCGCCGACGACGGCAGCGGCGCCGGCGCGAGCACCGCCCCCGTGAAGCAGGCCCCCGGCCGCGGGCCGGCCGCGCCCGCCTCCACCGGCCAGTGGGTCGCCACCTGGTCCGCCTCACCGGCGGGCGCCGAGCCCGGCACCGAGGTCAGGGGCCTGGCGGGCAACTCCGTGCGCAACGTGGTGCACACCAGCGTCGGGGGTACGGGTGCCCGGATCACGCTGTCCAACCTCTACGGCCAGTCGCCGCTGACGATCACGCACGCGTCGATCGCCCTCTCGGCCGGTGCGGGCAGCGCGGCGGCCGTCGCGCAGACCATGCGGCGGCTGACCTTCGGCGGGAATCCCACGGTCGTCGTGCCGCCGGGGCAGCAGATCCTGAGCGACGCCGTGCGCCTGGCGATCCCGGCGGGGGCGAACGTGCTGGTCAGCACCTACTCCCCCACCCCGTCCGGCCCGGTCACCTACCACCCGCACGCCCGCCAGACCAGCTATCTCGGCGAGGGCGACCTGACCGAGGACGCGACCGGCACGGGCTACACCGGGCGGGTCGGCTCGTGGCGCTACCTGACCGCGCTGGACGTCCTCAGCAACGAGTCCGAGGGCACGGTCGTGGTGTTCGGGGACTCGCTCACCGACGGCATCACCTCCACCCCGGACACCAACAGCCGCTGGACCGACGTCCTCTCGCGCCGGCTGCGCGCCGCGGTGGCGGCCGGGGAGGACGTGCCCCGCTACAGCGTCGTCAACCAGGGCATCAGCGGCAACCGGATACTCACCAGCGGCACCGGCCGGCCGGCCGACAACCAGGCGGGCGTCGGCCGCTTCCACCGGGACGTGCTCTCGCGCACGGGCGTGAAGGTCGTCGTCATCGACCTCGGCGTCAACGACATCCTGCGCGACCCGCGCCTCGCCGACCCGCAGCGCATCCTCGACGGTCTGCGCACCCTGGTCCGCCAGGCGCACGCCCGCGGGCTGAAGGTCGTCGGCGCGACCCTGATGCCCTTCCAGGGGCACCGCGGCTACACCGAGGCCCGCGAGAACGTCCGCAACCAGATCAACGCGGAGATCCGCTCGGGCCGGGTCTTCGACGCGGTGGCCGACTTCGACCGGGCCGTACGGGACCCGTACAACCCGCGCAGGCTGCGCCCCCTGTACGACTCGGGCGACCATCTGCACCCCAGCGACCGCGGGTACGCACGCATGGCGCAGTCCTTCGACCTCCGGGACCTCAAGGGCGCGGCCCCGGCGGAGCTGTAGCCGCGGGGCGGGGTGTCATCCAGCCGGCGCGCCTGTCGGCCGGGAGCGGACGGGAACCCGGGCCCGCAGTCAGCCGTCCTCGCGCTCCGGGGCCCGCAACTCCCGCCGTCCGGCCCTGCGTTCCAGCCGCTCCCGGCGCCGCTCCTCGCGCAGCTCCTGCTTCTGGGTGCGCGTGAGCTTCCGCTCGACGCCGACGCCGCCCCAGAAGGCGAAGCCGGTCACGATCACCCTGGGCGCCCCGGGGTCGCCCGCGACGCCCTCTTCGCGGTGGTCGAAGCCGCCCATGACACCGATGCCGCGCACCACGACCTCCACCCCGGGCGGTACGACGACCTGCACGCCGCCCATGACCGCCACGCAGTTGAGCGTCACCTCCCGGTCGGCGAAGTCGGCCTCGCGCAGGTCGATCTCCCCGCCGCCCCAGAAGGCGAAGCAGTTGAACCGGCGGGGCGCGGTCCAGCGCCCCTTGCGCTGGAAGCCCGACATCACGGCGACGCCCCAGGTGGAGATGTCCTCGCCGCCGACGATCCGCGCCGCCCAGTCCCCCTCCATCACGCCGGTCCGCTTCACCATGTCGACCGCGGACCGGGCCGCACCGCCGGCGGGCAGGTCCCGGGTGAGCGGCGCCAGTTCCCCATAGGTGCGGGCGGTGTAGGCGGCGTCCAGGCGTTCCCCGAACTCCTCCATGTCCAGGCGCCCTTCGGCGAGGGCTTCGCGCAGGATCTCGGCGACTCGTTCACGATCGGCGTCGGAGGCACGCAGTTCCGGTGCGTTGTCGCTCATGGACAGCAGCCTACGAGCAAGGCCGCCCGGACGGCTACGAACCCACCCTCTCGGACCGGTCCGGCGGAAGCCCGGCGGCGTCGCCCGGGGTGTGCAGCATCCGAGGCCGGACGTACCGTCCAGGTCGCCCGCATCCGCTGCGCGAGGCAAGTTGCGTCACAGGGACGTCTCCAAGCCCGCCGACACGCGGCGCGGGTACCCCACGTCCGGCACCACGGGCGGCAGGACCGGTGACCGTGCCGGCGTCTCCCGCTCCGGAGGCGCCGTGGGCTGCGGCGGTCGTACCGCCACTTCCGCCCAGACCACTTTGCCCCCTGCGGTGCGGTAGGAACCCCAGCGCTTCGCGAGCTGCTGCACGAGCAGCAGACCGCGTCCGCCTTCGGCGTCGTCGTCGGCCTCCCTGAGTACAGGCGCCTCCTTCGAGGCGTCCCACACCTCGATGACGACGCTGTCCTCCAGGCCGACCAGCCGCACATGGACGAGGTAGAGCTTTTCCCACTCGCCCCACACCGGGGTCTCAGTCGGTGTGCCCGTCGCCGTGATCGCGTTGGTCACCAACTCCGAGGCGATCAGGAGAGCGTCGTCCTCGATGAACGCTGCCTGCCACTTGCTCAAGGCCAACCGGAGGAAGTGGCGGGAGTTCGACACAGCCGACCGCAACGCCGCCAGCGACAGTTGGTCGAAGAAGCACACGTTCCGCGGCTGGTAAGGCAGCACCTGGGTGATCATGAGCACTCGTCCAAGCTGATCAGCTCGGCACCCGTGACGTACGAGAGGTAGGTCAGCATGGCCTCCTGGAGCGACCTGTTGAGCGCCAGCTCCCGATAGGTCGGCACGACCACGTGCTTCGCCTCGGCGCGCTCAACCGCCTGGATCAATTCCGCGAACGCCGTCTGCGCCCCTGTCCCGTATTCGTGAAACACGGCGACCAGTCGGTAGCCGTTGGTTTCCGCGTACGAGTTGAGGTCGTCTTGCTTGTTCTTCGCCTCCTCGTCGCTCATGTCGTCGGGGACACGCAGATAGCCAAAGATCAGCGGATTCAACACGCTTCGGTCTCCCTCGCCATGCCTGCGATCACACGCTGCGTGTTCGCGGCGGTCCTGTGGGGTTACCGAGTGAAGCATTGGACTACTGGAATATGCAACACTCCAGATTGGATATCCAGAATCGAATTACTCGAACACATGTATCTCATTCCGCAATCGAACCATTCGGGGTTCCATTCCGGATGTAAGGTTGGTTCCAGATCGGAGGCAGGCCAAGTGGCAGAAGCGGCAAGCGGTTCGACCGTCCCCCGTCGTCAGCTGGGGCGACACTTGCGTGAGCTGCGCAATCGCGCGCGGCTGACGGTGCGGGCGGCATCGACGGCCCTGGAGTGGTCGGATCAGAAGATCTGGCGCATCGAGACGGGTCAGACGTCCATGCGCAGCTTGGACGTCGAGACCATGTGCCGTGTGTACGGGGCGGACGCCGAGTTGACCAAGGGCCTGATGGGCCTCGCCAAGGAGACGAAGAACCGAGGGTGGTGGCACTCCTACGGTGACGTGATCCCGGAGGGGTTCGACCTGTTCATCGGTCTCGAAGGCGCGGCGGCCGGCCTGCGGCAGTACATCAAGGACCTGGTGCCCGGCCTGGTGCAGACGGACGACTACGCCCGCGCCCTGATCCAGGCGGACAACCCCGATGTCGACGCTGACGAGATCGAACGCCGCGTGCACGTCCGACTCGCACGGCAGGCACTGCTGACCAGGGTGACCGCCCCGCCCACCCTGCAACTGGCGCTTGGTGAAGCGGTACTGCGCCAGCCGGTCGGCGGAGGTGAAGTAATGGCTCGCCAGTTGGAGCGGTTGGCGGAGACGATGGACATGCCGAACGTCTCCCTGCGGGTCGTGCCGTTCGCGGCGGGCCTGCACCACGGGCTCATGTCCGGCCCGTTCACCATCCTCGGCTTCCCTGTCAACGGGGACGGTCAGCCGATGGAGCCGACCACCGTCTACATGGAGGGCTTCACCGGTGACCTCTACCTCGACAAACCGCAAGAGATCGAGCGGTACGACCAGGCGTTCACATCGATCTGGGACACGACCCTGAACGCCAAGGACACCCAGAACATGCTTCACCAGGCGGCAAAGGAGTTTGCGCGATGATGAGTTCAGACCTCGCGGGCGCGGTGTGGCGAAAGTCCAGCCGCTCCCAGAACAACGGGCAGTGCGTGGAGGTCGCCTTCCTCGACGACGGCCGTGTGGCCATGCGAGACAGCAAGGACAGGGGCAACGGCCCGGCGCTCGTCTTCACCCCTGGCGAGTGGGCCGCGTTCGAGGGCGGCGTACTGGATGGCGAGTTCAAGCGGCAGTAGCACCGCCCGTCAGCCCACAGTGGCAGGAGCGCCCGAGCGTCGCACCGTCCGGGCGCTCTTCCACGGCAGGAACCACGTCGCCGGAAGCCCGGCACCACGGCGACGCCCCGGCGGAGCGGGCGGCTAGGAACCCACCCCCTCGGACCGGTCCTGCGGAAGCCCGGCGGCGTCGCCCGGGGCGTGCAGCATCCTCGCGATCACGGACTCGATGTCCGGTTCGCGCACCGACAGGTCCACCAGCGGGTACCGTGCCGCGATCCGCGCGACGAGCGCCGCCGCCGACTCCCCCGCCGGGAAGGCCAGCCACTGGCGGGGGCCCTCCACCCGCACCACGCGCGCGGGTTCCGCCTCGATGGGCGGCAGTTCGCGCTCCAGGTCGACGACGAGGGTGCGTTCGCTCTCCCCGACCTCGTGCAGCCCGGCGAGCGGCCCGTCGTACATCAGCCGGCCGCGGTCGATGACCATCACCCGTGAGCACAGCCGCTCGATGTCCTGGAGGTCGTGCGTGGTCAGCAGGACCGTCGTGCCGCGCTCGGCGTTCACCTCCCGCAGGAACTCCCGCACCCTGGCCTTGGAGATCACGTCGAGCCCGATCGTCGGCTCGTCCAGGTACAGCACCTCCGGGTCGTGCAGCAGCGCCGCGACGACGTCCCCGCGCATCCGCTGCCCGAGCGAGAGCTGACGTACCGGCACGTCCAGCAGCGCGCCCAGGTCGAGCAGGTGGACGAGCCGGTCGAGGTTCTCGCGGTAACGGGCGTCGGGGATGCGGTACATGCGGTGCATCAGCCGGTACGAGTCGATCAGCGGCAGGTCCCACCACAGCGTCGTGCGCTGCCCGAACACCACGCCGATGCGGTGTGCGAGCCGGGTGCGCTCGCGGGAGGGGTCGATGCCCGCCACCCGCAGCCGGCCGCCGCTCGGGGTGAGGATGCCGGTCAGCATCTTGATCGTGGTCGACTTGCCGGCGCCGTTGGGCCCGATGTAGCCGACCATCTCGCCGCGCGCCACGCGGAAGGAGAGCGAGTCGACGGCCCGTACCCGGCGCAGCTCCCGCCTGAGGAAGCCGGCCCTGCGCCGGACGTCGAACACCTTCTCCACCTTGTCGACGTCGATGAACGCCTCGTCGTCGGACACCGCCATCCCGATCCCCTAACTCCCCGTACTCCGATACGACCGCAGCCCGGCCCGCCACGCCAGACCGGCCGACGCGCAGCACACCAGCGCCACCGCCGGCGAGGCGAACGCCGCCCACCCGGGCAGGCCGACGGGGTACGGCCGCCCCAGCACATGGGCGGCCGGCACCCAGTTGACGAAGGCGAGCGGCAGCATGAAGGTCACGCCCCGCACCAGGTCCTTGCCGAACACGGTCGGCGGATACTGCAGGAGCGTGGTCCCGCCGTAGGTGAAGGCGTTCTGCACCTCGGCGGCGTCCTGCGCCAGGATCTGGAAGGCCGCCCCGGCCACGAACACCGCGCAGAAGATCGCCGCCCCGCTGATCACCATGACCGGCACCAGCAGCGCCTTCGCCGCGGTCCACTCGACGTCCACCGACACCAGCGCCCAGCACAGCACCACCAGGCCCTGGGTGATCCGGCCCAGCCGGCGCAGTGCGAAGCGGTCCGCGCCGACCTGGGCCAGCACCGGCGCCGGACGCACCATCAGCACGTCGAAGGAGCCGTCGCGCATCCGCCCGCCCAGGCCCTCCAGCGAGCCGAGCGCCAGGTCGGAGAGGCCGAACGAGGTCGCCGACAGCCCGTAGAGGAAGGCGACCTCGTACAGCGACCAGCCGCCCAGCGAGTCGACCTGGGAGAACATCAGCAGGATCCCCACGAAGTCCAGGCCGGTCACCATCAGGTTGCCGAGGAGCGTCACGGCGAAGGAGGTGCGGTAGGTCATGCTGGAGCGCACCCACATCACGGCGATCAGCCGGTAGGCCCGCACCCCCTCGACGACGGCGCCGCGCTCAGCCACCCTGCACCACCACCCGCCGGGTCGCCGCCGCCTGGAGCAGCCGCCCCGCCAGCAGCAGGACCGCCGCCCAGCCCGCCTGGAAGGCGAACGCGCGCAGCGCGCCCGTCTCCCCCATCAGCACGTCCGCCGGCATCTGGACCTGCGCCGCCCAGGGCAGCACGCGCACGATCTCGCCGAACGTGCCCGGGAAGGCGTTCAGCGGGAGCACCATGCCCGAGAAGAAGATGCCCGTGATCATCAGGACCTGGTTGACGCCCCTGCCGTCCATCAGCCAGAAGACGCTGAGCGCCGCCAGATAGCGGATCGCGAAGCTCACGACCGCCGCGAGCAGCAGGGTGACGGCGAAGGCGGCCCAGGGCGCGGTCCCGGCCGGCACCGCCATCGGGAAGAACAGGGCGCCGAACAGGAAGGGGACGACGCCCCGCCCCACCAGCTGGAACAGGGCCCGCCCCAGGTCGGCGGCGAGCCACCACAGCTGGAGGTCGGCCGGGCGGTACAGGTCGACGGCGATCTCCCCCGTGCCGATCCGCTCCATCAGGTCACGCTCGGCGCCGCCGCCCTGGATGGCGAGGGTGGCGTACAGGCACTGGCCGAGCCATACGTAGGTGACGGCCTGGGCCTGGTCGTATCCGCCGAGATGCGGCTTCTCGTCCCAGAGGGCCAGGTAGGTGTAGACGAGGATCACACCGAAGACGGTGTTGGTGAACACCCCTGCCGCCGTGGCGAGACGGTAGGTCGCGTACCGTCTGAACCCCCCCGCCGCGACGGCCGCGTACAACCGTCCGGAGCCCATGTCCACAGCCCTCCTCACCCGCACCGGCACCGAAGCGCAGGAGCCTAGTGCGCGGGCGGCGGGGGCCGCCAGGCAATTTCCGGCAGGGCCCGGCGCGAGAGTCCGCTCACTTTCCGCGGACACGCGGGTTTTCCGGGAACGGATCGCCCGTGGCGAGAGTCTTCAATGGGGCGCAGTAGGCGTACGAGGGCGTACAGAACGTACGAGGCGAAACAGGAGTCCGTGCACGACATGAGCGACGAGTCGCAGCCGCAGCCGAAGGCACAGGCACATCCGGACCGGGATCCGGAGCCCGAGGCCGTGGCACAGCCGGAGCCGGAAAGGGAACCGGAACCGCGGGCCGAGGCACAGCCGGACCGCGAGGCCGAGGCGCGGCCGAAGCCCGGGGCACGGCCCGAGCCGGAGCCGAAGGCCGAGGCCGGTCCGGCCCCCGACCGGGCCCCGGAGCCGGAGCCGAAGGCGGGACCGGCCCCCGCCGCGGCCCCCGGGCCGAAGGCCGGGCCCTCCGCCGACCGGACCCCCGGGCCGAAGGCCGGGCCGCGCCCGGACCTGCGGTGGCAGGCACGGGCCGAGGCACCGCCCGCGCCCGGCCCGCGGCCGGGGACGGAACCGGAATCGGACCCCGACCCCATGGAGCGCACGCAGGCACTGAGGCGTCCGAAGGCACCGCCCGCGCCGGCCCCCGGCGCCGAGGCCACGGCCGGGACACAGTCGCCGGCGCACTCCCGGCCGCCCACGCCGCCGCCCGCCCAGGCGTACACGCAGGCCCAGCCCCAGAGCCAGGCCCAGACCCAGGCCCAGCCCCAGACACAAGGCCACGCACAGGGCCACGCACAGGCACCGGCCCAGACCCAGGCCCAGTCACAGATCCAGCCGGAGACCCAGGCGCGGCAGGAGTCCGGCGGCAAGCCGCGCCGGCCCAAGCGCACGGGCTGGCGGCGGCTCGTCCCGACCTGGCGCATCCTGCTGGGCACCTTCGTGATCGGCGTCCTGCTGCTCGGCGGCGTCTTCTTCCTCGCCTACTCGCTGGTCAAGATCCCGCCGGCCAACGCGCTCGCCACCAAGCAGGCCAACGTCTACCTGTACTCCAACGGCTCCGTGATCGCCCGCGACGGCGAGGTCAACCGGGAGAACATCACGCTGGCGCAGATGTCCAAGGCGTCCCGGTACGCCATCCTGGCCGCCGAGGACCGCGACTTCTACACCGAGTCCGCCATCGACCCCAAGGCGATGCTGCGCGCCGCCTGGAACACCGCCACCGGCAAGGGCAAGCAGTCCGGCTCCACGATCACCCAGCAGTACGTGAAGAACTACTACCTGCGCCAGGAGCAGACGGTCACCCGCAAGGCCAAGGAGTTCATCATCGCGGTCAAGCTGGACCGCGAGAAGTCCAAGAACGAGATCCTGGAGGGCTACCTCAACACCAGCTTCTTCGGCCGCAACTCCTACGGCATCCAGGCCGCCGCCCAGGCGTACTACGGCATGGACGCCAAGGACCTCGACCCGGCCCGCGCCGCGTACCTGGCCGCGCTGGTCAACGCGCCCAGCGAGTACGACGTCGTCGCCCGCCCGGAGAACAAGGAGGCCGTCCTGGCCCGCTGGAACTACGTCCTGGACGGCATGGTGAAGAAGGGCTGGCTCGGCGCCTCCGAGCGGGCCGGGCTGAAGTTCCCGATGCCGAAGGAGACGGCGACCTCGACGGGGCTGTCCGGGCAGCGCGGCTACATCGTGCAGATCGTGCAGGACCACCTGATCAAGAACAGGATCGTCGCCAAGGAGGAGCTGGACCGCGGCGGGTACCGCATCACCACCACCCTGCAGAAGGACAAGCAGGACGCGTTCGTCGACGCCGTCAACGACAAGCTGATCTCCAGGCTGGACAAGAAGAACCGCAAGGTCGACAACTACGTCCGCGCGGGCGGCGCCTCCGTCGACCCGAAGACCGGCAAGGTCGTCGCGATGTACAACGGCATCGACTACGTGAAGCAGTACACCCCGAACGCCACCCGCCGGGACTTCCAGGTCGGCTCGACCTTCAAGCCGTTCGTGTTCACCTCGGCCGTGGAGAACGGCTCGACCACCCAGGACGGCCGCACGATCACCCCGAACACGGTCTACGACGGCACCGACAAGCGCCCGGTCCAGGGCTGGTCCGGCGGGTCGTACGCGCCGGGCAACGAGGACGACGTCTCCTACGGCAACGTCACGGTGCGCGCGGCCACCGACAAGTCCGTCAACTCGGTGTACGCGCAGATGGCCGTGGACGTGGGCCCGGACAAGGTGAAGAAGACGGCGGTCGCCCTCGGTCTGCCCGCGGCGACACCCGACCTCCAGCCGTACCCGTCCATCGCGCTCGGCACGGCCACGGCCAGCGTCCTGGACATGGCCGAGGCGTACGCGACCCTCGCCAACAACGGCAAGCACGGCACGTACACCCTGGTGGAGAAGGTCACGCGGGACGGCGCCGACGTCATAGAGCTGCCCGCGCGCAAGACCACCCAGGCCATCAGCCGCGAGGCCGCCGACACCACGACGTCGGTGCTGCGCAGCGTCGTCGACAACGGCACCGCCACCGCCGCGCTGGCCGCGGGCCGCCCCGCCGCGGGCAAGACCGGTACGGCCGAGGAGGACCAGGCGGCCTGGTTCGCCGGGTACACCCCCGATCTGGCCACCGTGGTGGCGGTCATGGGCCAGGACCCGGTCACGGCCAAGCACAAGTCGCTGTACGGCGTGATGGGCCTGCCCCGCATCAACGGCGGCGGGGCGCCCACCGAGATCTGGGCGCAGTTCACCAAGCAGGCCCTGAAGGGCAAGCCGGCCAAGCAGTTCGACCTGCGGCTCCAGGAGAACGCGAACGCCCCGCAGGACCCGACGACCGACCCGACGGCGGGCGACCCGAGCACCGGCGGCGAGGACGGCGGCGCCTCCGGGCAGCCGACCCCCGGCCAGGACACCGAGGGCCAGACCGGCGGGCAGACGCCGGGCGAGCCGGACGGCGGCCTCACCGAGGGCGGCCAGAACGGCGGCACGGGCGACGGGGGCGCCACCGACGGCGGCACGGGCGGCGAGAGCACCGGCGGCACGGGGGACGGCGGGACCACCGACGGCTCCACCTCGGGCGGCACGGGCAGCGCGGGCACCGACACCGGAGGCCAGACCGGCGGCACCACCGACGGCTCCACGAACAGCGGGGGCACCGGGACGACGGGGACCACGGTCGGTCTGCCCGGCACCACCCGCAGAGAGTGAGCGCTTCTCAGTGAGCGCTTCTCAGTGACCGCTGGTCGCCTTCAGCCCCACCACGGCGACCAGCAGCAGGCAGACGAAGAAGATCCGCGCGGCGGTGACGGGCTCGCCCAGCACCACCATGCCGACCACCGCCGCGCCGGCCGCGCCGATGCCGACCCACACGCCGTAGGCGGTGCCGATGGGCAGGGAGCGGGCGGCGTAGGACAGCAGGATCATGCTGGCGACGATGCCGGCGCCGGTGAACAGGCTGGGGACCAGCCGGGTGAAGCCGTCGGTGTACTTCATGCCGACGGACCAGCCGACCTCCAGCAGACCGGCGACGATGAGCAGGACCCAGGCCATGACAGGCACCTCCGGGACGTGACGACACAGGGCGGGCTGCGTCGTCTTTGCCTTCGTCCCGGTACGGCGCGTCTCGTCGGGCTTCTTCAAAGCTAGCAAAGAAACGGGAAGAGGGGCTGGTGACCATGGTCACCAGCCCCTCTTCCCGTGGAACCAGAGGTGTCGTGGACCTACAGGTAGAGCCCGGTGGAGTCCTCCGAGCCCTCGAAACGGTCGGCGGCCACGGCGTGCAGGTCCCGCTCCCGCATCAGCACGTAGGCGACGCCGCGCACCTCGACCTCGGCCCGGTCCTCGGGGTCGTACAGGACGCGGTCGCCGGGCTCCACGGTACGGACGTTCTGCCCGACGGCGACGACCTCGGCCCAGGCCAGCCGGCGGCCGACGGCGGCCGTGGCGGGGATGAGGATGCCGCCGCCGGAACGCCGCTCGCCCTCGGTCGTGTCCTGCCGGACGAGAACCCGGTCGTGCAGCATCCGGATGGGCAGCTTGTCGTGCTGGGTGCTGTGCTCGTTTCTTCTGGCGCTCACACCTTGAACCTACCTGCCTTTGTCGCCCGCGTACGCCGTGGGTCGGCCGGGAGCCGGTGCCGCGGCACGAGGGCGTGTTTCGAAAGTCCCGCCTGCCCGGCGGGCGGACGACGCTACTTTCGCAACACTCCCTAGCCGCGGCGGCGCCGGGTGTTCAGGGCCAGCAGGCCCACGAGTCCGACCGCGACGAGGGCGACGGGCACGATCCGCTCCAGCCGGGGTGCGCCCTTCTCGTCCGTGAACCGGGACCTCGCGTCGCTCACGGCCCGGTTGACCCCGACGTAGGCCCTGCCGAGCGTGTGGTCGATGTTCGAGGCGAGCTTGGCCTTGGCGTCGCCGACGATCGTCTTCGGGTGCACGCGCACCCCGATCTCGTCGAGCGTCTCGGCAAGCACGGCCCGGCGGCGCGTGATGTCCGCCTCGATCTGAGCCGGTGTTCTGGTGTCCGACGTGTCCGCCACCGTACGGCCTCCGAAGTGATGCTGATGCTGTTTCCGGACAGTCTGTCAGTTCCACGCCGGACCGCACCGTCAGGCTCCCCGGTTAGGCTGGTCCGATGAGCGAGCGACTCCAGCCGGGGGACGTGGCCCCCGCCTTCACCCTGCCCGACGCCGACGGCAACGACGTGTCCCTCGCGGACCACAAGGGCCGCAAGGTCATCGTCTACTTCTACCCGGCCGCCCTGACGCCCGGATGCACCAAGCAGGCCTGCGACTTCACGGACAACCTGGAAGTCCTCGCCGGGGCCGGCTACGACGTCATCGGCGTCTCCCCCGACAAGCCGGAGAAGCTCGCGAAGTTCCGCGAGAAGGAGTCCCTGAAGGTCACGCTGGTGGCCGACCCGGACAAGAAGGTCCTGGAGTCCTACGGCGCCTTCGGCGAGAAGAAGCTCTACGGCAAGACGGTCGTGGGCGTGATCCGCTCGACGGTCGTCGTCGACGAGGACGGCAAGGTCGAGCGGGCGCTGTACAACGTCAAGGCGACCGGTCACGTGGCGAAGATCATCAAGGATCTGGGCATCTGAGCTCCCGGCCCGGCCAGTAGCATGGCCGGGCAAGGTCACGCGGCCGTGGTGGAATTGGCAGTCACGCTGGGTTTAGGTCCCAGTGGGGTAACACCCGTGAGGGTTCGAGTCCCTCCGGCCGCACCGTCTACCGCACGAGCAGTTCCCGCACCACCGGCACCAGCGCCCGGAACGCCTTGCCGCGGTGGCTGATGGCGTTCTTCTCCGCGGGGCTCAGCTCCGCGCAGGTCCGGCTCTCGCCCTGCGGCTGGAGGATCGGGTCGTAGCCGAAACCGTTCGCGCCCGCCGGGGCGGTGCGCAGGGTGCCGCGCAGCTGTCCCTCGACGACGCGTTCCGTGCCGTCCGGCAGGGCGAGCGCCGCCGCGCAGGCGAAGTGGGCGCCGCGGTGCGGGGCGTCGATGTCGCCGAGCTGGGCCAGCAGCAGGTTGAGGTTCGCCTCGTCGTCGCCGTGCCGGCCGGCCCAGCGGGCCGAGAAGATGCCGGGAGCGCCGTTCAGCACGTCGACGCACAGGCCCGAGTCGTCGGCGACGGCCGGCAGCCCCGTGGCCCGCGCCAGGGCGTGGGCCTTGAGCAGGGCGTTCTCGGCGAAGGTGACGCCGGTCTCCTTGACGTCGGGGATCTGCGGGTAGGCGTCCGCGCCGACGAGGTCGTGGTCGAGACCTGCGTCGGCGAGGATCGCCCGGAGCTCGGTGATCTTCCCGGCGTTGCGGGTGGCGAGGATGAGGCGGGTCATGGGTCCAGTATCCCGGCCCCGCCCGCCCGTTCCGCCGCCCGGTGGGTTACGGCGTGCAGACCTTGGTCAGTTCGCCGGCGGCCTGGGTGACCGGGGTGATGTCCGGGGTCGCGTCGCCGTTCTGCACGGCGTCGCGGACGTTGGTGACGGCCTTCTGGAGGTCGCCCACCGCCTTGTTGACATCGGTGTTGCCGGTCTTGTCGCCTATCTTGCCGAGGTTCTTGTCGATCGAGGTCAGCGACTGCTCCAGCTGCGTCGGGTCGTTGGCGGCGTTCTCGACGGCCTGCTGGAGCTGGGTGACGCTGTCGGCGATGGTGTCGGCGGTCTGGACGCAGTCCAGCGCCTTGCCGACGGCGTTGCAGCCGGTGGTCAGCCCGGCCGTCAGGCCGACCGCCGCGATGGCTGCGGCTGCTCTGGCGATACGGCTCCGGCGTCGGCTCGTGGCCATGGTTGACGTTCCCTCCCCTGCCCGGACCTCGCGGCCCCCGTTCACTGGCGGGCGCACGGTGGTGTGCCGTACGCCCGTACTCCTAGTGACGCCGGGAGGCGTGCCGCGGTTGCCCGGGGTCCTGTTCCGTCCTTGGTGTTCTCTTTACCTTTCCAGGACGGTATCAAGCGCCTTGCGCTGAAGATCCGCGAGTTCCCCGCATCCGGAAACCGCCAGATCCAGCAGGGCGTTGAGCTCCGCGCGGGCGAAGGGCTCGGCCTCGGCGGTGCCCTGCACCTCCACGAACCGGCCGTCGCCGGTGCAGACCACGTTCATGTCGGTGTCGGCCTTCACGTCCTCCTCGTAGCGCAGGTCGAGCAGCGGCACACCGCCGACGATGCCCACGGAGACGGCGCTGACGGTGCCGGTGAGGGGCTTGCGGCCGGCCTTGACCAGCTTGCGGCCCTGGGCCCAGGAGACGGCGTCGGCGAGGGCGACGTAGGCGCCGGTGATGGCGGCGGTGCGGGTGCCGCCGTCGGCCTGGAGGACGTCGCAGTCGAGGACGATCGTGTTCTCGCCGAGCGCCTTGTAGTCGATGACCGCGCGCAGGGAGCGGCCGATGAGCCGGCTGATCTCGTGGGTGCGGCCGCCGATCCTGCCCCGGACGGACTCGCGGTCGCCGCGGGTGTTGGTGGCGCGGGGCAGCATGGCGTACTCCGCGGTGACCCAGCCCTCGCCGCTGCCCTTGCGCCAGCGCGGGACCCCTTCGGTGAAGGAGGCGGTGCACAGCACCTTGGTGTCGCCGAAGGAGACGAGGACGGAGCCCTCGGCGTGCTTGCTCCAGTTGCGTTCGATGCCGACCGGGCGGAGCTGGTCGGGGGTGCGGCCGTCGATGCGGGGCGTTGAGGACATGGCGTGAGCCTAGTGCCCGAAAGGAAGGAGCCCCTCCCGCGGTGGGAGGGGCTCCTCGCGGGTGAGCGCGCGGCTCACATCATGTCTTCGATCTCCGCGGCGATCGGGTCGGCGTCGGTGCCGATGACGACCTGGATGGCGGTGCCCATCTTCACCACGCCGTGGGCTCCGGCGGCCTTCAGGGCGGCTTCGTCGACCAGTCCGGGGTCGCTGACCTCGGTGCGGAGACGGGTGATGCAGCCCTCGATCTCCTCGATGTTGTCGATGCCGCCGAGCCCGGCGACGATCTTCTCAGCCTTGCTGGCCATGTTCCTTCTCCCTGATCCGAACCGCTTTGTCGCAGTAACCCACAGTTGGCCCATCTTCGCGAGCGGTCATGCCGTCGGTGCCGAAGGATGGCGATCACGACAGCGGAACCGTCCGTCAACTGGTCTACACCACCGTGGGGACGGCCGACAAACCGCCCGCCGACGGAGGGGTTCGGATGAGTGCCGACAGTGCGGTGAGCCCCGCCCGCGCCCGCTGGAACACCCTCTTCCAGGGTCTGCAGAAGATGGGCCGCAGCCTCCAGTTGCCGATCGCGGTCCTGCCGGCGGCGGGCATCCTCAACCGGCTCGGCCAGCCCGACGTGTTCGGCGACGACGGCCTCGGCTGGACCGACGTCTCGAAGGTGATGGTCGGCGCGGGCGGCGCGCTGCTCGACGGCTCCCTCGGGCTGCCCCTGCTGTTCTGCGTGGGCGTGGCCATCGGCATGGCGAAGAAGTCCGACGGCTCCACCGCGCTGGCGGCGGTCGCCGGCTTCCTCGTCTACTGGACGGTGCTGCGGCAGTTCCCCCAGGACTGCCCCGAGGGCTCCAAGGCCGTACCCAACGTGGGCTGCCAGGTGCAGGACGGCACGGTCACCGTCTTCGAGTTCCAGAACCCGGGGGTCTTCGGCGGCATCGTCATGGGCCTGCTGGCCGCCTTCTTCTGGGCCCGCTACCACCGTACGAAGCTGGTCGACTGGCTGGGCTTCTTCAACGGCCGCCGGCTGGTGCCGATCATCATGGCCTTCGTGGCGATCGTGTTCGCCGCGCTGTGCCTGTGGGTGTGGCCGCCGATCGGTGACGCGCTGGAGAGCTTCAGCGACTGGATGAGCGGCCTAGGCGCCTGGGGCGCGGGCGTGTTCGGCATCGCCAACCGCGCGCTGCTGGTCGTGGGGCTGCACCAGTTCCTCAACGTGCCCATCTGGTTCCAGTTCGGCACGTTCACCAAGCCGGACGGCACGGTGGTGCACGGCGACATCAACATGTTCCTCGCGGGCGACCCCGACGCCGGCCAGTTCACCTCGGGCTTCTTCCCGATCATGATGTTCGCGCTGCCCGCCGCGGCGCTGGCGATGACCCACTGCGCCCGGCCGGGCCGCCGCAAGGAGGTCGGCGGCCTGATGCTGTCGGTGGCCCTGACGTCGTTCGTCACGGGCATCACCGAACCGATCGAGTACTCGTTCCTCTTCGTGGCCCCTGTGCTGTACGCGCTGCACGCGGTGCTGACGGGCGTCTCGATGGCGGTGACCTGGGCACTGGGGGTCCACGACGGCTTCAGCTTCTCCGCCGGACTGATCGACTACGTCATCAACTGGAACCTGGCGACCAAGCCCTGGGCCATCATCCCGATCGGCCTCTGCTTCGCCGCCGTCTACTACGCCGTCTTCCGTTTCGCGATCACCAGGTTCGATCTCAAGACGCCGGGCAGGGAGCCGGAGGACGAAGTGGAGGACGTGACAAAGGTCTGACATAAGGCCAGATAACGGTCCGGAGAACCCGGGGAATCACTGGTTCCTTACGCCACCTTCATCGTGCTACAACAGGTCTACACCACTGAGTGGTGTAGACCACCACCCGATGGAGGAAGTCCATGAGCACCGCCACCACATCGGCGGCCCCCGCGAAGAAGAGGGGATCCGGCCTGTTCCAGGGCCTGCAGAAGGTCGGTCGCAGCCTTCAGCTCCCGATCGCCGTGCTGCCGGCCGCGGGTCTTCTGCTCCGCTTGGGCCAGCCCGATGTGTTCGGCAAGGACGGGCTCGGCTGGGACAAGGTCGCGGCCGTGTTCGCCACCGCCGGTGGCGCGATCTTCGACAACCTGCCGATGCTGTTCTGCATCGGTGTGGCGATCGGCTTCGCCAAGAAGTCGGACGGCTCGACCGCTCTCGCCGCGCTCGTCGGCTTCCTGGTCTACAGCAACGTACTGAAGGCGTTCCCGGTCACCGAGGCCAAGGTCCAGGCCGGCGCGGACATAGCCGCGACCTACAACAACCCCGGTGTCCTCGGCGGCATCGTCATGGGTCTGCTGTCCGCCGTCCTGTGGCAGCGCTACCACCGCAAGCAGCTGGTGGACTGGCTCGGCTTCTTCAACGGCCGCCGTCTCGTCCCGATCGTCATGGCCTTCGTCGGCACGCTCATGGGCGTCTTCTTCGGCCTGGTCTGGGAGCCCATCGGCGAGGTCATCTCCGACTTCGGCGAGTGGATGACCGGTCTCGGCGCGGTCGGCGCGGGTCTGTTCGGTCTGATCAACCGCGCGCTGATCCCGGTCGGCATGCACCAGTTCGTGAACACCGTCTCCTGGTTCCAGCTCGGCGACTTCAAGGACGCCGCCGGTCAGATGGTGCACGGCGACCTCAACCGCTTCTTCGCCGGCGACCCGACCGCCGGGCAGTTCATGTCGGGCTTCTTCCCGATCATGATGTTCGGTCTGCCGGCCGCCGCCCTCGCCATCGCGCACTCCGCCCGCCCCGAGCGCCGCAAGGCCGTGACGGGCATGATGGTCTCGCTCGCGCTGACGTCCTTCGTGACCGGTGTGACCGAGCCGATCGAGTTCGCGTTCATGTTCATCGCCCCGGCGCTCTACGTGATCCACGCCGTGCTCACCGCCCTGTCGATGGCGATCACCTGGGCGCTCGGCGTCCACGCGGGCTTCACCTTCTCCGCGGGCCTCATCGACTACGGGCTCAACTGGAACCTGGCGACCAAGCCCTGGCTGATCATCCCGATCGGTCTCGTCTTCGCCGCGGTCTACTACTCCGTCTTCCGCTTCGCGATCACCAAGTGGAACCTCCCCACCCCGGGCCGCGAGCCCGAGGAGGAGACCGAGGACCTCACCAAGGCGTGAGCCCCGCGGCATGGCGGAAAGGCCCCGGAACCTCAGCTCACCGGTTCCGGGGCCTTCCGCTGTCCCTCAGGGCTAGACCTCGTACGTCCGCCGCGGCGCGGCCAGCTCGACCCGGCCGTCGAAGACCGCGCGGGCGTCGGCGAGGTTGACCTGGGGGTCGGTCCACGGCGGGATGTGCGTGAGGAGCAGGCGCCGGGCACCCGCGCGGGCCGCCGACTGGCCTGCCTCGCGGCCGTTGAGGTGCAGGTCCGGGATGTTCTCCTTGCCGTGCGTGAACGCGGCCTCGCACAGGAACAGGTCGGCGTCGCGGGCGAGTTCGTCCAGGGACGCGCTCACGCCCGTGTCGCCGGAGTAGGTCAGCGTCCTGCCGCCGTGCTCGATGCGGATGCCGTACGCCTCCACCGGGTGGGCCACGCGTTCGGTGTGCACCGTGAAGGGGCCGATGTCGAAGGTGGACGGCTTGACCGTGTGGAAGTCGAAGACCTCGCTCATGGACGAGGCGGTGGGGGTGTCGGCGTAGGCGGTGGTCAGACGCTGCTCGGTGCCCTCGGGTCCGTAGACCGGGACGGGGTCGCAGCGGCCGCCGTCGTGCCGGTAGTAGCGCGCGACGAAGTACGCGCACATGTCGATGCAGTGGTCGGCGTGCAGATGACTGAGGAAGATCGCGTCGAGGTCGTAGAGACCGCAGTGGCGCTGCAGCTCGCCCAGGGCGCCGTTGCCCATGTCGAGAAGCAGCCGGTAGCCGTCGGCCTCGACGAGGTAGCTCGAACAGGCCGATTCCGCGGACGGGAACGACCCCGAGCAGCCGACGACGGTGAGCTTCATGAAACAGAAACCTCCGCTGGCGGGAAATCCGGCGAGACCGGGAAGGGGAGCGTCGGGGGGTCGTGCGGTTTGTTGAGCGTAAGGCGCAAAACCTCCGGTCGCTCCTCCGCACAGGTCCGTTGTGGGCGAACTCACCTGTGGTGCTCTGCCATCCGGGCTACGGGACGAGCAGCCGTTCGATCATGCCCAGCGGGCATCCGAGGGGCCTCGCGCATCGCGCGGTCTTCATCGGGTCGGCAAGGTGATCCCCAGACGAGGGGCCTGGTCCGCGAGGCCGGCGGCGGCGCCTTCCCGGCGCCCGGGAGCTGTGGCACGACATCGCTCTGGCGGCGCTGCGACGCGTACGCTGCGGTCCCGGAGCCAGGACTCAGGAGGGACTCGTATGCCCAGGACCACCCAGCTGCGCACCTACACCGTCCGGGAGGGCATGCTCGACATGTGGGTGGAGCGGTGGCGTGCGGAAATCGTGCCGCTGCGACGGGAGTTGGGTTTCACCATCGGCGGCGCCTGGGCAGACCGCGAGCGCAACCGGTTCGTCTGGCTCATCTCGTACGACGGCCCGGAGACCTTCGCCGAACGGAACGCGCTCTACTGGGCCTCGCCGCAGCGCGAGGCGATGGACCTCGACCCGGACGAGTACCTGGTGCACACCGATGACCGCACGGTCGAGACGGTGGACCTGCAAGGGTGATCACGGGCTCGGCGGCAGCATGTGGTGCCGTCGCTCGACGTCGCTGAGGACGCGGAAGACCCGGCCGCGTGCTTCTGCCTCAAGACGGTCGAAGTCGGGCTCGGCGGCCCACACCCGGGCGGTGCCGTCGAAGGAGCCGGTGAGCAGGCGAGTGCCGTCCCGGGACCAGGCGACCGAGGCCAGCCTGTCCTGGTGCACCCCTACGATCGCGATCTCCTCAAAGGTGTCGGACGACCAGAGGCGCACCGTGCGGTCGTCGGATCCGGTGGCGATGCGGCTGCCGTCCGGAGACCATGCCACGGCGCGGACGCGGCCCTCATGGCCCTTGAGGATCTCGACGCGGCGGCCTGTGGCGGTGTCCCACACGGCCGCTGTCCAGTCCCCGGAGGCGGTGGCGACGCGGCCCTCGTCGGGGGACCAGGCGACGTCGTCGACATAGTCGTCGTGCCCGCGCAGCACGGTGAGCTGTCGGCATTCGGCAACGTCCCAGAGCCGGCACGTACGGTCGTCCGAGACGCTGGCGAGAAGGCGACCGCTGGAGGACCAGGCGACGCGTCCGACCCAGTCCTGGTGTCCTCCCAGGGAGACGAGCTCCACCCCGGCTCGGGCCGACCAGATCCTCACAGTGCCGTCGTGGTCCCCGGTGGCGACGCGGCTGCCGTCGGGGGACCACGCGACCGACTCGACCACAGGTACCCGGTGGTCGAAGGCGGCGGCCCGGTTCTCCGTGACGAGGCGGAACACACCGTCGTCGGTGCTGATGGCCAGGCGATCGTCGAGCGGTGACCAGGCGGCGCTCCACACACGGCCCGTCTGCTGGATGACGCCCCCGGAGAGGGCTCCCGTGGTGGCGTCCCACACGCGGACCGTTCCGTCGTCCGAGGCGGTGGCGATGCGGGTGTCGTCATGCGACCAGGCAGCCTGGTTCACGGGCCCTCGGTGCCCGTGGAGAAGCAGGCGTTCGGCGCCCCCGGGGCGTAGGTCCCAGATGCGGCCCGTGCCGTCGGTGGAACTGGTGGCGAGCCTGTCGCCGCTCGGGGACCAGGTCACGCCCCACACCGTGTCGGAGTGCCCGCGCAGGACGGCGACGACCTTCGCGTCGTGCGCGTCGACGATGCGTACGCTCTGGTCGGAGGAGGCCGAGGCGAGCATCTGCCCGTCGGGCGACCAGGCGATGTTCCAGACGTAGTCCGTGTGGCCGCGGACCAGGAGCCGCTGCGCGCCGCTCCGGGCGTCGAAGACGCGGACCGTGTGGTCACCGGATCCGGTGGCGATGCGGCGTCCGTCCGGGGACCAGGCGATGCCTTCCACGAAGTCGGAGTGGCCGGACAGCGTCGTCACCGGGGTGCCGGTGGCCAGATCCCACACCAGGGCGGTCTGGTCGTGCGAGGACGACGCCAGGTGGGCGCTGTCCGGGGACCAGGCGAGGCCCCACACATCGTCGCGGTGTCCGCGCAGCTCGCGGATCAGGTCGCCCGTCTCGGCGTCCCATACCCGCACCCTCTGGTCGCGTGAACTGCCCGCGATCCACCGGCCGTCGGGCGACCAGGCCACCTGCCGTCCGATGTCGGAGGCACCGGTGAGCAGGCGCAGGGGCTCCCCGGACGCGGCGTCCCAGATCCGTACGACGCGGTCGCGGCCCACGCTGGCGATCCGTGCGGAGTCCGGCGACCAGGCCACACCCTCGACCATCACGCCCTCGGACGGCAGGACCCGCACGGAGCGACCCGACAGGGCGTCGAAGACCCTGGCCGTGCCGTCTCTGGACGCGGTGGCCAGAAGCAGTCCGTCCGGCGACCAGGCGACGTGCCGGACGGTGTCGGTGTGCCCGTCCAGCTGGATGCGCCCGTGGCTGAACGCCAGAGCCGTCATCAGGCCGCGCCGGGCCTTCGGGGTCGGCGTGCATTCGCCCAGCGCGGCAAGCGCCAGGAGGAGGGCCTGCTCGGGCTGCTGGTCCACGGCACCGAGCACCTGCTGTCCGATGCTGTCCGAAACACGGCGCAGGAACGCGAGATCACGCCGCTGCGACGACTCGACGAGCGACTGTGCCGCCTCCGTCGCGGCCTGCCCGCTCTCCCGCAGCGCGAGCAGCCACCTCTGGGCGAGAGCGAGCCTCTCGCCGGTGAGCAGATAGTCGGCGCCGCGCCCGGAGCTCTCCCAGTCCTCCGCCCACCGTTCGAGTTCCGCGCGTTGACGCAGCTGTTCCGCGCGTGCCTCCACCTCCTGCCGCAAGGGTGCCCACTGGCGGAACAGCGCCTCGTGGGTGACCTGCGCGTAGGACTCCTGGCCGGCGCGTACGTCGGACATCAGCAGGCGTGCCTCGACGAAGGCGTCCACGACGCGTCGTTCCTGTGCCGTCAGCTCGGCGAGCGGCACGCGGCGCCGGGCCGTCTCCTGGCCCTGGACGGTGACGAACCTCAGCAGCACCCCCAGCACCGAGTCGATGCCGTCGTCCGCGGAGCCGAGCTCCGCCACGATGTGGTCGGCTTGCCGGGCGAGGGTGCCGGCCACGCCACCGAGGCCGCGGTACAGCTCCTCGGTGACCGTCTCGCCGGGGCCGGAGGCGAAGTACAGCTCCTGCAACAGATAGGCGAGCAGCGGCAGGGCGTCGTCCGTGCCCGCGTCGTTGACGATGGCCTCCACGACACCGGGTGCGAAGGAGAGGTCGACAAGAGTGGCCGGCTGCTCGACCACCTGGGCGAGCTGTCTCCTGCCGAGCGCGCCGATGGCGACCGGGTGCTGGAAGAGGTCGGCGTGGTCCGTGGCGAGGAGGGGTCCCAGGAAGTCGACGCGCAGGGTGGCGAGTACGCGGATCCTCGCATCGCGCGTCACACAGGCGTGGAGGGCTTCGAGGAACTGGGTGCGCTCGCGCTCGCCGGCGAGAGTGACGAGTTCTTCGAACTGGTCGACCACGACGAGCATGCGGCGGAACCTGCCGGCGCGCAGCCGGGACAACTCCGCAAGGAGGGCGGCAGGGTCCTGGCGCAGGCGCCGCAATACCGCGCTCACCGGTTCGCGCCCGCCATCGGCCGCAGAGATCACGGACGCCATGGCCGCCAGGGGGTTGGGGCCCGGAGAGAAGGCGGGGAGGACCGACCAGCGCCGACCGCGCAGCCGCGGCATCACCCCCGCCCGTACCAGCGACGACTTGCCGCTCCCCGAGGCCCCGACGAGGACGAGGAGCCTGTCGGCGGGACGGTCCTGCGCTTCGTGCAGCCGGCGCGTCAGATCCTCGGACTGGGCCTCCCTGCCGAAGAACACGGCGGCCTCGTCCTCCACGAAGGCGTCCAAGCCGGGATACGGGACGCGGTCGCGGGGCCAGTCCGTCGGCGGAGGCCCGGGATTCTCCAGGCGGTGGACGACGAGCTGCACCACCACCATGGTGACGATCAGCAGGCCGATGGCCGGGATCGCGACCTGCTGGAGCACCTGCAGGAGCCACGGCACGTCGTTCTCGTTGGTGGCGTAGTTGGTGACGATTCCGAGCAGGCTCGCGACGAGCACCAACAGGACCTGGAGCAGTAACTGCAAACGGTTCCTCATGACGCACCAGCCAGCACGTCGCCACGTCGCCGCAGCACTCCCCGCCCCCGCTCCGCCGCAACCGCGTCATGGCGTCGGGTCACCGACGCCCGTGGAACATCATCTGCGGTGGGCGGCGTGATCTCAACAGCCCCCGAGAAAACCGGTCACGGCTCCTTGCCTCGTTCTCCACACCGGCACCAAGCCCGCCGGTTGCCCGGACAACCCCCCTCCGGGACCCCGTGCGCCGGTACCTTCGTTCTCATGAACACGTCGTGGTGGTTGGCGCTCGCGGCGGTGGTGTTGCTCGCACTGCTCGCCACGCTCGTGGACGGATGGGGCCGGGGGCG